>CAZOGY010000119.1:0-11013 GCA_964579305.1 uncultured Hyphomicrobiaceae bacterium
TAGACCGAGTAATACATGTCGAACTCGACCGGGTGCGGTGTTTGTTCGAACCGCTCGACCTCTTCCATCTTCAACTCGATGTAAGCGTCGATCATGTCGTCGGTGAAAACGCCGCCCATTTTCAAGAACGCACGGTCTTTGTCGAGATGCTCGAGCGCTTCACGCAGGCTTGTGGAAACGGTCGCGATTTCGGCGAGTTCGGCTGGCGGCAGATCGTAGAGGTTTTTGTCCATCGCCGGGCCGGGGTCGATCCGGTTCTGGATGCCGTCGAGGCCAGCCATTAGCATGGCAGAGAACGCCAAGTATGGGTTGGCGGTCGGGTCCGGAAAGCGGACTTCGATGCGCTTGGCTTTGGGGCTGTTGGTGAACGGAATGCGGCAAGAGGCGGAGCGGTTGCGCGAGGAATAGGCGAGCAGAACCGGGGCTTCGTAGCCGGGCACCAGACGCTTATAGGAGTTGGTGGAGGCGTTGGTGAAAGCGTTGATTGCCTTGGCGTGCTTGAGAATGCCGCCGATGTAGTGCAGGCAGGTCTCAGACAGGTCGGCGTACTGGTTGCCGGCAAACGTCGGCTCACCGCCACGCCAGATCGACTGGTGGCAGTGCATGCCCGATCCGTTGTCACCGTAGACAGGCTTGGGCATGAACGTTGCGGTCTTGCCGTAGGCGTGGGCCACGTTGTGGATCGCGTATTTGTAGATCTGCAGGTGGTCGGCCATGGTGGTCAGCGTCTGGAACTTGATGCCAAGTTCGTGCTGCGCGGAGCCGACTTCATGGTGGTGCTTTTCGACCGTGACGCCCATTTCAGCCATGACGGCGAGCATTTCTGAGCGGATATCTTGGCCTGAATCGATTGGCGGGACCGGGAAATATCCGCCCTTCATGCGTGGACGGTGGCCCATGTTGCCCATTTCCATCTCGGTGCCCGAGTTGGACGGGATTTCGGCGCTGTCGACGCGGAAGCCGGTCTCGTACGGATCGGCGGTGAAGCGCACGTCGTCGAACAGAAAGAACTCGGCTTCCGGGCCGAAAAAGATCGTGTCGCCTGCGCCGGACGACTTCACGTAGGCTTCAGCGCGTTTTGCGATCGAGCGCGGGTCACGCTCATATGGCTCGCCGGTCGACGGTTCGATGACATCGCAGAAAATGGCCATCGTCGTCAGCGCGAAGAATGGGTCTACGTGCGCCGTTTCTGGATCCATGATGAGCATCATGTCTGACGCTTCGATGCCTTTCCAGCCGGCGATCGAGGAACCGTCGAACGCGTAGCCGTCAGCAAACACACCTTCATCAATGGTGCTGGCGTCGGCGGTGACGTGCTGCATCTTCCCGCGCGTATCAGTGAAACGCAGGTCAACGAATTTCACGTCCTTTTCTTTGATCATGTTCAGGACGTCTGCAGGTGTGGTCATCGTTTCTCCCCTTTGGATGAACCGCTGAAAACGTTGGGATGGGGTGGTGCCCGCGGTCGCGGGCGCTGGAAATAGGTGCGGCATCCGCACCCGGCGTTATGAAGCGTGTCGCAGGTGGGTGATCAGATCGCCTCGTTGCCGGTCTCGCCGGTCCGAATGCGAACAGCTTGCTCAATGTCGCTGACAAAGATCTTGCCGTCGCCAATGCGCCCCGTGCGTGCTGCGGTCTGAATGGCTTCGACCGCTTTGTCGAGCATATCTTCCGCCAGGATCAGCTCGAGCTTCACCTTGGGAAGGAAATCAACGACATACTCCGCCCCGCGATAAAGTTCGGTGTGCCCTTTCTGACGGCCAAAGCCTTTGGCTTCGATCACCGTGATGCCTTGCAGGCCAATATCCTGGAGCGCTTCCTTCACTTCATCGAGTTTGAACGGTTTGATGATCGCCTCGATTTTTTTCATGGGTCAGTCACAGCCCTTTTCGCGTCACCGTCGCACCGGACCGCACTAAGCATGCCGCGTGCCAATTGGTTACTGGGAAATTTGTATTGCGAATTCAGCACCTTGCTCGGGGTCGCCCAAGAAGGCGGCAGTTTGCTGTCTGAAGGCTGCTTGTTACGAAGTCAATGTGACCAATAATTGTGCAGGTTGACGGGGCTTGCGTGCCCGCCACGTGGGCGGCAGCGTGGCTGTGCGCGCTGAAGCCAACGGAGTGCCAAATGTCGGTTCAAAGCCTCGATCATCTCGTTCTGACGGTCGCCGATCTTGATGCAACCGTTGCTTTCTACACCGATTATCTTGGCATGACGGCCGACGTCTTTGGACCTGACCAACGCACCGCGCTGAAATTTGGTGCGCAGAAAATCAATTTGCACGTTGCGGGGCGTGAATTCGAGCCAAAGGCGGAAAAGCCGGTGCCGGGATCGGGCGATCTTTGTTTTCTTGTCAGCGATCTTGATGGGATGGCTGCCCGTCTGAGGGCCGGTGGCATCGCGATTATCGAAGGGCCGGTCCCGCGCACGGGCGCAACCGGGCCGATCCGCTCGATTTATGTGCGCGATCCCGATGGCAACCTCATTGAACTGTCGGAGCCGGCGGCGTGAGCGGTGTGTTGGCGTTTCCCGATGTGGGCCATCGCATTCAGTTGTTGACCACTGAGCAGATGGCGCGGGTCGATCGGGTGGCCATGTCCTGCGGGATCGGCGGGCTTGACTTGATGGAGCGTGCGGGTCGCGCCGTCGCGCGGGAAGCGACACGGATGGTCGCGTGGGGCGCCTCGATCGTCGTGTTGTGTGGGCCGGGCAACAATGGCGGTGATGGCTATGTGGCGGCACGCGTTCTCAAAAATCGCGGTTACGATGTTCGCGTTTTCGCGCTGAAGCCGCCCGAAGCGCTGCGGGGTGATGCCGCGGCGATGGCGCAGCGTTGGCTGGCGATCGGCGAGATTTCGCAAGACGATTCGGCGGATGCGGCGGCGCGGTCGGCTGATTTGATCATTGACGCAGTCTTCGGCGCGGGACTGGACCGCCCCTTTTCAGATGCCACCCACCGCTTCTTTGAGCCGTTCCTCCAATCCCGACCGCAGGCGTGCCAGGTCCTTGCGGTCGATGTTCCAAGCGGTCTCGATGGCACGCGCGGCGCGGTGATCGCGAACCCGTGTGTCCAAGCTGACCGCACAGTCACCTTCCACCGCTTCAAGACAGGTCACGTCTTGTTTCCCGGACGTGCGTTGTGCGGCGCGCTGGTGCTTGCCGACATTGGTATCCCCGACGAGATCGTTTCAGATGCTGAGGACGGGGACACCGGACACACGACGGATGCGGCCGAAACAGTCCGTGTCGAGACCGGCCTGCTTGATGCGTCGTCGGCAGACTGCGTGTTTCGTCCGCTCAGCGATGCTGGGCGCCGGTCCCAAGCCCATAAATATGATCACGGCCATACCCTTGTCTTCAGCGGACCAGCCCATCAGACTGGCGCGGCCCGGCTTTCGGCGCGTGCGGCATTGCGGGTCGGCAGCGGGTTGGTGACGATTGCAGCGCGCGATGGCGCATTGCTGGAACACGCAGCTCACGCCACGGCGATCATGCTTCGGGCCTGCAACGGGTTGGCCGACGTTGCGGGGTTGCTGGCAGACACGCGCAAAAACGCGGCTGTCATTGGTCCTGGCTATGGCGTTGGCGATGCGACCTGCGATGCGGTCCTCCGGGTCTTGAGCGCTCAGCATGTGGCGGTTGTTCTTGACGCTGACGCGTTGACATCATTTGCGAAAACCGGGCGGAGCGACGCGCTGTTTGCGGCCATCCACGATCATGGAGCGCGCGTGCCGGATCGCGCCGCTGACAGCACGGAACGCAAAGGCGTGGTGCTGACGCCGCACGAAGGTGAATTCGCGCGGTTATTCCCGGATCTCGATGGCGGCAAGCTTGAACGGGCTCGTGAGGCCGCGCGCCGCTCAGGCGCCATAGTGGTCCTGAAGGGCCCCGATACCGTGGTCGCCGACCCGAGCGGGCGCGCGCGGATCAGCGTCAATGGTCCGCTCTGGCTTGCAACTGCGGGAACGGGCGATGTGCTTGCTGGGCTGATCGCCGGTTTGGCCGCCCAGGGTCTAGATTTATTTCAAGCGGCGTGTGCGGCGGTCTGGCTTCACGGCGCCTGTGCCCAGCGGTTCGGGCCAGGACTGATTGCTGAGGATCTGCCGGAAACGCTTCCGCGCGTATTGGCGGAAGGGGTCGCTCGCCAGCCCAAGGCCCCGCGATAAGCTGCCAGTATTTTTACCAAATTGATGCAATGCTGACAGAACGCAAATGAATTGGGCTCCTGAACCGTGCCTGCGCTTGATTTGGAAGCGCATCATCCGGTTTATGGGGTCAGTTTCCAATGACCGCAGTTCAAGAGTTCTCCAGCCATGGCCAAAGCGAAACCAGCCAAAAGCAAAACCAAAAAGGACGACACGGTCAGCCGGTCGAAGCCCACGCGCGGCAAAGCCGGTGAGACACTCAAGGTCGCCGCTGATGCAAAGACTTCGGCCAAAGCCGGAAAGGGGGCGAAAACCGCAAAAAGCCCGCAATCGGTGAAGACCGCAAAAGCACGGAAAGCTGTGAAAGCACCCAAGGCAACAGCGGCAACGCGCGGTAAGGCTGCGGCCGCGGCGCCCGCCAACGCACTGACGATTGCGGTGATCCCCGGCGACGGGATCGGCAACGAAGTTGTGCCTGAGGGCTTGCGTGTCCTTGAGGCGGTTGCCTCGCGGTTCGATCTCGGTTTCCGGTTTGAGGATTACGACTGGAGCTGTGAGCGCTTTCAAAAGACCGGCAAAATGATGCCGGATGACGGCCTTGACCAGATCCGTGGCAGCGATGCGATCTATCTCGGCGCGGTTGGCTACCCCGGCGTGCCGGACCACGTCTCGTTGTGGGGGCTCTTGATCCCAATCCGCCGCCAGTTCCAGCAATATGTGAACTTGCGCCCGGTCCGGTTGTTCAAGGGTTTGAAATCACCGCTGGCAGGCCGCAAGCCGGGCGACATCGATTACTACATCGTCCGCGAGAACAATGAAGGCGAATACTCCTCGGTTGGCGGGCGCATGTTTGAGGGCACCGATCACGAAATGGCGGTGCAGGAAAGCATTTTTACGCGCAAAGGTTGTGACCGCATCATGCGTTATGCGTTTGATTTGGCCAGAACGCGCAAACGCAAACACGTCACATCGGCAACCAAGTCGAACGGTATTTCGATCTCAATGCCCTATTGGGATGAACGCTTTGCTGCGGTTTCGGCTGAATATGCCGATGTGAGCATCGATCAGTTCCATATCGATATCCTCACCGCGCATTTGGTGCGCAATCCGCATTGGTTTGATGTGATCGTGGGATCAAACCTGTTCGGCGATATCCTGTCCGATCTTGGGCCGGCCACGACAGGCACGATCGCGATTGCGCCAGGGGGTAACATCAATCCCGAGCGCACATATCCCTCCATGTTTGAGCCAGTGCACGGCTCCGCCCCCGACATCGCGGGCAAAGGGATCGCCAATCCCATCGGCCAGATCTGGTCCGCCGCCATGATGCTGGATCACCTAGGGTATGAGGATGCCGGCGCCGCCATTGTCTCCGCCATCGAGACAGTGATTGCCGAAAAGATCGCAATGACGCCCGATATGGGTGGCAAGGCGACAACCCGGGAACTGGGAACCGCGATTGCGGACATCGTTGCAGGTTGATGGTGTGGGCCGCCGTGTGCACGTCGTCGGCTGTTGGTGGCCGGCCTACTGGCAGCGGCGCGGTGTCTCAGGGTTCACTTGCCAGCCTTAACGACGCGCGATAGATGCGGTAGCGCCGCGCGGACCGGTTCGTGACGCGCTGGCCGCGATGGCGGAGGCCGCGACATCCATGTTGGCAGGCATATTCAAAACGGCGCTGCGGTTTGGGTCGGTGGGCTTCGGTGCAGCCGCGGGCCTCGCGGCGTGGCGGCCGCGGCGCGGATTGTTCAACGTCGCGCTGGTCATGCTCACGGCATTGCTCTGGCAGCTGCATGTCGGCGCCCTGTCTCATGCGGTCGCGCAGGACGATGGCGGTGATGTCGTCAAGCGTGCCGCCCAAGCCCGCGCAACGGGCGATGATACTCGTGCGATCCAGCTCCTCACGGAGGCGTTGTCCAAAGCGCGTCTCGCGAACGACCGCCGTGCGTCGCTGTTGAACGATAGAGCGTTCTCATACGCGCGGATCGGCGAGACTCAGAAAGCCTTTGATGATTTCAATGCCTCGGCGCGGCTGTTTCCGGAAAACGCGGCGCTTTACAACAACCGCGGTGCGGTCCTGAGCGCGCTTGGTCTGCACGCCGAAGCGCTCAAAGATCTCGACCGGGCGATTACACTGGCGCCTGGATATGGCGCAGCCTATGCCAATCGCGGGCTGGCTGAGATTGCAGCGGGGCGTATTGCCGGCGGTTTAATGGACATGCGCAAGGCAGTTGCGCTGTTTGAAAACAAGGCTGCGCCGTTGATCCGCAGGGCCCGGTTTCACCTGGATCAGAAGCGCCCGAATGCGGCCCTGCGCGATTTGGATCGGGCGCTCGGCTTCGACGCGCGCAACGCATTGGGATACCGGCTCAGGGCTCAGGCGCGGATCGCGTTGGGCGATGATGATGCCGCGCTGGAAGACCTGAGCCGCACGATCGCATTCGCCCCCAATGACGTCGACGCCCACCTGATGCGCGGTGGCGCCTACATGCGGCGCGGCGACTTTCAGGCCGCCATAACTGATTTCACAAAAGTTCTGACGCTTGCGCCGGACACCGCTGATGGGTGGCGACAGCGCGGCCATGCGCACATCCTCGTGAACAACGTGGATGAGGCGGAAAGCGATCTGAACAGGGCGTTGTCGTTAGGCCCGCGTTCCGGTCAGGCCGAGACTTTTGCCTACCGGGCGCTGCTTTTCAAAAAGAAGGCTGAACCGGAGCAGGGCCAGCGCGAGATACAAGCGGCCGAACAGATCGATGCGGCCAACCCCGTCGTCCTGTGGGCGCGCGGTGAAATCGAAGAGGCGGTTGGCAATACCGATGCGGCGGTTGACAGCTATCGCGCCGCGCTGGAGCGGGATCCGCAATTGACGCCGGCCCAGCTTGGGCTTGCGCGGCTGGGCAAGGCGGCGCCGCAAAGCGAAGAGGTGGTTTCGGGCGCAGGAAAAGACGGCTGGGAAGTCGTCGCTGCGGGTAACCGATTTTATGCCCGTTCAGCCCGCTTCGAGGGCATCAACGTACCGCTGGAGCCGTTCGGGCAAGTGGCCCCTGCCATCGCCGGTTGGGAGGAACAACGCTCGGGCCGCAACAGCGTCGGCGTGCTGACCGTGATTGTTGGCTCGGCTGACACGCGCGCGGCGCGGGATGTGCCGATCGCCTCTGCGGCGTTGATTGATCTGCGCCGCTCTCGCTTGCTTGCCACGGTCCCGGGCCAGATTGGCTCTGACAAATCGAAGGTCACGATCGAAGACAACGTTTTGAAAGTTGACGCGGTCGATGGACTGGTCGACCGCATGCCTCTGACGGGGGCAAGCGGCGTGGCATCGGTGACGCCTGATCGCAGGGATGTCCGGTCGCGGTCGCCAAGGCGTCAGGTGCGTCAGCGCCGTCGACGACGAAGCGCCGACAACGGTGTGCCGTACTGGGCACCGTGGGCCAATCAATCTGGGTCGCGGAACCGGTCGCGCGGGCGTCGATCGCGTCGGTCGCGGCGCAAGCCAAAGACACTGTTTGATCTGTTCCTTGGAAACTGACACCGCTTGATCGTCTCACCGGCCGTGCGCAAAGCACGTGCGCGAACCGTTGCCGCTCGCTCGCGTTGGTTGTGACGTTGCGCTCGCGATCCCCGGGTGGCGCGCGCGGTGCGTTGCGGCCGCTGGTTTGGGCACGTGCGGCCGGTCGATGCGCGGTCAGGTCCGCTTGCAGCCGCGGCCAAGGGATCTGACGAAGCACGACCTGCATAAATCCAAACCGTGGTGCAAACGCGTTGCCTGGCGCAGGCGCTGCCGGCTTGAGGGAACCAAATGTCTGCACCAACGATCGTCCTATTCCGCGCCGACTTGCGGGTCAGCGACCATCCCGCGTTGACGCAAGCGGCCAAGAGCGGACCGGTGGTGCCTCTGTTCGTGTACGACACGGATGCCGCCGGGACCTGGGCGCCAGGTGGCGCAAGCCGGTGGTGGCTCCATCACTCGCTTGCCGCGTTGGCGGAAAGCCTCGCCGAGATCGGCAGTCCGCTGGTCATTCGCCACGGCGATACGGTTGAACAGGCTCTTGACGTCGCTCAAGCAAGTAAAGCCGGTGCAATCTATTGGTCGCGTGGGGCTGAGCCGTGGTGGCGCTCGGTCGAGGACCGGCTCTATCCAGCGTGCAAGGATGCCGGTCTGACGGTTAAGCGCTTTGCTGGGCAATTGCTGATTGATCCTGACGATATTCGCACCAAGTCAGGCGATGTTTACAAGGTCTACACGCCGTTCTGGAAGTCCGTTGCCGAGCGTCCGCAGCGAAAGCCGTTGCCCGCGGTGAAAGAGCTTGCTGCAGCGGACGGCAGGCTCGACAGCCTCGACCTTGATGCGCTTGAGTTGCTGCCAACCAAGCCGGACTGGTCGGGCGGGTTCACACCGCTGTGGACACCGGGCGAGGCGGGTGCGCACGCCCGGCTCAATTCATTTCTGGCTGAGGGGTTGGCGGCGTACGATGACGAACGCAATCGACCCGATCGGCAGGGGACATCGCGTTTGTCGCCGCATTTGCACCATGGGGAGATCTCGCCGGCGCAGTGCTGGGCCGCTGTCGCAAGCGAAATGGATCGCGATCCAAGCGCTGGTGCCGAGACCTTCTTGAAGGAAATCGTCTGGCGGGAGTTTTCCTACCACCTGCTTTATCACTGGCCGAATTTGCCGGAAGCCCCATTCCGTCAGGCATTTGCGCAGTTTCCCTGGCGGGAGGATGCTGCGCAATTGAAAGCCTGGCAAAGCGGGCAAACAGGTTATCCGATTGTCGACGCTGGGATGCGTGAGCTTTGGGAAACGGGCTGGATGCACAATCGCGTGCGTATGATCGTGGGTTCGTTTCTCACAAAAAATCTTCTGTTGCCGTGGCAGTTTGGCGAGGCCTGGTTCTGGGACTGTCTGGTGGATGCCGACCTTGCTTCCAATGCGGCAAGCTGGCAGTGGGTCTCCGGTTCCGGGGCGGACGCGGCGCCCTATTTCCGCATTTTCAACGCGGTCACGCAAGGCGAGCGCTATGATCCTGACGGCGCCTATGTGCGGCGATGGGTGCCCGAAATCGCGGGTCTTGAGACGCGCTATATCCATGCGCCCTGGACGGCGCCGGCGTCTGCGTTGAAAGACGCCAATGTCACGCTCGGGGAGACCTATCCCGAGCCTATCGTCGATCACAAAGAAACCCGCGAACGCGCTTTGAACGCCTATGAAAAAATTAAAGGTGGGTCCTGAGAATTTATATGTGTGGCCCGCCCGCCAGTTGCAGACCTTCGACGAGGTTGACGGGATAACGGGTCGCAATCGCGGTCAAAACAGGTAAGCATCCATTAACCAATTTGTTTTGCGTTTGGAGGATGTGATGCGTGTTGTGGGCTTGATAGCCGCCGCGTTTTGGGTCTTTGCCGTTGGCGTTATCGGGGCGTCGAGGCCAGCCGATGCTGGCGTCCGTGTGAATGTTTCAATCGCCCGGCAACGCATGACCGTCTATGTCAACGGTGCGCTGCGGTATTCCTGGCCGATCTCTTCGGGCCGTGGCCGTTATCGGACGCCCTATGGGGCTTACAGCCCGAAACGGCTTGTCCGAATGCATTATTCATCTCGTTATAATAACGCGCCGATGCCTTGCTCAATTTTCTTTTACGGCGGCTACGCGATCCACGGCACGAACCATACGCGTGCCTTGGGCCGGCCCGCCTCGCATGGCTGTGTCCGGCTGCGCACCAGCAACGCATGCCGACTTTATAATCTCGTGGCTCGGTATGGTTACAGGGCCACGCGCATTGTGATCCGCTGACGTTCGTTGCGCCGTGGGGATCGGGCCGTGGTGAACCGGCCCTTCCTGCAGAATTCCTGAACGCGATTGTTCAATACGTTGGCTGGCGTTTGACGCGGCATCAGGGCTGTTTGGCTAACGTCCGCAGTGTCTTTCATTCACATTGCGGAGTTTGGCATGCGGTGGGGTTCGGGTGTCGGGATCATCGGGCTTGCGATGGTCGCCGGCGCATTCAGTCTTTGGGTTACGCCTGCGCAGGCGAACAAGCCGGTCAATACGGCATCGCTGGGCAGCGCCGATACAGGCATGGCACGGGCGCCTAAGCGCCGCCGTGCCGGAGCGGCGCTTGTCGCGCGCATCAATTTGAGCTCGCAGACCATGACGGTCAGCGTCGGCGGGCGTCAGCTTTATCATTGGCCGATCTCGTCAGGTCGGGCTGGCTATCTGACGCCGCGTGGTTCGTTTCGTGCCAAGTGGGCTGCGCGTATGCATTACTCGCGCAAGTATGACGGGGCGCCCATGCCTTATGCCGTGTTCTTTAACGGGGGCATCGCGACGCACGGCACGAATGCCGTCGGACGCCTGGGCCGGCCCGCATCACACGGATGCATTCGTCTGCACACCGCCAATGCCCGCAAGCTCTATAACCTCGTCATGCGCTATGGCTATGCCCGGTCGCGGTTTGTCGTCGTCGGCACCACCCCGATCGGTCGCAAGCGTCACGTTGTGCGCAAGCAGCCGCGCCACCGGGTGGTGCAGAGGTCCCGCCGGTCGGTCGGCAACAGTGTGAAACCACGCGCGCGACCGGTCCGCCGCCGAACGCCGCGCACCGCGTATCGGCCGCAGCCGCGCATGGTGTGGCCTGGCGATCGTTATTGATCCGTTTCAGGGCCGCGTCGGCGAGGCGCGGCCCGGGCCGCTTTGCGGCCTTGGGGCGGGGCTCCGATTGAATGGGGCATGCATGAGTTGGGGTTCACGGCGGTGGCTGGGTGGATCAAGTCTCAGATCTCAGATCTCACGTCTCAGATCTCACGTCTCAGATCTCACGTCTCGGGCGCCCAGCTTGCAGGGCGCTTTTCGCGGAACGAACG
>CAZOGY010000120.1:0-10976 GCA_964579305.1 uncultured Hyphomicrobiaceae bacterium
GCCCTGCGTGCCTTCCGGCCCGGCCCATCCAACTGGCTGCGCCGCCTCATCGGCCAGAACCGGATCGACCGGGTCCTCTTTGCGGCCACCAAAGCCGATCATCTGCCGCAAACGAGCCATGACCGGCTGAGCAACATCCTCAAGCTCGTCACCGAAGAAGCCATGATCGCGGCCGGCGCGAAGGGCGCCGATATCGAGACCATCGCCATGGCCGCATTGCGAGCCACACGTGAGACGCGCGCGAAAATCGATGGCGAAGAACTCGCTTGCATTCGCGGCGTGCCGATGCCGGGCGAGACGATCGAGGGCGAAGTTTTCGACGGCAATCGGGAAGCGGCGATTTTCCCTGGCGACCTGCCGTCTGATGCCGCCGAGGCGCTGGCGGCGGCGCGCGCAAATGCCTTTGATGATCTGCGTTTCGTGCGTTTTCGCCCGCCCAATCTCACCGCGCCCGATGGTGCGCCGTCAGCGCGCGCCTGGCCGCATATCCGGCTCGACCGGGCCCTTGAATTCCTGATTGGAGACCGTCTGCCGTGAGCGAGACGTCAGGCCCAAAACGCAAGCCGCGCGTGTTCCGCATCGATGACCCAGCGCTCGATATGTCGGATGCGGACGGTCCAGATCCGTTCGACGCAGAAGGTCTTGGCGCGATGCCGGAGGACAGCGACGATCGCGAGGTCCGCTTGCCTGATAAGGCGGAAGTCGCCGAGGGCATTCGCTGGGGCGGTCTGTTCTTTGCTGCCATGGTCGGCCTCATCGGCCTCGGGCTCTCGATGTGGTTTGCCCGGCTGATTTCAGCGGCGCTGGAAAGTGACGGCTTTATCGGCTGGCTGTCGTCCAGCCTGCTCGCCCTATTACTGATTGCGCTTGCCGTCATCGCGCTGCGCGAGATCTTTGGTCTGGTTCGCTTGCGCAGGTTGGAAACGGTGCGCGAGCGTGCCGAAGCCGCAATCCGGACCGAGGATGTGGCCGCCGAACGCGCATCCGCCGGCGAGATCGCCCAGCTTTTCAAAGGCCGATCCGATGTCGCTTGGCAGATTGCTGCGTTTCGCGAGCACACCCGTGACGTACATGATCCAGGCGCGCTTTTGACTTTGGCCGACCGTGATCTGCTCGGCCCCCTTGATGAACGCGCGCGCCGCATCATCTTGGACAGCTCAAAACGCATCGCGATCGTCACGGCTTTGAGCCCGCTCCTCCTGATCGACGTGGCCTATGTGTTCTTTGAAAACCTGCGCATGCTCCGGGCGGTTGCGACGCTTTATGGTGGGCGGCCCGGCTTTCTCGGCGCGCTGCGGCTTGGTCGCATGGTGCTGACAAACCTGATCGCGGCCGGCGGCATCGCACTGACCGACGACCTGCTGGGCCAGTTCATCGGTCAGGACATGCTGCGCCGCGTCTCAGCCCGCCTTGGCGAAGGCGCCTTCAATGGCGCGCTGACTGCCCGGGTCGGCGTTGCCGCCATCGAGGTCATCCGCCCGCTACCCAATATCGAGACACAGCCAGTTCGCGTCCGCTCGATCCTGACCGAGTTGTTCAAATGGTCGAAGAAAGACGCCGCCGGCGATGAGGCGGACGGCGAGGCGCCCAACCGTGACAAGGCGAAAGCTTCTTAACCCAAATCAGCCAGTTGTTTCCCCGGCCCGCGCGCCGTGGCACATCGTTCGTGGTCGCACAGTGCGACGACAACCGCGCGAGGCACGCGACCATGGCCCGATCAAATCCACCGTCAGACGCGCCCGATGTTGGTGTTGCAGGGGCCATTTTTCAAATCGATGGTCACCGCGTGATGCTGGATGCCGACGTCGCCCGCGCGTTTGGGACCGAGACGCGCCGGGTCAACGAAGCCGTCAGCCGCAATCCGGAAAAGTTCTCGCACGCGCATGCGTTCCGCCTGTCCAAACAGCAGGCGGCATCTTTGAGGTCGCAGCTTGCGACAACCAAGCCGTCCGGCCGCGGCGGCAGCCAGTACGCACCGCGCGTCTTCACCGTCCAGGGCGTCGCACGGCTCGCAACGATCCTCAACACGCCCGAAGCCTTGCGCGCGACCGACCTGATCATTGAAACGTTCATCGACGTCCATCGCCAACTGGCCGACGGCCGCAAACGGCTGGCCATTCCAAACGCGGACGCGTTCGAAGCGACACCTGAGGACCGCCAAGCCACCGGCAAATTGCGCAAACGCATGATGAAGGCGCTTGGCGGGTTGCTCGACAGCCTCGTCGACGTCGCCGGCACGCCCGACCCGAACGAAGCCGCCAAGACCATCGGCGGCAACGCATTTGCCAACGTCGTGGAACGCCTGCGCACACAGGGCCTTGAAAACAATAAGCTGGAGGCCGATACCGCCCTCGTCCTGGCCCAAGCCGAAGAGGTGCTCGCCAAGGCACGCAAGGCGGACGCTGAAGCCAAAAGCGTTGACCTTGACAACCTCGACCGCAAAATCGGCATGGTCCGCAAGTTGATCGATCTGGCCCGCGACCTGGAACCGGCGGCCTTCATCGATACGCTGGAAACCTTCAAGGCCGAGCCGCTCGCCCGTATCAGCGGGCCGAAACCCCGCAATCGCTAAGCCAACGCGCAACGGACCGCCGCCATGTTCCTGAAATTCTTCCACGAACTGCGCGATGCCAAGATCCCGGTCACGGTGCGCGAGTACCTCACGCTGATGGAAGCGCTCCAGGCGGACCTCGCAAGTCGCCGGGTCGAGGACTTCTACTATCTCTCCCGCGCCTGCCTCGTAAAAGACGAGCGCTTTCTCGACCGGTTCGACCAAGTCTTCGCGCACGTTTTCAAAGGCCTCGACCTGATGAGCGAGGCGGTTGAAGCCGATATCCCCGAAGAATGGCTGCGCAAAATCTCCGAGTTGTATTTGTCAGACGAAGACAAGGCCAAGATCGAGGAACTTGGCGGCTGGGAAAAGATCATGGAGGAATTGAAAAAGCGGCTGGAAGAACAAAAAGGCCGTCACCAGGGTGGCAACAAATGGATCGGCACTGGCGGCACCTCACCCTATGGGGCCTATGGCTATAACCCGGCAGGCGTCCGTATCGGCCAAAAAGAAAGCCGCCATCGCCGCGCGATCAAGGTCTGGGACAAACGCGAATTCAAGGACCTGGACGGCTCTGTTGAGATCGGCACGCGCAACATCAAGATGGCGCTGCGCAAGCTCCGTAAATTCGCACGCACGGGCGCGGCCGAAGAACTGGACCTCGACGGCACCATCCGCGGCACCGCCGAAAAAGGCTTTCTAGATATCCATTTGCGTCCTGAACGGCGCAATGCCGTCAAGGTCTTGATGTTTTTTGACGTCGGCGGCTCGATGGACTGGCACATTAAAGAAGCCGAAGAGTTGTTTTCAGCCGCGCGATCCGAATTCAAGCACCTGGAATACTATTATTTCCATAACTGCCTCTATGAGTTCGTCTGGAAAGACAATGCCCGGCGGTGGACGGAACGGATCGACACTTGGCAGGTGCTGCACACGTATCCGTCAGATTACAAAGTCATCTTCGTAGGCGACGCGGCCATGAGCCCATATGAAGTCATGATGCCCGGCGGCTCGGTTGAGCATATGAACCCCGAACCCGGCCGGCTCTGGCTGCAGCGCGTGCTCGATATCTATCCCGCCTGCGTCTGGCTCAACCCGGTCGACGACGCACATTGGGGCTGGACGCAATCGACCCAACTCATCCGCCAGACCTTCGGCGACCGCATGTACCCCATGACGCTCGACGGTCTCGACCGCGCGATTCGCGCCCTCATGCGCGGCAACTGACGCGCCTGCCCCCCAAATCCGCATGCCCGGCCAAGACCCGGCGCCAGCCGCCACCGCGCAATGCTCACCCGGCCGGCCACGCAAAAGCCCGCGACCCGGCACGCTCACGCGCGCCGTCATGGGATGCAGATTGAGGAGAGAGGTGGAAAGATCTATTCCCCGGCGGCAATGATCTTGGCAAACAAGGCTGGATCAACATTGCCGCCCGACAGAACGACAACCGTCGTCTTATCCGCCGTTGCGATTTTGCCGTCCAGAACGGCTGCAAGCGCAACCGCGCCGCCAGGCTCCAAAACGAGTTTCAGTTCCTCAAAAGCGAATTTGACGGCCGTGCTCGCCTCCGCGTCGCTGACAACCAGTCCAGGTCCGCAATGTTGGCGCGCGATCTCAAACGTATGCGCACCCGGCTGGGCCACAAGCAGCGCATCGCAAATCGACCCTGATTTGTTTGCATTGACCTCGCGCTGGCCGGAGACAAGCGAACGCGCAAAATCATCAAAACCTGCCGGCTCGACCGGGTGCACCCTTGCAGCGGCATAAAACGCATGAACCCCGATCGCCGTGCCAGAGAGCAAGCCACCGCCCGCGCAGCACACAAGGACCTGATCCGGCGCCACGCCAAGCGAATGACACTGCGCGGCAATTTCAAGCCCTGTCGTACCCTGCCCGGCAATCACCCGTGGGTCATCAAACGGGTGGACAAAATCCGCCTTCCGCTCGGCGCCGAGGCTCTTTGCAATCGCCTCGCGGTCCTCGGTTGCACGGTCATACAGAACCACGTCGGCGCCGTATGACTTTGTCCGCGAAATCTTCAACGCCGGCGCATCCGACGGCATCACGATCGCTGCTGGCAGGCCGCATAATTGCGCAGCAGCCGCAATGCCCTGCGCGTGGTTGCCGGAGGACGCGGCGACAACACCGCCCGGATGCGCATCATGGTCGATTTGCGAAACAGCGTTATAGGCGCCGCGAAACTTGAACGACCCGGTCCGCTGCAGGTTTTCAGGCTTGAAGAGTACCCGCCCGCCAACTCGCGCATTCACCGCAGCGCTTTCCAAAAGCGGCGTCGCAACGGCCTGCCCAAACAACCGCTCCGCAGCCGCTTCGATGTCGGCAAGCGTGACCTGACCATGGTCCCGTGTTGATTGTGTCATCGCTCGAGAGCCTCCACCGCCATGCGCCGAACGGCATGTAAATGATCGACCGGGCCCGCGCCGGCGCCGACAACCTGGTCGCGCCCCGCTTCCAGCGCTGCGGTAAGATAGGCCTTGGCGTTGGCAACAGCTTCACGCGGCGTATCACCACGGACCAAGGACGCAGCGATGGCTGATGACAGCGTACAGCCGGTCCCATGCAGGTTGCCGGTATCGATGCGCGGGGCGCTGATCCAGTGGCCATCACCGTTTGCATCGAGGAAATAATCATCGGCCGTGGCATCGGTGCCGAAATGCCCGCCTTTGATAAGAACGGCGTGTGCGCCCAACGCCTGTAACGCTTGGGCCTGTCCCGCCATGTCATCGCGGGACGTGGCCACCGGCATACCGGTGAGTTCGGCCGCCTCGTTCAAGTTCGGTGTGAGGATCGATGCGCGGGGCAACAGGGTTTGACGCACGGCCGCAACCGCATCGGGTTCGATTAAGAGATCACCGCTGGTCGCAACCATCACTGGATCGACAACCGCTGGAATGTCTGGGTGCGCAGCCAGGCAGCCGGCCACCGCATGGATAATCTCGGCAGTTGCCAACATCCCCGTCTTGATCGCCCGCACGTCAAGATCGGATAAAACGCTCTCAATCTGCGCGCGCACGAAATCGGCCGGCACCGCGTGCACGCCCTGCACGCCAGTTGTGTTCTGCGCCGTCAAGGCGGTCAAAACGCTGGCCCCGTAAACGCCAAGTGCGGCGAACGTTTTGTGGTCCGCCTGGATGCCTGCACCGCCGGAGCTGTCAGACCCCGCAATACTCAACGCAACAGGCACGGTCCGCTTCGGCCCCAGCAGTTGTGCCCCAATCGCGTGTGTATTTGGAACTGCCATGTCGCCTGTCCTTGCGCGCTAACACGAGCCGCACGGCCCGCTTGTGTCATCAGCGGTTCAGCATGTCCCGCTGCAATCCCTCAGGCATGACCCAAGCTTCGATCTGCGCCAGCGCAGGAAACGTCTCGATCATCCATTGCCCGATCCAACCCATGGTGCCTGTCAGAAACATCAAACCGGCAACAACGAGAACGGCCCCCATCACGCGCTCAACCGTTCCCAGATGCCGCTTGAAGCGCTGCATGAACCCCAGGAACGGCCGGATCATCACCGCCGCCAGAATGAAAGGCACGCCCAGGCCGAGCGAATAGACCAACAGCAGACTGACGCCGCGAAACAAGCTCGCTTCGTTTGCCGCCAATGTCAGGATCGTGGCGAGAACCGGTCCGATGCACGGCGTCCACCCGAACGCGAACGCAAGCCCGATGAGGAACGCGCCAGCATAGCTTGCGCCTTCCACGTCGGCCTGGAAACGGGCTTCCTGGTACAGAAGCGGGATCTTAAACAGGCCGAGAAAGTGCAAGCCAAAAGCAATGATCACAACGCCTGCGACCATCGACAACTGGTACTGGTAGGCTTGGATCAACTGCCCGAAAGCCGATGCGCTCGCCCCAAGGCCGACGAAAACGGTCGTGAAGCCAAGCACAAAAAAGACGGCACCGAAGACGACCCGCCACCAGGTCCGCTCATCGATATCACCAGCGGTGGCCTGCGAAATCGTCGTGCCGCCCAGATAACCGAGATAGGGCGGCACAAGCGGCAGGACGCACGGGCTGAGGAAACTGACAAGCCCGGCAAGTGCGACGGCCGCGTAGATGTAAAGTTCGCCCATCGGCTTCCTGAATTACTTGGCTTGCGCCAGAGCCGCCACGCCCGGCAGTTCGCGGCCTTCGAGCCATTCCAGAAACGCACCGCCCGCCGTCGACACATACGTCATGTCGTCGGTCACGCCGGCCGCGTTCAGCACGGCAACCGTATCGCCACCACCGGCCACGGAGGTCAAATCGCCAGCCTTGGTGCGTTCGGCAACATGCTTGGCAAGTGCGAAAGTACCGGCGTTGAAAGGCGAGATTTCGAACGCACCAAGCGGACCGTTCCACAACAGGGTCTTGCAGGAATCGACGACTTCCATGATCGCGGCGACCGACACTGGTCCGACATCGAGGATCATCTGATCGGAAGGCACCGCCGAAGCCGGGCAAACCGATGCAGGTGCGCCTTCGGCGAATTCCGGTGCAACCGCCACATCGCTGGGTAGATGGATCGTGCAGCCCTTGGCTTCAGCCGCGTCCATGATCTCTTTGGCTGTGTCAACCAGATCCGGTTCGGCAAGGGATTTGCCAACCTCGGTGCCCTGAGCGAGCAGGAACGTGTTGGCCATGCCACCGCCCACCACCAAATGATCCACCTTGCCGATCAAATGCGTGAGGACGGGAAGTTTGGTTGAGACTTTCGCCCCGCCAACAACAGCGACGGTTGGGCGGACGGGATTGTCCAACGCAGTGCGCAGGGCAGAGATTTCCGCCATCATCAGCGGCCCGGCAAATGCCGGCAACATGTGCGCCAGCGCCGCTGTTGAGGCATGCGCGCGGTGGGCGCACGAAAAAGCGTCTCCGACGTAAAGATCGCCGAGCGCGGCAAGCTGCGCTGCAAACCCCTCGTCGTTGGCTTCCTCACCGGCATGAAAGCGCAAGTTCTCCAGGACGACGATCCCGCCGTGGCCGGCCGCCTCGATCGCGCCGCGTGCCTCCGCCCCGATGCAGTCGGGTGCGAACGTAACCTCCCGCCCCGCGATCTCGGCCAGAGATTCCGCAACGGGACGCAGCGAGAGATCCTGCTTTGCTGCGCCCTTTGGGCGGCCGAAATGCGACAGAACAACAACGGTTGCCCCGCGAACGGCCAGCGCCGTCAGACCCGGGACAAGCCGCGAGATACGCGTTGCGTCGGTCACTCGCCCGTCCTGCATGGGCACGTTGAGATCAGCGCGCACCAGCGCGATCTTGCCGGCCACCTCGGCCTGATCGACCGGTTTCAGATCATCGAGATTCATGCCTGTCCGCCCTAGCTTTGCAGCCCAGCGCTGCCCCATTCAGCATTGCTGCGCGCTGCATAACCCTTTTGCAGCACACCACGAAACCTTCTTGCGCCCGCCCTCACGCGCCCACGGAACGCCGGCGGGCGATCAGGCGTCACCCGACCCGCGGGTTTCGTTGGTCACGACATGGCGCGCCATCGCCACGACCCGGTTCACAGTGATGCCGAAGTGCTCATAGAGTTGCGCGGCCGGTGCCGATGCACCGAACCCGGACATGCCAACGAAAGCGCCGGTCCGACCGATCCACTCGTGCCACGACATCGAAACACCAGCTTCGACGGCGACCCGTGGTGCCGTACCCAGAACCTCGGCTCGATATTCGGCCGGCTGCTGGCGGAACAATTCCATCGACGGCATCGACACGACGGCAACCTGCATGCCGTCCTGTGCAAGCACCTCTGCGGCTTCAACCGCCATCCCAAGTTCAGAACCAGTCGCCATCAATGTCACGTCGCGCGCCCCATCACAGTCACGGATGACGTAGGCCCCTCTGGCGCACAAATTTTCGTCCGTCACATCGGCCCGCAGATTGGCGACGCCTTGCCGGGTCAGTGCCAGAACGCTGGGTGTGTCGTGATCCTCAATGGCAAGCGCCCAACATTCCGCCGTCTCCACACCATCAGCAGGCCGGAACACGTTCACATTGGGAATTGCCCGCAGCGCTGAGAGGTGCTCGACGGGCTGGTGCGTGGGACCATCTTCGCCCAGACCGATGGAGTCATGCGTCATGACGTAGATCACGCGTTGCTGCATCAGCGCTGACAGTCGGATCGCCGGGCGACAGTAGTCCGTGAACACCAAAAACGTGCCACCGTAGGGGATCAGCCCGCCATAAAGCGCCAGGCCGTTCATGGCCGCTGCCATGCCATGTTCGCGAATGCCGTAGTGGATATACCGCCCGGCATAGTTTTCCGCATTGAGGATATCTTGCCCGGACACTTTGGTGTTGTTGGAGCCGGTCAGGTCGGCCGAGCCACCGAGCAAAGCCGGCACCGCTGGAACGAGATGTCCCAACGCTCGCTGCGACCACACCCGCGTTGCAGCCTTCGCATCCGCACCAGCCGCCTCCTGCTTTGCAGCTTTGACCGCTTCGGCAAACGCGCCGGCGGTTGAACCGCTGAGCGGATCATCAAACGCGGATTTGTCTGTTTCGGGTGCATTCGCCCAGGCCGCTTCCCAGGCTTGACGCGTTTCACCACCCCGTGCCCCGGCCGCCCGCCATGCCTGGAGGATCGGCTCGGGCACTTCGAACGGCGCATGGTCCCAGCCAAGTGCAGCGCGCGTTCCCGAAAGCTCGTCCGCGCCAAGCGGGGCACCGTGCACGCCGGCCGTCCCCGCCTTGTTTGGCGCGCCATAGCCGATTGTTGTTTTGCACGCGATCAGCCAAGGCGCCGATGGGTTGGATTTGGCCGCGTCAATCGCCGCGTCGATCGCGTCCGGATCGTGTCCATCGATCTGCGCCGTGTGCCAGTTTGCAGCCTTGAAGCGGGCGATCTGATCTTCTGATGTCGACAGTGACGTCGGCCCGTCGATGGAAATGCCGTTGTCGTCGAAAAGCACAATAAGCCGGCCGAGCTTAAGATGCCCCGCCAGCGATATCGCCTCCTGACTGATGCCTTCCATGAGGCAGCCGTCGCCAGCGATCACATATGTGCGGTTGTCAATCAGAGCGTCGCCAAGCCGCGCATTCCAGTGGCGTTCGCCAAGCGCAAGGCCAACGGCGTTGGCAATTCCCTGCCCGAGCGGGCCGGTCGTCGTCTCGATGCCGGGGGCGTGACCGTATTCGGGGTGCCCGGCTGTTTTTGCGCCAAGCTGGCGAAACCCTTTGATCTCATCGAGATCCATCCCCGGCGTTCCGGTCAGATAGAGCAACGCATAAAGCAGCATCGAACCGTGGCCCGCTGACAAAACGAACCGGTCGCGATTGATCCAGTTCGGCGCGGACGCATCAAAGTTCAGGTGTTTCGTGAAGAGGACGGTCGCGACATCCGCCATCCCCATGGGCATCCCAGGGTGGCCGGATTTGGCGGCTTCCACCGCATCCATGGAAAGCGCGCGGATGGCATTTGCCATGTCCGCATGCGTGACAGCACCGTTCGACATCACCGTTGGCCCTTGTGGTGCGGCGTGTCCCGGTGGGCGGATCGGCGCTCGGGTCGGACGTTGCCGCGGTATTGGATTGAAGGCCCGGTTTAGCGATCCTCCCCCAACGCGTCCACCCGGCTAAACGGGCGTTGCTTCACTCAGCCGGCGATGAGAGATGGCCCGCACGCAGCAAAGAGGCCGCACGACGTCGCGCACGGCCTCATCAATCAATGGTCTGTGAAAACCGACGATCGCGCGCGCGATCAACGTGGGATCAGAACCCGGTTGATCACGTGGATGACGCCATTCGATGCCCGAACGTCCGCGTTGATCACACGGGCGTTGTTCACGCGGATCCGGCCATGCCGATTACGCACGCTAACGGCACGCCCATTCAGTGTACGCACATGCGTGCGGCCGCGCGGGATGGCGCGCGACGGCACGCGTTGGCCCACAACATGGTAGAGCAGGATTGCGCGAAGCTTGCCGCGGTTTTCCGGACGCAACAGGCTGCGCAGCGTCCGGCGGCCCAGCCGCGCAAACGCCGCATCGGTTGGGGCAAAAACCGTCAACCCGCGACGGCGAGACAGCACGCCGGCAAGCCCAGCGGCCTTTGCAGCCGCGATGAGCGTTTTGAAAGAACCCGCGTTGGCCGCGGTCGTAACGATATTGGAACGTGTGTGTTTTTGGGCCTGTGCCGGAACGGCGACGAGCCCCATTGCAACGATAAGCGCCGCAACAATTGCGTGAAACTGACGAACCATTTTGTTTCTCGAGTGTTTGCGTTTTCCTGATCGGGGCTGAACCCCAGCCGCCTTACGCGGCGAAATGCGCAACCCGACCGATCCCCAAACGTGAAAAAACCGTTAAAGTGCAAATTGTCGCGCTCACAGGTCCAAAAGCGCGGACGCCGTTTCTGTACCAACCCTGGATTATGGTGCGCCGCACAACGATGAAGCGTTGTGATCGATCAACGCCGGACA
>CAZOGY010000121.1:0-10928 GCA_964579305.1 uncultured Hyphomicrobiaceae bacterium
GCGTGTCGCATGAAATGCGCCTCGCTTTAGCTCTGTTGCGCTCACGGGCCGTTGGCCCTCCGCAGGGGCGGGCCGTTTTCGTAATTGTTTCGAACACGAACATCGATGGCCCGGTCCGCTTTGCGGCCTTGGGGCGTGAAACCGATTGGTTGCGACACGCTTTAGCGGTCCGCCATCGCGACATCCAGTGCGCCGGCCAAGTCGCCAATCAGGTCGTCAGGCGCTTCCAGACCTATCGACAACCGCAGCAAGCCGTCGGTGATGCCGAGCGCTTCGCGCGTTTGCGGTGTCAAGCGCTGATGGGTTGTGGTCGCGGGATGGGTGACCAGGCTCTTTGCGTCGCCGAGGTTGTTGGAAATCGAGACCAGTCGCAGTGCGTTGAGCACCTTGAAGGCAGCCGCCTTTCCGCCGTCAACCTCGATTGCGATGATCTGGCCGCCACCTGGCATCTGGCGATCGGCCAGCGCGGCCTGGGGATGGTCGGCGCGGCCGCAGTAGATGACGCGGTTGACTGCTGGGTGGCCGGCCAGCGCATCAGCGACATTTGCGGCGGCGGCACATTGCGCCCGCACGCGCACCGGCAGTGTCTCCAGGCTCTTGAGCATAACCCAAGCGTTGAACGGGCTGAGTGAGGGGCCAGTGTGCTTGAGATAGGGATGCAAGTGCTTTTCGATGTAATCGGCCGGGCCCAGCACGATGCCGCCAAGGCAGCGGCCCTGGCCATCAATATGCTTGGTCGCTGAGTACACGACAATGTCGGCGCCGTGCGCCATGGGCCGTTGCAAAAGCGGCGTTGCAAACACGTTGTCGACCATCACGAGCGCGCCGTGCGCATGGGCAATCTCGGAGACGGCGGCAATATCCACCAGGTCAAGTGTCGGGTTCGAGGGCGTTTCAAAAAAGCAAAGCTTGGTATTGGGTTGCATTGCCGCGCGCCAGGCATCGATGTCGGCCCCATCAACCAGCGTGCATGAGATCCCAAAGCGCGGACAGAGCGTGTCGACGACGTAGAGGCAGGAGCCAAAGAGTGCGCGCGCGGCGACGATGTGATCACCGGCACTGAGATACGACAGAATCGCCGATGAGACAGCCGCCATGCCACTTGCCGTCGCGCGGGCGGCTTGCGCGCCCTCAAGTTCGATCATGCGTTGTTCGAACATGGCAACGGTGGGGTTGGCGTAACGCGAGTAGATAAAGCCGCCGGCTTCGCTCTTGAAGCGGTCTTCGGCGGTCTCGGCATCCGGGTAGACATAACCTTGCGTGAGGAAGAGCGCTTCTGAGGTTTCCGCGAATTGGGATCGCATCGTGCCGCCGTGCACCAAGCGCGTTTCCAGGGCCGCGTCGTCTGGCAGAGCCGAGGGTTCGACGGTGAGCTTTTGGCTGGGCCGATCCAGCCCTTTGTCAGATGTCATGCGCAGTCCTTCCACGGTTTGCCATCGCGGTGGTGGTCACAAATGGGGTGGAACAGACGGCGCAGCGACCCTGCAGCGCGCAACATCTCGGCCGTCAGCACACCCGGCCGGACGTCGCAGAAAGCAATGCGCGCACGGCCTTTTAGCGAGTTGTTTTAGGTGGCTGCAAGCCGGCCGGCCAAATCACCACCGCGGCTGCTGGTACGGCAGGCAACGCGCGCGGTCAAGCTGCGGCAGGGCCCGGTATGCATGGGACGGAACGTGATTTTGCGCCTTGGCGGGCGGATCGCAAAAACGCGTTGTTTGCGGACACGCTATCTCCCTGTGCGTTTGACGCACTCGCCCGGCCAGATTTGGCCAACTGCGCCGCGCTCATCAGACTGACGCGGTTGCCAGGTGTTTGGTCCGCGATCGACCGCGCTTGCCGAACACCCACACGGGAGAATTCGGGAATTGGTCGTCGGTCGTATTGTGAGGTCGCGGTTTGGGGGTAAGCTCAAGGTCGCTTGGTGCTTTGAGCCGCAAGGACAAAGCTGAAAAGGGAACCCGGTGCGCTGTACCCAAAAGGGAGCAAGACCGGGGCTGTCCCCGCAACTGTAAGCGGTTGGTCCGCTCAAGATGCCACTGGCCGATGGGCTGGGAAGGCGGGCGTTGACCGACAACCGCGAGCCAGAAGACCTGCCAGGCGCTTTACAAATCCCATTGCGAGGGGCGGGTGACCCCTTCACAGGAGCGCATGATGTCTTCGACACCTCTGCGGCGCCGGTCCGGCGACCTCACAACGCTTAGTATTCGCGATAGCCTGATTGGGATCGGTCTGATCTGCATCGGCATCTGGGCGCTGATCGCCCTCACCATTCTGCGCACCTGAGATCACAGCCGTATGCCGTGACACGCGCCGGCCAATTTGGCCCTGCGCGCGGTTCCCCATGCAGCCGTTCCGACAAGGTGTTTGGTGATGCTTCTTGAAGCCTCGCGGCTGGCGCTTGGCTATGCCGGCGTCGCGCTGGTGCCATCCGTTTCATTTGATCTGTCTGCGGGCGACGTCATGGCCGTGGTCGGGCAAAACGGTGCTGGAAAATCCACGCTGGTGAAGACGTTGCTTGGCGTGGTCCCGCCCCTGTCAGGCACGTTTCGCTGGCCAATGGGCAAGCCGTCCACGATCGCCTATCTCGGGCAGCGCACAGAGTTTGACGGGCGGTTTCCGATCTGCGTGCGCGACTTGGCGGCGATGGGCGCCTGGCATGGGCTTGGGCTGCTGGGCCGGCTTGGGCAGGAAGATCACGCGCGCATTGAGGCCGCACTTGCGCGCACCAACACCGCCCATATTGCCGATCAACCGTTGCACGTGCTGTCGGCGGGCCAACTGCAGCGCGCGTTGTTTGCCCGCACGATGGTCCAAGACGCGCCACTGATCCTGCTCGATGAGCCGTTTACGGCCATTGATCAGAACACCGAAAGCCAGCGTCAGGCGCTGAACGCCAGTCGGCCCGGCGACCAGCGCGCGATCATCCTTGTGCTGCACGACCTATCGGCAGTGCTGCAGCACTGCACGAAGGCCCTTTTACTGGGGAACGGCCGAGCGCGCTTTGGTGCGCCGCGTGAGGTCCTGACGCCGGCCAACCTCGTGGACCAAGGCTATCTCTCGCAAAGCCAAGCCGCGTGGATGGGCGCGATGTATGCCGCGCCGCCACCCGTCGCGTTAAGCGACGCAGTTTTGAAAAGCGATACCGATGCTTGAATGGCTCGATTATGCGTTCATGACGCGCGCGCTTGTTGCGACGTCGATCTTGAGTTTGTCGGTTGCGCCGGTCGGCGCATTTCTCGTGCTGCGGCGGCTATCGCTGGCGGGCGAAGCGATGGCGCACGCGATCGTACCAGGGATCGTGATCGCGTTCGTCATTGGCGGCCTTTCGGTGGCATCCATGATCGTGGGCGGGTTGGTCGCTGGCGTGAGCGTCGCGGTGTTGAGCACGCTGCTTGCGCGCGCCACCATCATCCGGGAAGACGCAAGCTTAGCGTCGCTGTATCTAATCGCTCTTGCGCTCGGGATTTTTATCCTGTCTGCGGCTGGATCGGCTGTGCCGCTCAAAAGCTTTTTGTTTGGCTCTATTCTCGGCATCAATGATGAGACCCTTGTTCTCATCGGCGCGACGGCAACCATCACGCTGGTTTCGTTTGCCATCATTCTGCGGCCGCTCATCGTCTCGACGATTGATCCGGTGTTCTATGAAAGCCAGGCGCGGCGGCCGGGCCTCGTGGGGCAGTGGTTCATGCTCCTTGTCGTGCTCAATCTGCTTGGCGCGTTCAAGGCGCTCGGCACGCTTATGGCCGTCGGCCTGATGATCCTTCCGGCAACGGCCGCGCGCTATTGGGTCTCAACGATCTCAACCTACCTGGCGCTGACTTGCGCTCTTGCCTTGGCCAGTTGTTGGGCTGGGCTGATCATTTCGTTTTACGCGCCAGACGTTCCCTCAGGCCCGGCGATCGTGCTGGTCGCCGGCGCAATCTTTGTCGTCAGCTTGGTGTTCGGGCCGCAAGGCCTGCGGCTGACACGCGACCTTCGCCGCGCTCAGAACGGGCGCGCCGATGCGGCGCCGGAAGCTGCCGAATAGGGGCCGCCGGCTCGAAATTTTCACACACACTTAAGGAGGCTGCTACGTGAAACGACTTGCAAAACGCCTGATGGCCAGCGCTCTCATGCTTGCGGTGACGCTTGCCCCAGCGCATGCGGATAAGCTCAAGGTCGTCGCAAGCTTCTCCATCCTCGGCGACATCGTCCAGCAGGTGACCGGTGACCTTGCCGACGTCACAACGATCGTCGGCCCTGACGCCGATGCGCACCTGTACACTCCCAATGTGAATGATGCCCGGGCCGTAACCGAAGCCGACGTCATTTTCGTGAACGGACTTGGATTTGAGACGTGGTCGAAGACGCTGATCGATACAGCGGGCACGCAGGCCAAGGTTTTTGTCGCCACCGACGGCGTCAAACCTCTCAAAGTCGATGGCCAAGTCGACCCGCACGCTTGGAACGCACTGCCAAACGGCATGATCTACGTGCGCAATATCGCAACGGCGATGTCGGCAGTCGATCCCGCGAACGCCAAGACCTACAACGCCAATGCTGACGCCTACGTCGCCAAACTCGAAGCGTTGCACGTGCGTGCTCTGGCTGACTTGTCAGCGCTTGCGAAAGACCGGCGCACCGTCGTTACCGCGCATGACGCGTTTGGGTATCTGGCCGATGCGTACGGCCTGAGATTTCTCGCACCGGTTGGCATCGACACGGAAGCTGAGCCCTCAGCCCAGGCGTTGGCGCGGCTGATCGATCAGCTCAAGACGGAGAAGGTCGCTGGATTGTTCGTCGAGAACATCACGAGCCCGGCCTTGATTGAGCAGATCGCGCGCGAGACGGGGCTGAAGATCGGCGGGCGGTTGTTTTCCGATGCTCTTTCAGTGAAGGGCGGCCCGGCTGCGAGCTACCTGTCGATGTTTGAGCATAATCTCAGCGTGATCAGTGCCGCTCTGAAACGCGCGCGATAACGCGTCCGCAAGCCAGCGGCGGCACCCTTGCGCGCGTCGTGGCTGTGCGCAAGCGCCGGGTCTGCAAAGCCCGAATTGGTCCCCATTGCCTTTTCGCGCCGCAGTTGCCAGTCCCTCATGCAGGGATCGAATCGAAAGCGCGAGGCAGCTTATTATGGCGGATGGGCAAGGCAGGATCGGCATTGTGCCGTGCCAGGAAATCCATAGGCTGATTGCCGAGGGCGCTATTTCGCTGGCAGCGCCCTTAGCGGACCGACAGGTTCAACCCGCAAGCCTCGATCTCAGGCTTGGGCGGACGGCGTACCGCGTGCGTGCAAGCTTTCTGCCGCGCTCGGGCGAGGACGTGGCGGCGAGGCTTGATGAGCTTGCGCTGCATGCGATCGACATTTCGGATGGCGCTGTTCTGGAGACTGGCTGCGTCTATGTGGTCGAGCTTATGGAAAGGCTTGCGCTTCCAGGCGATCTAGCAGGCGCGTCAAATCCGAAAAGTTCAACCGGCCGGCTCGATGTATTCACGCGCGTTATTGCCGATGGCGTTCCCGCATTCGATCAAATTCCTCGCGGTTTTGCAGGGCCGCTTTACGCCGAAATCTGCCCGCAGACGTTTCCCATTCTGGTGCGGGCGGGTTCGCGTCTATCGCAGATACGCTTCCGGCGGGGCGATCCACGCGAGAGCGATGACACCTTGCGCGCACTTCAGTCCGAAGATCCGCTTGTGCGCGGTGGGGTTGAAGATATCGCCGATGGGGTTGCGTTGTCGGTCGATTTGACGGGCCAGGCATCACATGCGGCGGCGGGGCAAACAGGTGCTCGCGAGGCGGCCGGTTCTCTGATTGGCTATCGTGCGAAGCGCCACACTGGCGTTGTCGATGTCGATGCGCCCGGGCGCTACGATGCTCTGGAGTTCTGGGAGCCGATCGTTGTGCGCGGCGGCGCGAGCCGACTGATCCTGGATCCTGACCAGTTCTATATTCTCGCCTCCAAGGAGGCAGTGAACATCCCGCCGACGCACGCGGCCGAACTCATGCCGTTCAACCCGCTCGTGGGCGAATTCCGTGTCCACTACGCTGGGTTCATGGACCCAGGTTTTGGTCACGGTACGGCTGGCGGACATGGCGCACGCGTTGTTTTGGAGGTGCGCAGTCATACCGTGCCGTTCATTCTGGAGGACGGGCAGATTATTGGGCGGCTTGTTTATGAGCGGATGTTGGATGAACCGGACACGCTTTACGGGGCGGACCTCGCGTCAAACTACCAAGCGCAGGGCTTGAAGCTTTCAAAGCATTTTCGCTGACGCGCGATGCCTGGCGCGAGCGTGGGCGGCGGCTGCCATCGCGGTGGTCGGATGAAGATGCGCTATCATGTTGGACATAGAGCAATGTCATCCGACCCGTGGATCGCAGAGCGATTGCATAGGACCTTAAATTACTGAAGCGTTCTGGCGTCAGGCCGCGTCTTCGATTTCGTCGAACACAGCTTTGCGCCGCTTTGTCAGCCGGTTACGGAGCTCGGCGACTTGCGGGCGCACACGGTCAAACTCAGGCTTCGTGCGCCAGCCGAGCGGCGGTTCGCCCAAAACGACATCGCACATGGTGCGCAAGGTTGAGAACCAACCGAGCAGGGCGGGGCCGTCTGAAAAATGGGCTAAGAAGTCATCGGTAATCGCTGACGTGCGCCACCCATCGGCGCGCAGGCGGCTGCCGTCAGTGAAACCGAGAAACTGCATCGTGTTTACGGCAGCCAGCCCGTCGCGCAGATCATCACGCAAGCTTAGGTATTGCGCCACGTCGATTGCCATTTTTGCGGAAAACGAACCCGACATGAGCATCAGGCGATCAGCGAGGCGCGGCGATTCCAGCTTGGCGCGCAAGCGGACCACGGACGGCGCGAAGTCGTCGTAGATGCCGTCGGCGCCGGGATCGCCGCGCGTGATTATGGGCATCAATTCGGCCAATAGCGCATCGAGATCACCGGCGATCTCGACCACAGCGGCATCGCGCGCTGGCGCTGCACGCTGGTCCTGCCAAAAAAGCGCGAGCCCGACAATCGCGCCGATCTCAATCACGATGCCAGCGATTTGGAAGGCGAGAGCGATCAGGAGTGCGACGGTCTCGCCAAGCATCGGGGCGAGCACGCCGGGTATGAACGATCCCAGCGCGATCAAGAGGATGCCAAGTGCAGACGCAAGAAGCCAAACGAGCACGGCCGAAGCCCCCAAGACTGCGCGCGTGCGATCAGACCGCTCCGGCTGGGAAGCCCCGCCATTCGCACCGCGTTCCCCGTATGCGGTGTGGTGCAACATGTCGAAGGCCTGCGCCAGCCAATTTTGAGACCACGGGCGACGTTGTGGCGGAACGGCGCGTCGCAGTCACGTTGCAAGAGCGGCTTTCAAAAGTGGCGCCGCACGTCGTTTGCCTGGTCAAACCGGTCTGAAAGCGGATCAGGATCGACCAGTCGACCGGCACCACACACAGCCAACAATGCAGCGACCAGCTATTGGTGGCGATCGCCGCCATCGGCCTTGCTCGCGTCGACCTGTGCTTGCGAGAAGCTATATTCTTGGCCGCAAAATTCGCAGGTGATGCCGACACCGCCGTTTGGCAGCCTCAGGTTCGCAAGGTCGGCGTCCGAAAAACTGCCAAGAAACGTCTCAACGCGTTCGCGAGAACACTGGCAGAAACCCGCCAGCTTCTGATCTTCCATCACACGCACGCCCTCTTCGTGGAACAGGCGATACAAGAGCCGTTCGGGCGATACCGTTGGATCGATCAACTCGTGCGGCTCGACCGTGCCCGCAAGAAGCGCAACGCGTTGCCAATGGTCGTCATCATCGCCGACCAGGAAGTCCTGGGGTGCGTCTTCAGGCGGCGCGCGGCCACCGTCGGGCGTAACGTGTTGGACCATGATACCGCCAGCACGCCAGCCCCAGGCCCCATCACCAAGCGATTGGCGGGCCACGGCCAGGCGTATGAAGGTCGGCAATTGCTCAGACTGGCGAAAATATGTGCGCGCGGCCTCGCTCAAAGGGGTGCTGGCAAGCGGCACAATCCCTTGATAGCGATCCATGTCCGGCCCCGGGTCGATTGTCAGGGCGAGATGGCCCGCCCCAATGAGTTGCCCGTGATCCGTCGCTGCGGTGGACTGCGAAATCTGCTCAACCAAATCCCCATCAAAGCTCGCGTAGCCACGCAATTCGCCCGGCACACGGTAATTCGTGACGAAGAAATTCAACGGACCGTCGGTCCGCGTCTGGATGATCAGCCGACCGTCAAACTTGATCTGGGACCCTAACAGCGCGGTCAACGCAAGCGCTTCGCCCATGACCTCGGCGACCGGTTGCGGGTAGTCATGGCGCCGCAAAATGTCATCGGCAAGCGGACCCAACCGCACAAGCCGTCCGCTGATGTCTGATTGAACCGTGCGGAATGGCACCACGACATCGTCGCGGACCTCGCTGTCCGAAATGTCGACAACGTCCGACATCGCATCCTCACTCGATCTGGTTTGCCGCCGGCTTTGCCGCAAAGCCCACTGCGCCGCGCGGCCGCATCCGACGGGCAGCTTGTGTTATGCAACGCGCGGGCTGCGACTGCCGTTCTGTGTGACCGGGGTTGGCGACAGCGTCCCTTTGGCGCGCCGGCCGTCAGCCGTTCGCCGGCTTGCTTAAACACCACGCCAGGATGGCCTTTTGAACGTGGAGGCGGTTTTCGGCTTCATCGAAGACGACGGACTGCGGACCGTCGATCACGTCCGCTGAGACTTCATTGCCGCGATAGGCGGGAAGGCAATGCATGAAGATCGCGTCGGAGGCCGCCTTGGCCATCAGGTCGGCATCAACCGCGTACGGTGCAAGGAGTTGCTTGCGTTCGCGTTCGCCGGTCTGGCCCATTGAGATCCACGTGTCGGTCACGACGCAGTCGGCTTTTTCGACGGCCTCGGCCGCATCATCGACGACCTCGACATTCGCACCTGCCGTGCGGGCCCAGGACAGCAAGTCTGTGTCCGGCCGCAGTTGCAGCGGCGTCGCGATCTTGAAGCGGAAGCCGAGCTTCGCGCTTGCGTGGATGTAGGATGCGGCAACGTTATTGCCATCGCCGACCCAAGCGACCGTCTGGTTTGCGACAGGGCCGCGATGTTCTTCCAGCGTCATCAAGTCGGCCATGATCTGGCAAGGGTGGCTGCGATCCGTGAGGCCGTTGATCACTGGAATATCGGCGTGCGCGGCCAGTTCCAGCAAGGTTTCATGGCGCATGGCGCGCAGCATGATGATGTCGGCATAGCGCGACAGCACCTTTGCCGTATCAGAAACGCTTTCGCCACGGCCCAATTGCAGGTCCGAGGAATTCAGCGCAAGCGTTTGACCGCCGAGTTGCCGCATGGCGATGTCGAACGAAATCCGCGTGCGCGTCGATGGCTTTTCGAAGATCATCACAAGCACATCGTCGGCGATACCGGCCGGCCGCAAATGGTCGGGAACACGCTTGCCGGCGCGTTTCATCTCGTGTGCGAGATCCAGAATCTCGCGCAGGGCCGTTGCGGGCAGATCGCGCAGATCAAGGAAGTGCCGTCCCGTCAGCTGCCGGCTGCACATTTCGCGGGTGGTTTGATCAAGCGGCATCGGCGTTCATCCGTTCGCAAGCGGCCGCAAGCCGCGACGTGCACTCAGTGATTTCTTCAGCGGTAATCACCAGTGGCGGGATCAAGCGCATGACGTTCTGACCTGCGCCTACCGTCAAAAGCTTCTCGGCAAAGCAGGCAGCAACAACGTCGCCAACGGGCGGGATTACCTTGATGCCAGTGAGGAGGCCTTTGCCGCGCACCTCGCCAATGATCTCAGGATAGCGGTCCTGCAATTCGGCAAGCGCCTGGCGCATGCGCAGGGCCATCGCCTCCACGTGGGCCAGAAACTCGGGCTGTGCCACGCGCTCCAGAACCGCGAGCCCCACGGCGGTGGCAAGCAGGTTGCCGCCGTATGTTGAGCCATGCGTTCCCGGCGTCATGCCCTTTGCTGCTTCTTGCGTGGCGAGAAACGCACCGAGCGGAAACCCACCGCCAATGCCTTTTGCCACCGCCATGATGTCTGGACGCGCGTTTGACCACTCATGCGCGAACAAGCGGCCCGTCCGGCCAACACCCGATTGGACCTCGTCGAAGATCAACAAGATACCGTGCGTGTCGCACAGCGTGCGGAGGCCTTCGAGGCACTGTTTGGGAACCACATCGAGGCCCCCTTCGCCTTGGACCGGCTCGACCATGATGGCCGCCGTTTCCGGTCCAACCGCGGCTTGTAGTGCGTCATGATCACCAAAAGGCAGCGTGTCGAACCCCGGCATGTCGGGGCCGAACCCCTCCATGTACTTGGCGTTACCCGCAGCGGCGATGGTGGCCAGCGTGCGCCCGTGGAAGCTGCCTGAGAACGTGATGATCCGATTGCGTTGCGGGTTGCCGTTCACGAAGTGATAGCGTCGCGCGGTCTTGATGGCGCCTTCGCAGGCCTCAGCACCGGAATTGCAGAAGAAAACCTTGTCGGCAAATGTCAGCGCGCAAAGGCGCTCGGCAAGCCGCTCCTGGTTTGCGATGCGATACAGGTTCGATGTGTGCCAGAGCCGGCCGGCCTGATCGTTCAGCGCCTTGATGAGATCTGGATGGGCATGGCCAAGCGCGTTGACGGCGACGCCGCTGCCAAAATCGAGGTAACGATCGCCGTGCGTATCGATCAGCCAGCAGCCTTCGCCGCGATCAAAAACAATGTTTTGGCGGCCATACGTACCCATGACCGCGGGCGACGGCCCAGCGGCTGCCTCTGCGGCAGGTTCCGGCGAAACCAGGGATGGATTAGAAGCCGGGTTCATGCGCAACGACCCTCCCTCAGAAAGGGGCTCAACGAAAAAAGCCGCCTTCGAAGGGCGGCCCATCGCAACGATAATCGCCGCAATGAGCGGGTGTCAACGCAGCCGCGCTGTGGCCCGC
>CAZOGY010000122.1:0-10928 GCA_964579305.1 uncultured Hyphomicrobiaceae bacterium
GGCCGCTTTGCGGCCTTGGGGCGTGAATCCGATTGGATGCGACATGCATTAATCGACGCCAATGCCGCCTCTGCGGGTGATCAATGCCGCCTCTGCGGGTGATAATGTCACGGCGCGTCAAGCGTCGGGGATCGTCACCCGTCGCAAAGTGAGGTTGATCCGTCCCGCTTCGCCAAGGATGTTGTCGCGACAGGCTTCGATGCGATCGACCCCATGGTAGGCGTGCCGGGCTTGGCCACCGAGTACGACAACATCGCCGCTCATCAGTCTGATCCGCTCTGTCGGGTCACGCCGTTTCAGGCCGCCAATGCGAAACCACGCCGCATCGCCCAACGACACCGAAACCACTGGAACGCTGCGGTCCGTTTCGTCCGCATCGCGATGGAGTCCCAATTTAGCGCCGGGCGCATACCAGTTCACCAGACAGGCTTCCGGCTCCGGACCGTCCGGCACCAGCGCCTGCCATATCGCCATGAGCCGCTTCGGGATCTCCGGCCACGCCGCCCCGGTCTCGGGATGCGTTGACTGATAGCGATATCCGCCATCTTTATCGGTCACCCATCCAAGCGGCCCGCAGTTGGTCATCGCAACGGATAATGGCTTGCCGGTCCGTGGCATCGTGGGGCGGTAGAGTGGAGCCGCTGCAATGACCGACCGCACGTCGTCCAGCAGGGCGCCTTGCGCGCTGCGATCGAGGTAAAGCGGGTGATGCTGAAATCCGTCAGGGGCCATATCGGTCTCTTGAATGCAACAACAACGCGACAGCGCACACAAAGGTACGTCAAGGGTTTTATTTGACCACACCAGCGACATAGACCGCCGTTGAAGGGCTTTCCGACTGCGCTTATATGACCGCCGAACCGCCGCACACTCCCCGGAGACCGGTTCGGCCAGAATAGCGGTGCTGGCGAATGGGCGCCTGCTGAGACAGGGCCTCGACGGTCTGCCAAAAAAGAGAGGAATTTCAATGTCGAAAGTCATCGGTATCGACCTCGGCACGACCAACTCGTGCGTTGCTGCCATGGAAGGCGGGGCGCCGAAGGTCATTGTAAACGCCGAGGGTGCGAACACGACGCCATCGATCGTGGCGTTCACCGAAGACGGCGAGAAGCTTGTCGGCCTGCCGGCCAAACGCCAAGCTGTGACCAACCCGTCGAACACGTTCTTCGCGATCAAACGCCTGATCGGCCGCCGCTATGACGACCCCACCGTCGAAAAAGACAAGGCGCTCGTGCCATACGAGATCGTCAAAGGTCCCAACGGCGATGCATGGGTCGAGGCTGACGGCAAACAATATTCTCCCCAGCAGATCTCCGCGTTCATCCTTCAAAAGATGTATGAGTCGGCTGAAGCATACATCGGGCAGACGGTGACGCAGGCGGTGATCACGGGGCCCGCGTACTTCAATGATGCACAGCGTCAGGCCACGAAGGATGCTGGCAAGATTGCCGGGCTTGAAGTTCTGCGGATCATCAACGAGCCGACCGCTGCGGCGCTCGCCTATGGTCTCGATAAGAAAGACAGCGCAAAAACGATCGCGGTTTATGACCTTGGCGGCGGCACGTTCGACATCTCCGTCCTCGAAATCGGCGACGGCGTCTTTGAGGTCAAATCGACGAATGGCGACACGTTCCTGGGCGGCGAAGACTTCGACATGAAGCTCGTCAATTACCTTGCCGACGAGTTCAAGAAAGAAAACGGCATCGACCTGCGTCAGGACAAACTGGCGCTGCAGCGTCTGAAGGAAGCGGCTGAGAAAGCCAAGATTGAGCTGTCCTCGTCGACGCAGACCGAAGTCAACCTGCCGTTCATCACCGCCGACGCATCCGGCCCGAAACACCTCACGATCAAGCTGACGCGCGCCAAGCTTGAAAGCCTGGTCGACGATTTGATCCGCAAGACGCTTGGCCCGTGTGAAAACGCGCTCAAGGACGCCAATCTGAAGGCTGCCGAAATCGATGAGGTTGTCTTGGTCGGCGGCATGACGCGGATGCCGAAGATCCAGGAAGTCGTGAAAAACTTCTTCGGCAAGGAACCGCACCGCGGCGTGAACCCGGACGAAGTCGTCGCTATCGGCGCCGCGATCCAGGGTGTTGTTTTGCTAGGCGTCGTCAAGGACGTGCTCCTGCTCTACGTCACGCCGTTGTCGCTTGGTATCGAGACGCTTGGCGGTGTCTTCACGCGCCTGATTGACCGCAACACAACGATCCCGACCAAGAAAAGCAACGTCTTTTCAACGGCTGAGGACGGCCAGACCGCGGTGACGATCAAGGTCTACCAAGGCGAGCGTGAAATGGCCGCGGACAATAAGCACCTTGGCACGTTCGATCTGGTCGGCATTCCGCCGGCGCCGCGCGGTGTCCCACAGGTCGAAGTCACGTTCGACATCGATGCCAATGGCATCGTCAACGTGTCGGCCAAGGATAAAGCGACCAACAAAGAACAGTCGATCCGCATCCAGGCTTCTGGCGGATTGTCCGACGACGACATCGAGAAGATGGTCAAGGACGCCGAAGAGCACGCCGCGGAAGACAAGGTCCGGCGCGAGAAGGTGGAGACGAAAAACCACCTGGAGTCGCTTGTGAACTCCACTGAGAAATCGCTGAGCGAAGCTGGCGAGAAGGTTGCCGGCGAAGCCAGGACCGAGGTTGAAACGGCGATCGCCAATGCCAAACAGGCCTTGGAAGGTGAAGACCCCGAGACCATGAAGACGGCGACGGCGACGCTGGCTCAGGCAGCCATGAAGATCGGTGAAGCCATCTACAGCAACGCCGATGCAGACGCACCGGAAGGCCATGCCGGCGGCACTGACGCAGGCGAGCCACACGAGAACGTCGTTGATGCCGACTTTGAAGAAGTCGACGACGACAAGAAAAAGTCCGCCTGACGTCTGGCAACCGTTGTCCCTGCGCCCCGGTCATGGGGCGCGGGGCAAGGCCGTTGTCGATCCGGCGGTTCTGCCCGGCCCGACTTTGGAGCCAGCAGGAGCCAGCGCATGTCGGGAGTTTGCCGGGTCCGGGGTGATACCGTCGATCGCATCGACGCACCAACGCCAGATGTGGTGTTGAACATCTTGGATTTGTCGATCTACCCGATGTTTGGAGCAACCGTCCGTGTCGCCATCTGCCTTGAAAACAGCGGCGCCGGCGAGCTTTCGCCCGGGCTTGTGCAAATCGAAGGTCTGCAACGAACAGCGGGACGTGGCGGTCCAGCGGGCGCGCGTCCGTTGTTCCGCCTCTCCGCCCTCAACGCGTGGCCCCTGAAGCCAAACGAAACTGTCTGGGTCGAGACCGTGGCCCCTCATCATTCGACGGCGACCGCTCCGGTGATGTACCGTGTTGTTGCCTACCAGGAATTGCCAAGCATTCCGCATCCGATCGACGCCGTTTTCGAACATCAGATTACGACGCGTCGGATCAGCGCCCAAGAAAGTTGACGATGGCGACCATGTCGAAGCGCGATATCTATGAAATCCTCGGTGTCAGCCGTTCCGCAAGCGACCAGGAGATCAAGTCTGCGTTTCGCAAACAGGCGATGGAATGCCACCCGGACCGCAACCCCGGCAACGAAGATGCCGAGCAGCGTTTCCGCGAAGTCAACGAGGCCTATGACATTCTGAAAGACCCGCAAAAGCGGGCCGCCTACGATCAGTTCGGCCACGCCGCTTTTGAAGGTGGTATGGGCGGTCGCGGCCCGGGCGCTGGCGCCGGGTTCGGTCCTGAATTCTCGTCCTCGATGGAAGATATTTTCGAGAATTTCTTCGGCGACATCATGGGCGCGCGCCGCGGCGGCGGACGTGGTTTTTCCGGCCGAGAGCGTGGTGCCGACCTGCGCTATAATATGGAAATCGCGCTTGAAGATGCCTTCACCGGCAAAACCGCGCAGATCCGCGTGCCGACAAGCGTCGTGTGTGACACCTGCTCAGGCACCGGCGCAAAGCCTGGCACCAAGCCGGTAACCTGTTCAACCTGCGGTGGCTACGGCAAGGTCCGCGCAAGCCAGGGCTTCTTCACGATAGAACGCACGTGCCCGGCTTGCCAGGGCCGCGGTGAGACGATCGAGCAACCGTGCGGCACGTGCGCCGGCAACGGCCGCGTTACCAAAGAACGCACCCTCTCGGTTTCGATCCCTGCCGGCGTCGAGGACGGAACCCGCATCCGATTGGCCGGCGAAGGCGAAGCCGGTCTGCGCGGCGGCCCGACCGGTGATCTTTATATTTTCTTGTCAATCGCACCGCACGATTTCTTCCAGCGCGATGGGTCGGACCTGTTTTGCCGCGTCCCGATTTCGATGGTGACGGCTGCGCTCGGCGGGACGATCGAAGTCCCCACGGTCGAGGGCGCGATTACCCGCGTCAAGATTCCCGAGGGCACAGAAACCGGAAAGCAGTTTCGCCTGAAAAACAAGGGCATGCCGGTTCTACGCTCAAAGAACACTGGCGACATGTATATTCAGGTCGAAGTGGAAACGCCTCAGAATTTGACACCGCGTCAACGTGAACTGCTGCGAGAATTTGAAAACGAAAGTCAATCGAACACCAACCCCGATAGCGAGAGCTTTCTGGAACGCGTGCGCCGGATATTCAGTGGCAATTCCGACTGACGCGGCGTTGGCCTGGCTCCGTCGGTGTTGGCCGGGTTCCTGGGTCTTGCTTTGATCGAGGACGTGCGCAAAGGCCTCTGGCTTGCCGGCCATTGTGCCAGCGAGATGGATGCGGTCGGATCGCGTCTGCGGAACGTAACCACCTCACTCAACGTTGCGATCGTCGACCGACGCTGAACCGGGCGTCACCACTTTGACGGAGACATCTTCCATGTCACATCACGCCAAGCTGCTTTTTCTGGCCGGCTCCGCCCGCGAAGGCTCCTATAATAAGAAATTGGCACGGCTCGCCGAGCGGATTGCGGAAGCGAACGGCATTGGTAGTGCATTTGCCGACTTGGGCGATTATCCACTGCCGATTTATGACGCTGATCTGGAAGATGCCGAAGGTGTTCCCGATAACGCCGTGAAACTTAAACATCTGATGTCGGTTCACGAGGGTATTTTTATTGCCGCACCGGAATATAACGCCGGCATGACGCCTTTGTTGAAAAACACGCTTGATTGGGTCAGCCGCGTTTCGGAAGATGATGAGCCGGCTGGCACGGTCTATCGCACGCGCGTATTCGCAATTGGCGCTGCGTCCCCTGGTGCGCTTGGTGGCGCGCGCGGCTTGATTCAGTTGCGGCAGACATTGGCGATTGGTTTGGGTGCCATGGTCATTCCAGACCAGATCCTGATCTCGAAAGCAGGTGAGGCGTTCGACGATGACGGCAAGCTCAAATCCGAACAGGTCAATGATCTCTTGAAAAACGCGGTCGAGCGTCTGGCACGTGCCGCCCGCCTGCTGCACGGTGAGTGACAGGCTGGCGCATAGCGGGGGGTGAGCGGCAAGTGTCGGATGACAAACTGGAATTGGACACGGCCGGTCGCCTGATCGTGGCGCTTGACGTGCCGTCTGCGCAAGAAGCGCGTGATATCGTTGACACCTTGGACGGCACGGTCCGGTTTTACAAGATCGGCTTGGAGTTGGTCTTGAGCGGCGGTCTCGGCCTCATTGCTGACCTCACCGCGGACGGCGCCCGCGTCTTCCTCGACATGAAATTGCTCGACATCGGTCACACCGTGGAGCGGGCCGTCGCGGCGGCTGCCCGCAGCGGCGCCACGTTTCTCACCATTCACGCGACGGATAAAAAAACGCTGAGCGCGGCCAACGCCGGCCGGGCTGGAACCGGCTTAAAACTGCTCGGTGTGACGGTCATGACAAATCTGGATGCGAACGACCTCGGTGAGCAGGGCATTACCCAAGCGCCGCACGATCTCGTCTTGCACCGGGCGGCACTGGCCCGTGCCTGCGGGATCGACGGCGTGATCGCCTCCGGCAACGAAGCACCCGCCATCCGCACCCACCTGGGACCGGAACTGACAATCGTCGCGCCCGGCATCCGCCGCGCAAACGACGCCATTGGCGATCAGTCCCGCGTGATGACCCCAGCCGCGGCCCTGTCTGCCGGCGCCGATTACCTCGTCGTCGGCCGCCCCATAACCGCAGCGTCCGATCCCAAGGCGGCGGCCTCGGCAATCATCGCCGAAATGGTGGCCGCTACGGCTTGAGCACCGCGTGTGAAACAGCGAAGGTGCGGTTGTAATTCGTTCCGTCATGCAATTCGGACATTGGGGAGGTTTCAATGCCAAAGGGCTACGTCATCGCGCGCGCCAACGTCACTGATCCCGAAAAGTGGTCGCAGTACGCGGTCAAGGCCAGCGAGGCCATGAAGATCTACGGTGGCACGCCGATCGTGCGCGGCGGCCGTTGCGAAGTGGCCGAAGGCGAGGGCCGCGCCCGCAATGTCGTGATCGAGTTCGAGAGCTTTGAGAACGCAAGGGCTTACGCGCACTCGCAGGAGTATGCGCAAGCGCGCGCATTGCGTGCCGGTGCCGGCGTCATCGATATCGTTGTTGTCGAAGGCCAGTAAGGAAGCGGTGGTAGAGATGCGGTGGCGCCGTGACGCGAAAAGGTCTCGGGCCACACCGCCGCAACGTCGCGAATGCGGACCGGCGGTTCGCCTTTGACGTCTCGCGCGCGTGCAATCGTCGCGCCGCCCCGTCAAAGTTGGCTGGGCATCGCGCCCCAACAGCCCCGTCACGCACACAGACAATGCCGGGGCGCGGACATTGCAACCCGCTGACAGGAGGTGTGTATGCCGCCCCCAGGCGCTGCGGAAATGGGCAATGCACGAACATCTGCGGCGCCTTGGCAGGCCGTTGTCCTGACCCTGTTCCCAAACATGTTTCCGGGGCCGCTTGGTGTGTCTTTGGTCGGCACCGCGCTTACCAATCGGATTTGGCAGCTTCACGTGTCCGATATCCGCGACCACGGGCTGGGCCGCCATCGCGCGGTCGACGATACGCCAGCAGGTGGCGGCGCCGGCATGGTGATGCGTTGTGACGTTGTCGCCGCCGCGATCGATACGGCATTGGCAAGTTGTCCTGCTGACCTGCCGCGGCTCTACCTATCGCCACGCGGCAAACCGTTCACACAGGAAATGGCGCGAGCGCTTGCGGCCGGCCCCGGCGTTTTGATGGTCTCGGGGCGCTTTGAAGGACTTGATGAACGTGTGATCGAAGCGCGCCAACTGCAAGAAGTGTCGTTGGGCGATTTTGTCATGTCAGGCGGTGAATTGGCGGCAATGGCCATGCTTGATGCATGCGTCCGGTTGTTGCCCGGTGTCTTGGGCGCAGATGCCAGTTTGAGCGAAGAAACTTTTGAGAACGGTCTTTTGGAATATCCGCAATATACCCGCCCACGAACTTGGGAAGACCGGACAATCCCCGATGTCTTGCTATCGGGCGATCACGCCAGGATTGCTGCTTGGCGTCGTGCGCAGTCGCTGCGTCTGACCCGTGAGCGCCGTCCAGACCTGTTGGCCGCCCCGCCCGCGAAGCCACAGGACTGAACTGGTGGCCTTGGCGAAGCGCTCACCGCGACCACAATCGCGGAAGCCAATAGGGATGTTGCGCTCGGTACGATGCCCACGCATCGCCGAACATGTGAGCAAAGCGCTTTTCCTTGGCGAGTGGGCCGATCAGGCAATACCCGCTCAGCGTCAGCGCGACCAAGAGCTGGTCGGGCGTCCAGGTTGGAACGAGCCAAGTGGTCAGCGCAAACGAAACGTAGATTGGCTGGCGCACGACCTGGAACAATCCCCGAGTCGGCATCGGCGGGTATTGCGGCTTCACGCCTCGAAACAGGGATGCCCAGCCAAGCAGCCCACTTTGCACCTCCGCGCCAGCATCCCAGGAGGCTTTCATAAGCAAGGCCCAGCTTGCCGCATAAAGTGCGCCGATCACCCACAGCGCGGCTCCCTCCGCTTGCCACCACAAAACACCGCTCGGTGTCCAAAGAGCAAACAGGGCGAAGAGCTGGATCGATGCGATGATCGCGTAAGTCGTTGTGGCAAGCGTCATGCCGTGCCCTGCAGGGCCCAACCGCGCAAGCACGCCGCGACCCCACCGCGTCAATAACAGCGAATGCATGATCGGAAACTGCAGGAGCAGAGCGACATTCGCCAGCCATGACCATGGCGACGGCACCTTGCCGAAACCAAGCGCCATGCCAAACCACATCCCGATCACCATCGACAGAACCGCAGCCGCAAAGATCGCATGGCATACGGCGCCCCAGAGCATGGCAATCGAGACCTGCCTGATCGTTTCCGCCCGCGTACGGCCCGGCTGCTTTGCATCAAGCGTGGCCTTCAAGGGCGCGAACCAACCAAGCATAAGCCGCAGCCAGTCCGTCCGCGCCTGCTCCTCAACGTCACGCTGCATTCCAAACCCCTCAGATGTCTCGGGTTCGAAACGCACAGCAGCCGCGCCGGGATGACGGACACCTTGCCGCGATGATGCCGCTTGGCCAGTCCAAAACCTCCACGCGGAGGGGGGCGGCGTTGTTTCTGGACATCCGATCGGCACAGCCGTCGGTCCGGTCCGACCACCACGCTGGACATCTCAGCCGCACACGTCGACGATACGCGTGATTCGCCCATGTTTCGCAGGGCGCTTAACACGAGGCACAACTGCTCCGCCCATGCCGCTTCAGAACCGCGTGACACCTCTCGGCGAGATTATCGCGACGAGCGCCCGCGGCACGATGATGGGCAACCGCGGCGGTATGCTTCACCGAAAAGACAAGACCCTTGGCGTGAAGCGCTGGGTGAGCAAGCAGTGGATATGCTGTCGCTTAAGCTTCAAGGGCCGCTGGCGCGAAGTGATGGGCCCCGACAGCTACACCGAGCTGTTCTTTCTGGATGAAGCCACCGCACTCGCAGCCGGTCACCGGCCCTGTTATGAATGTCGCCGGCACGACGCGGTACACTTCGCCGACATATGGGGCCGTGCGCTTGGCACTGGCGCACGCGCGCGCGCAGGCGAAATCGATTCGGTTCTCCATGACGAGCGCCTCACCTCTGACGGTGTGAAAGCCACGTTCAAGTCGACGGTGGCTGACTTGCCCACCGGCGTCATGGTGCTGTATCGCGGCGAACCACACCTGGTTTTTGCCGGCCGTCTCTTGCGCTGGCGTGCCGACGGCTACGCAGATGCAATGAGCCCGCCCGATAGCGAACCTGTCGATGTGCTTACGCCGCGCAGCATTGTCGAGGTCATCCGCGCCGGTTATGACGCCGACGTTCATGAGACCGTGCTGGCCCTCGTTTAAAGCGTGTCGCATGAAATGCGCCTCGCTTTAGAACATCATCCAAGGCGACGTCTGGCTTGGCCGCACTCCGTCTCAGGCGTATTCAGCTCGTTGCAACCCCGGTGGACACGACATGACACGACGAAGCCTCAACCGGACTTTGCATTGGGTCTACGTTGTTTTGGCCGGTGTGCTCGTCCTGGCTGCTGCCTCAAAACTCAGCGAACATGTTCCAGGGTTTGGCGGTACGTCAGCGCAAGCGGTTATCGCGGACGTCTATCTCTATCTCAAAGATATGTCGCTGGTCTTCGTCACGGTTGTGGCCGCATATTTGGCGAACATTTTCCAGAAGCGCGCGTCTTTCACCGATGCGCTGCGACAGGAATGGCGCGGGATCGTTGATACCAAACTTGCGCTCGTTGCCTACTGTGAAAAAACATATCCAACTAGCGACGATTATATCGATGCCTATTGCCGGATTTCTGGCGCTTTAGATAATATGAGGATTGTCTATCGAAACGTCGGTGAAACAAAAGATCTGATCGGGCTGTATCCGTTCGCGCCGTTGCACGACATGCGCCGCGCGCTTGAGACATTGGACCCGCGCAAAAACCCCAAGATCACCCAGGATCAACGCATGGTGGTCAGGACAGCAATCGAGCAGGCATTTTACGCGCTGCGCGAGCGCTTCCTTGACGAACTCGATCTTGAAGAGCCAACCAATCCATTGACCGCCGCTGCCGCAAGCAGAACCAAGACGTCAGGGGCGACGCCCAAGGCAAGGCAAACGCAGGATCGCCAGCGAAAGCAGATTAGCGCCAATGGAAAAGGAAATAGCGAGGTCAATGCGTTCTTGTGGGACCTCTATTATGCAGAAGTCGCTGAAACGCATGCCCACGACCAAGAGTTCATCAACCGTTTGAATGGCGACCTGCCGGACAAGCGGGCGCAAACGCGCATGTGAACGCGCCGATGGCGCCCAGACCTCATAAGAACGGCAATGCGCACGGCAGTCCAAGCGTGAAACTGGCGCAGCAGTTTAAAGCGGTTTTGCAAACCGTCCTAATTGCGCGACCACTTGCACGTAAACATCGCGCTTGAAAGGAACAACTTTATCGACAAGAGCGTCGACGGCGACCCAGTCCCAGGCGTCGAATTCTTTATCGTGGCCTGATCCGGCCGGAGGATCGATATTGATCTCGCCGTCATCGCCAGTGAACCGCATTGCAAACCATTTCTGCGTTTGACCGCGGAAACGACCGCCCCATGCCACGCCAATGAGCGCGTCTGGTAGATCGTAATTCAGCCAGCCCTGAGTTTCACCGATAATTTGTGCGCTACGGATACCCGTTTCTTCCGTCAATTCGCGTTCGGCGGCCGCGCGGGCATCTTCACCGTCATCAATGCCACCCTGCGGCATTTGCCACCAGTGGCCCTGACCCTCCGCGTCGTCCGGCGCACCAACCCGTCGACCCATCCAGACCAGGCCCTGTGGATTGATCACCATGATCCCGACGCACGGGCGGTAGGCGGTTGGCGCTTTGCCGGTCTGATCGCTCATGCTTAGGCTCCGGGTTCCCGATCTCGCCTTGTGATTTCACGCACAGGTCGTGCCGCGCAAGGGGGCAATGCGCTGACAGATGGCGAAAGCGCTCCGTACGCTCCGGGTGTACCGCTGCTTCCGTCG
>CAZOGY010000123.1:0-10898 GCA_964579305.1 uncultured Hyphomicrobiaceae bacterium
CGTGAGCCATGTTGAAGCGCTGCGTCCCGGCCTCTTTTTCAATAGATCATAGCTGGCAGGGTTGGCTGCCGATCTGGCTTGGGCGTCACGCGCGTGGCTTTGGGCGACCCGCGCGATGGCTTCCAAGATCGGTAACCGTGCCCGTTGCTGTGCCTTGCGGATCATCGGGCGACGCTGGCGTGTCGTTCACCGGATCGGTTCCAGGTTCTGGGGGCCGCATTGCGCGTTCCAGCGCTGCCTTCGTCAAAGCCGACCGGATGCCGTCCAGATCGCGCAGATGCAAGTCCTGCTGCGGGTATGGGATCTCGATCCCTGCATCGCGGAATGATTTGACGATCGCGACGAGCAGCTCAGTTTTCGCCGACAGCATGTTGTTGACGTTCTTGATGTAGGCGCGCAGTGCAAAATCGAGCGAGCTGGCGCCGAGCCCTTCCATCGTCACGAAGGGGGGCGGGTGACGCAGGACGTGGTCACTGTCCAAAGCGATTTGTGTCAGAAGTGCGATCACGCGATCCGGGTCGGTGTCGTAAGCCACGCCAACGGGAATGACGAGCCGGCCCATGGTGTTGCGGTGGGTCCAGTTCTGGACCGTCCCGGTGATCAGCTCTGAGTTTGGCAGAATGAGGCTTGCGCGGTCGAACGTTTCGATCTCGGTTGAACGTACTGAGATGCGACGGACATAGCCCTGGTGTTCGCCAACAACGATCCAGTCGCCGACCTTGATGGGGCGTTCCACGAGCAGGATCAGTCCGGAGACGAAGTTGTTGACGATCGACTGAAGGCCAAAGCCGATGCCGACCGAAAGGGCACCGGCCACGATGGCGAGGTTTGTAAAGTCCAGGCCGGCGTAAGAGGCACTGGCCAACGCGGCCAGGCCGAAGCCGGCGTAACCGAGAAACTGGCTGACTGAGTTTGCAATGCCGGGGTCGACGCGGCGTGCGGTCAAAACCGTTGTTTGAAGCCAGCGCTGGATCAGGCGCGTGAGCAGAACCAAGGCGACGAACAAGCCGATTGCAAAGGCAATCCGGGCCGGTGAGATGCGGACTTCGCCAATCTCAAACCCAAAGACCAGGCGACGGCCCCAATCGAGCAGGTCGGCGCCGGAAAATCCCCACGACAGCAGCACGACGGGAACGGCGATCATCACGATCAGGCCGTTGAGGAACCACCGCGAGAGGCGGGCAATGCGGCGCTCGGTGATCGTGTTGGACCAGCTTTGCGGGCCGGCGCGATCTGTGACAGCACCGAAACCCCGGCCATCGCCCGCAGGCGAACCATCGACCTCGTCTGCTGCCGGCGTCAGGCTTGCGACGGAGCGATGCAGAAGGAAAATCGCCAGACCGCCGATCGCCACAAGCATCACCTGGGCGACAATGAACCGGCCCAAGGTGAGGAAGCCAAGCAGTGATGCGATGACCACGGCCAAGGCGGCCAAGTAAGCTGGGAAACGCAGCCACCTGAGAGACTTGGCCATGAGGCGGCCGCCGGCCGTGGCCTCGGTCGCCTCAACGTGCGTGTTGACCAATAGGGTCAAGAAAGCTGCGAAGACCAAGTTGGTGACGACGGCTGCGGCGACGCCAACGGACGGTGGCATGGTCAGCGATTCGATCGCGGCAACCGCGGTGTGATCAGCACCCCAAATAACGGCAAGCGCACTGATAATCATGCTGAGGCGGGCGGCACTGTCGGAGTCCACGCCAACAAGCCGCAATCGCGGTTCTTGCGGCAGCAACACAGCGCGAGACAGCGCGGACACGAGGCTATAGGTGGCCAGTGCAACGGCGATCGCGATCAATGTTGGCTCGATTTGCCAATTGCTGAGCCCCAGACTTATGACCGCCATGGTGAACAGCGCGATGACGGCGAGCCGCGGGATTGCAAATGCCGGCGCAATGAATGCTGCGATACGGGTGCGTTTCAGGAAGCTGACGGCGTCGCCCTCGGACTGGTCAGCCTCGGCGTAGACTTTGCGCAGCCAAACCTCGCGAAGCCGCAAGAGACCGACGTAGATCAAGGCGGCCGCGATCAGCAACAAAATGAGCGCGACACCTGAATTGCGCAGTTGGCTGAACCAAGCGCCAAACACGGTGCGGACTTGATGGACAGCGGTTGCGCCATCGCGTCCAAAGCCGAGCGCCAAGGATTCATAAAGCGGTGTTGCTGGGCGCTGCAGCAGGTTGCTCGTCATCAAGGTGCGGCGGCGCGACTGTACCCGCGTCAGCAATTGGCTTGCACGTTCGTCCGTCAGTTCAAGGCGCTTGATGGCATCGCGGACTTGCGTCAGCGCGTCACTCAGATTGCTGCGCTCTTGGCTGATGGCCTCGGTCTCTTGCGGTTCCCCGTTCTTGGGCTCTGGTCCAAGCCGCCTGATCTGGGCCTCTAGACGTGGAATGAACGGTTCCAACTCGGTAATCGCGTCGGCAATTTCACCGATGAGCGTTTGGATATCGTTCTGGACGCCTTCCAAGCCCTCGGCGTCACCGGCAAGTCGTTCAGCGGCGCGCGCTACCCGGCTCAGTTCGAGTGGAAATCGCGCGATGCGGCGTTGAAGCTGTTCAAGATCACCGGAGCGTTGCTCCGCGATCGGGGCGGCACCGATTGGCGCGTTCGCCCCCGGCGCCCTATTAGGGGCAGGTTGGGGCGGCGCGCTTGTGTCGGCGTTGCCAGATCGAGGTCGTGGGGAACGCGGGCCACCGTTTGCATCGCCAGGACGCGGCGCATCCGTTTGCGGCGTGGCCTGCTGGGGCTCCGGCTGGGCCTGCTGCGCGCGTGCACCGGGCGCGGCCTGCGCGAGCAGGAGCGCAGCCAGCACAAGGCTTACAACAGCAGAGCTTATCGCCAAGCGAAAATGAACACGCATCTGGGCAACACGCATCCGGGCAAGACGCATTCGAGTCGGAACGCAGCGACCATAAAAGGAAACGGCTGGCAGGGTCGTGCTCACAAGCTTTGATCGCTCGGTGCCGGGCATGGCGGGTTCACTTTTCACATAAGCCGTTCAGCGCGCGCTGGCCCCGGCTGAGCCGAACAGACATTGCGGACGGGCGTGTCGGTTCGATACTGCCGTATTGCCGCGACGCACACTTAGTTGCGGTCCGATCACTGGTACAGGGGCGTCGTGGGGCTATTTGGCGGCCGTCCACCAAAACCGTGCGCCGGCCTGGCGCATCGACGCATCATCAGGGGTTCTTGATGGGCCTGCCCTACGTGGCAGGCGAACTCCACTCGGGCCTGGTGGCAGGGGCAGACAGGGCTGCCGGGGCAGTCGCGATCTATTATAATCGCGTGGGCGACTGTGACGGGCCGGCGCGCCAGCAATCATGCAGGCTGGCGGCGATTGGCCCGTTCGCGCAGGCACACGTTACTTTCCAATGACGGCAGGGAGGTTGCTATTGGCGTGCACCACGCGTGGGCGGTCCCGGTTGTCTTGGGCGCGCTTGTCGCCGGCGCCTGATTGCGATCCAGTTGCCTGACCAGCACCAGCTTCGATGCCCGATTCGATAATGACGTCGGTCGGACCGCCAATCATGACAAGATGCTCGACCCCGTCGCGTCGCAGCAAGATGAGCTTGCGGCGTCCATCGAGGTTGGCCTCTTCAATGACGCCCAAGCGCTTGACCGGCTTTTGCGCGAAAAGACGATCGCCGAAAGACGTTGACGACGTGCCGCTGCGCAGCGTGCCGCGGATAAGCATGATGACGACGCCGATCAGGACGACGATGAACATCACGAAGAAAAGCCAGGACAGGATGTCCATCATTTTGGTGCCTCGTGTTGGCGCTGCTCAAAAGATTGGCGTGTGCCTGTCCGTAGTCAATGCTCGCAGCATGTGTTTGAGCCGTTGGCCACGGTCAAGCGGTCATTTGCAAAGTGTGAAACGAGAACAACTGAGCCTGTGGCTTGCGCGTCGCGTCCCGCCGCATCGCGATGTGGCCGAAATCGGTGATGGTCGCATTGAGTCACGCGTTTTCCGTTTCTTAACCCTGGTAGCTGAGAGGTTGCGTGAGGCCTGGGCGCGGTTGCCGGGGGCCTGATTTGTCGCATGCGTTGAAGGCGCGCGTAACAAGCGCGCCGGAAAGTCGAAATGCCTCGTCTGTCTTCGTTCGCCCCACGCGCAACCCACTCCGCGATCGCGGAGAATCGCGTAGTGTTACCCGCGATGTCTGATTCCCGCGCCGCACTCCCGAACCCTGAGCCAACCGGCCTGCCATTGCTCTCGCTGGGCAGCGGCTGGGTGCTCGCTTTTGCCGGCGTTTTGGTGTGCGGCACCGCAGTGTTGGCGTTCTTGACGTCATCGTCGGCCGCTCCCGGTGTGTTGACTATTCTGGGCCTTCTGGCGGCGCTTGGGATTTTTCTTCTGTTCGGCTTGTTGGCTGGGCACATACGTCTCAGTGCGCGTGTTGAGGCCGACGATCTCGCTGCCGCCCTGCTTGAAAACATTGATGACGGCCTGGTCATCACAGCGGGCGATGGGCACGTGGTCTATGCCAATGCCGCCGCGCATCACCTGATTGATACTGTCACCGGCAATCGCGGCATGGTCGGGCGCGGGCTGTCTCTTGATAGCGTGTTCGCCGAAGATCACCGGGCGAATGAAGCTTACTTCAGGACAATGCGTGCGGTTCAGCGCGGCACCGTCCGCAGCGAGATTGTCACGTTGTCATCGGCTGCCCCGACCGGCGCGCAGCGGGTGTTGCGATTGACCGGGAAGCCGATTGTTGGACCGGTCGCAGCAGCCGGATCGTTCGCGGGCGGCGGCATTTTCATCCTACGCGACATCACCGTCGAACGCCGGCGGGAAGAGGACATGCGCGAACGGCTTGAGGCGCGTTTGGCGCAGTTCCAGTCCTTGCCGGCAGGCGTGCTGGTTGCTGATCGTTCGGGCCGGATCACGTTTGCGAACGCGCAATTGCTGCAGTGGCTGGGCACCGAGTGGGACCCGCGCGTGCGTGAGCTGACCGTTGGCGATCTTGTCAGCGGGGACGGCGCGGAACTGTTGAGCGGTATGGCGCGGGCGACCGGGTCGCGGCCCCAGTCCGTCGAAGTTGATCTCATCCAGGACAACGGAACGATCTGGCCGGCGACGGTGCTGATCCAGCCATGTGCGGATGGCGGTGGATGGACGGCGCTTGTTCTCGACCGCACGCTGGCACAGCGTGATTGCGGGACGGCGTCGGGGCCGCTTGCAACGGAAAGCTTCGCGCGGTTCTTCCGGTCGGCACCGTTCGGGATCGCCGTCATTACGCCGGACCGGTTCGTGCAAAGCTCAAATGCTGCCTTCTCACGGCTGCTGTTTGATGCAGCGCCAAGCCAAAGCGGCGACGCCATCACGGTGCTGACGCGGGCCGTTAACGCGGATGCGCGTGCCAGCGTTGTCGAAGCGCTTGAGGCAGCGCTTGCGGGCAAGGCCAATATCGCACCTGTCGAGATCACGATTGGCGAAGACGGTCTTTATACCCGGCGCTTGTTCTTTGCTCCGTTGGCGCGGACGTCTTCGGGCGCTGGCGCCGCAGTTGTTTACGTGATGGATGCGACGGAGCAAAAAGCGCTCGAAATGAAGTTCGCGCAAAGCCAGAAAATGGAAGTTGTCGGTAATCTCGCCGGCGGTATCGCGCATGACTTCAATAACGTCATGACCGCGATCATTGGCTTTGCTGATCTGTTGCTTGGCACCCACCGGCCCGGCGATCCGGCTTACCAGAACATCAAGGAAATACGGTCGAGCGCCGATCGTGCCGCCGATTTGGTGCACAACCTTCTTGCATTCTCGCGCCAGCAGCAACTTCAGCCGCGTGTTTTGCAGTTGCAGGAGCTGGTTACGGACGTCTCGGTCATGGTCAAGCGGATGCTTGGCGAGACGATCGAGCTAAAAATCCAATCCGGCCGTGATCTGTGGTTCGTCAAGGCGGATCGCGGGGAACTGACCCGTGTCGTGATGAACCTGGCGGTGAATGCACGCGATGCCATGCCCGATGGCGGCACGCTTACCATCCGGACCCGCAATGTGTCTGAGCGCGAGTCCGTACGGCTGGCGAAACAGGGGATGGCGCCGGGGGCTTATGTGCTGATCGAGGTCGAAGATACCGGCGTCGGCATGGCGCCAGATGTCCTGCAAAAGGTGTTTGAGCCGTTCTTCACGACCAAGGCGGTCGGCAAGGGGACCGGGCTTGGGCTGTCGACAGTTTACGGCATCGTCAAGCAGACGGGCGGGTTTGTGTTCCCGGAGAGTTCACCGGGACAAGGGACCGTGTTCCGTATCTATCTGCCGCGCCATGAGGGCGATGGCAGCGATGAGATTGCGACAAACGCGCAGGAGCGTCCGCCGGGAGACGTCACGGGGACCGGCCGCGTCCTGATCGTAGAAGATGAAGATGCCGTGCGCCGGTTTGCCGTGGAGGCGCTGAAGCGGCAAGGCTATCAGGTCACGCAGGCATGCGATGGCCTGGAGGCTTTGGAGCTTTTGGAAGAGAGCGACTACGCGGTCGATCTGATTGTCTCTGACGTCAAAATGCCGGAGATGGACGGCCTGCAGCTTCTCGAACATGTTCGTAAAGTGCGGCCGCAGCTTAAGTTCGTGTTTGTGTCTGGATATGCCGACGACGACTTCTCATCGGCGCTGTCTAATGATCCCAACTGCACGTTCCTGTCCAAGCCCTACACGTTGGCCAAGATCGCTGCGCGGGTGAAAGACCAATTCCGGGCCTGATATCTATGTCTGCGCCAGCGTTCGCGCTGCTCGCTGAACTGGTCATCTCACTCATGACTATCGCCAGGGTCCTGGTTGGTGGTGCGTGCGCGCATCAACCGCTGAGCGATGCTATTTTGAGCGCGTAAATTTCTGCTTTGTTCTTGTGAACATATCGTGTACGAACCCTTAGCTCTCGATTCACATGGATGACTCAGGCAAGAGGAATTAATCATGGCCCAACCACAGCTGCGCGTGATCGAGGGGGACGGATTGGACAAGCAAAAGGCACTTGAGGCCGCGCTCGCTCAGATCGAGAAAGCCCATGGCAAGGGCTCGATCATGAAGCTTGGTGCCAACGATCGTACGATCGATGTCGAGGCCATCCCGACTGGCTCTCTCAGCCTGGATATCGCACTTGGGATCGGTGGTTTGCCGAAGGGGCGCATCATCGAAATCTATGGCCCGGAATCGTCGGGCAAGACGACCTTGGCGCTGCATGTCGTGGCCGAGGCCCAAAAACGCGGCGGCATCTGTGGGTTTGTCGATGCCGAGCATGCGCTCGACCCTGTCTATGCTCGCAAACTCGGCGTGAATGTCGAGGACTTGCTGATTTCGCAGCCGGACACGGGTGAGCAGGCGCTTGAGATTGCAGACACGCTCGTGCGCTCGGGCGCCATTGATGTTCTGGTCGTCGATAGCGTTGCTGCTCTCACGCCGAAGGCGGAACTCGACGGCGAGATGGGCGACAGCCTGCCAGGCTTGCAGGCGCGTTTGATGAGCCAGGCGCTGCGCAAATTGACCGGGTCGATTTCCAAGTCGGGCTGCATGGTGGTGTTCATCAACCAGATCCGCCAGAAAATTGGTGTGATGTTCGGCAATCCCGAGACCACGACCGGCGGCAATGCCTTGAAGTTCTATTCATCGGTGCGTCTCGATATCCGGCGGATCGGTCAAATCAAGGACCGCGATGAACCGGTTGGCAATCAGACGCGGGTCAAGGTCGTCAAGAACAAGGTGGCGCCACCGTTCAAGCAGGTCGAGTTCGACATCATGTATGGCCGCGGTATCTCCAAGGTTGGCGAGATCGTCGACCTGGGTGTCAAAGCCGGCGTTGTGGATAAGTCGGGGGCCTGGTTTGCCTACGACGGCAACAAGATCGGGCAGGGCCGCGAGAATGCGAAGGCTTTCCTGACCGAGAACCCAAACATCGCGCACACGATCGAACAGGCCATCCGTAAGCAGTCGGGCCTCATCGAAGAAGCCATGCTTGGCGAGCCGGAGCCTGAGGAAGATCTCGTGGTTGACCAGGACGGCGTCATCATTGAAAGCCCAAAAGCGAAGAAAGCGGGTGGATGAGGTGCGGTTGCGGGCCTAGCTGGTGGGGTATGGCAAGCGGCGCGGCTGGACACACAGCCGGCACGGACCTACAACGCGCGACCTGCCCAAAGCTTGGCTGCACCGTGTAAGTGCGCCGCCCGCAACGACCAGCGCGGTCATGCCGCGCGATCATCAACTGCGTGAGCATTCATGACTGGCGTCAACGAGATCCGTCGCACGTTTCTGGACTATTTTGCCGGCCTTGGACATGAGGTCGTCGCGTCGTCGCCGCTGGTGCCGCGCAACGATCCCACGCTGATGTTCACCAATGCTGGCATGGTGCAGTTCAAGAACGTTTTCACCGGCCAGGAGACCAGGCCGTACGTGCGCGCGGTCACCTCGCAAAAATGCGTGCGCGCCGGTGGCAAACATAACGATCTGGACAATGTGGGCTATACGGCGCGGCACCACACGTTTTTTGAGATGTTGGGGAACTTTTCGTTCGGCGATTATTTCAAGGCTGATGCCATCCCATTTGCCTGGAACCTGATCACCAAAGAGTTCGGCATCGATCAAAAGCGGCTTTACGTCACGATCTATCATGACGATGAGGACGCCTACGAAATCTGGAGAAAAGTCACCGGGTTCGGCGATGATCGGATTATTCGCATTGCCACGTCGGACAACTTCTGGGCCATGGGCGAGACAGGGCCCTGCGGGCCATGTTCTGAAATCTTTTATGATCACGGCGATCATATCTGGGGCGGGCTACCGGGTACACCGGAGGAAGATGGGGACCGGTTCATTGAAATCTGGAACCTGGTGTTCATGCAGTTTGAGCAGGTCACGCCTGACGAACGCGTTGGATTGCCGCGTCCGTCAATCGACACCGGTATGGGCCTTGAGCGGATTGCTGCGGTGCTGCAAGGCACCCACGATAACTATGAGACCGATCTGTTCCGTGCGCTGATCGGGGTCTCGGTTGATCTGACCGGTATCCCTGCGGAAGGCGAAAGCGGGCCAAGCCACCGTGTGATTGCCGACCATTTGCGGGCGTCAAGCTTCCTGATTGCCGACGGGGTTCTCCCATCGAACGAAGGGCGCGGTTATGTGTTGCGGCGGATCATGCGGCGCGCCATGCGGCATGCCCATTTGCTGGGGGCACGCGAGCCGTTGGTTTATCGCATCGTGCCGACACTGGTCCGCGAGATGGGCGAGAGCTATCCCGAACTTGTCCGCGCGCAGGCGCTGATTACCGAAACGCTGAAGCTTGAGGAAACGCGTTTCCGCAAGACGCTGGAGCGTGGTCTGTCGCTGTTGGCCGATGAGAGCGCTGCGCTTGACGACGGCGACACATTCTCCGGCGAAACCGCATTCAAACTTTACGACACATACGGGTTTCCCCTCGATCTCACGCAGGACGCGCTGCGCGCACGCGGCGTCCAAGTCGATGTCGATGCCTTCAATGCGGCCATGGAGCGCCAGCGCGATGAGGCGCGCGCCGCCTGGAAAGGGTCGGGGGAAGCTGCAACCGAGACCGTTTGGTTTGAGGTGCGCGACAAGGTCGGAGCCACTGATTTTCTCGGATACGAAACCGAGACGGCGGAAGGGGTCGTGGCAGCTCTGGTGGCCGACGGCGATCAGGTCGATGCGCTTGAAGCCGGCAAGGATGGCGCGATTGTTGTCAACCAAACCCCGTTTTACGGCGAAAGCGGTGGCCAGGTCGGCGATGCCGGCGTCATCGAGGGCGAAGGCTTCCGGTTTCGCGTGTCCGACACCCAGAAGAAAGTCGGCGACGTGTTTGTCCACATGGGCACTGTCGAAAGCGGGACTGTGACGCTCGGCGCGGCTGTAAAGCTGTCCGTCGACCATATGCGTCGCACAGCAATCCGAGCCAATCACTCAGCGACGCACTTGATCCACGAAGCCTTGCGGCAGGTGCTTGGCGATCATGTCGCGCAGAAAGGCTCGCTGGTTTCGCCCGACCGGCTGCGGTTTGACTTCTCGCATCCCAAACCGATCGCGATGGAAGAGATCGTTGAAATCGAAGCCCGGGCCAATGCCGTCATCGACCAAAATGCCGAAGTGGTGACACGGCTCATGGATGTTGATGAGGCCATGGAAACCGGCGCGATGGCGCTGTTTGGCGAGAAGTATGGCGATGAGGTCCGCGTGGTCTCAATGGGTGCGCCGTCGCCAGGTACGCAGCGGCCATGGTCGATTGAATTGTGCGGTGGCACGCATGTGCGGCGCACCGGCGATATCGGGTTGGTCCATATTGTTGGGGAGAGCGCGTCGGCGGCTGGCGTTCGCCGCGTTGAGGCCCTGTCTGGCCAGGCCGCGCGGGACTATTTGGCCGCGCAAGACGAGCGCGTTCGCACGCTTGCGTCCGCGCTGCGCACCAAGCCTGAAGATGTGGTGGCACGCGTCAGTCAGTTGCTGGACGAGCGCAAGCAGCTGGAAAAACAGCTTTCAGAAGCCAAGAAGCAGTTGGCGCTGGCTGGTGGTACTGGCGCTGGCGCGAAAGGTGGCGGGAGCGACATTGCCGAGGTGGGTGGCCTGAAGCTTCTGTCTCGGAGCGTTGAGGGTCTCAATCCCAAGGACCTGCGCGGTCTTGTTGATGCAGGCAAGCGCGAGGTCGGCTCTGGGATCGTCGTGGTCGTTGGGGTCACCGAAGATGGCAAGGCCGGCCTTGCCGTTGGCGTCACTGAGGACCTGGTCAAGACACACAGTGCCGTCGATTTGGTGCGTGTCGGGGCCGAGGCGCTTGGCGGTAAGGGCGGCGGCGGACGGCCCGACATGGCGCAAGCCGGCGGACCTGATGGCGCCAAAGCGAATGATGCGATCAAGGCGATCGCAGCGGTCCTTGCCGGCTAAAGCGTGTCGCATGAAA
>CAZOGY010000124.1:0-4670 GCA_964579305.1 uncultured Hyphomicrobiaceae bacterium
GGCCCGGGCCGATTTGCGGCCTTGGGGCGCGAACCCGATCGGACGCGACATGCATTAAAGATTGAACACCCGCGTCGGAATAAACGATCCACGCTCAACCTCGCCCAACGCGATCAGACGACCCCTTGCGGTGGCGTACGCCGTGCCGCTGAACACCGGTGCATCGCGCCCGCGCAGGATCACCGGCTGGCCGCTGCGAATGCGTCGCTCATCGTTGCCGCCGACAGGCAATTCGACAAGACCGCTGAGCGCGGCCGAAACCGGAAGCAAAAACTCACTGCAACGCCATTCTGCCTGCACGTTCGGTTCGGCGTTCAACGGGACGCCATCCCCGATCTCGGCCTGATCGGCGGCTGCCCCATCAAGACCGGCCCGATCTTGGCTGTCGCGCGCAGCGCCATCATCTGCCCCATGCCCGTCTTCGCCACCATCAAGCGCCTCAAGCTCCGACAGTTGAACCGCATCATCTTCATGGAAAGGTCCGACCTGCGTGCGGCGCAGAGCAACGATGTGCCCCAGACAACCGAGCTTGCGGCCCATGTCCCGCGCGATCGCGCGGACATAGGTGCCCTTGCCGCAGCGGGCCTCAAAGGTCGTCGTTTCATCGTCCGGCATCGCGGTAATCACCAAGTCGTGCACCACCACGGGACGGGCCGCCAGTTCAACATCCTCGCCGTCACGTGCGAGATCGTAGGCCCGCTGGCCATCGACCTTGATTGCAGAAAACTGCGGCGGCACCTGCATGATTTCGCCGATGAACCCATCAATCGCGCTCTCGATCTCTGGCAACGTCGGGCGCCCCGACCGCGTCTCGAAAATCTCACCCTCGCAATCGTCGGTGGTCGTCTGCGCGCCCCAGCGCACGTCGAACCGATAGGCCTTGTCGCCGTCGACAGCGAAGTTCATCGTTTTGGTTGCTTCGCCAAAGCCGATCGGCAGGACCCCGGTCGCCAGCGGGTCGAGTGTGCCAGCGTGCCCCGCCTTGCGCGCATTGAACAGCCGCTTGACGATATTGACCGCCTTAGTGGACGTCATGCCCGGTGGCTTGTCGAGGTTGAGCCAACCGTTCACGGCGCGGCCCTGTTTGCGTCTCGGCATATTGGGAAATCCGGTCGCAGGTTCATTGCAAAAAGTTGGGCACCGCTGCGTGGGCAGCCCAAACCGACCGCGCGCGCCTCTCAGCGAGCCTTGGCAACATCAGCGACGCGATGAGCGTCGTCACGGTTTGGCTCACCGTCACCGTCACCGTCATCATCGACGTCATCATCGTCATCGACGTCGCGGCGGACCACGGGGCTATCCAACAGCCGCGTAATACGCTCTGCCTCATCGAACGATTCGTCGCCTTTGAAACTCAAGTTGGGCGCATACTTGAGGTTGACAGCGCGCGCAATCGCACCACGGATAAACTTGTCATTGCGACGCAGTGCAGACAGCACGCCGTCAAGGTTGCGACCGCCAAGCGGCATCACGAACACAGTGGCATTGCGCAGATCCGGCGAAACCCGCACCTCCGGGATCGTCACCGTCTCTTGTGCAAGCACATCGTCGTGAATATCGCCGCGGTTCAACAGCTCCGACAGGGCCTGCCGGATCAATTCGCCAACGCGCAATTGACGTTGTGACGGGCCTGACGCGGGAAGCGCTGCGGCGGAACGTTTGGCTCTGGGCATTAGCGATCCTCCGCTTTTGTCACCTGGCCAGCTTCGCGCGCCGCCGCGGTCTCAGTTGCATCATCATCAGGGTCCGCACCCGTGTCCGAGCGCGTCCCCGCCGCAGCAATTTCCGTCTTCGCGAAGTCGGAAAATGCGCGGGCTTCCTCCACATGCGCAAACGCCCGATCCGGCAGGATGTAGGCAGCCTGTCGGCTCTGCCAAAGCACGACGTGCTCGGGCAATCGATCAGCGCGCACGAAGTTTGACCACGCATGCTCAGCGCGCGAAGTCGGTGTGGAAACCGTAATTCCGCGACCGTCCGCGGAAAACGAGACCGTGCGGCCTTCCAGCCCCTGCGACTTGAACTGGCGGCGCCACAGCCACGGCATCAACACGAAGTCCGCAAGCGCAAGCGTAGAGAGCACAGCGCCGGTAAATAGCCCCGTGGCGACCAGGTCGTTTGGCCAGATCGCCCAGCCGCCGACGATGCCGATGGCCGCCCACACCGCGTAATCGGTCCACGCCGCATGCCGCCAACTTGGCCGCCATCGCCGCTGGGCCTTGCATAGTGCGAAGTAGTCCGGCGCGGTCCACTCAAACGAGCCGGAAAATGAATCGGCTTGCGGCACGACTGCTCCTGAAAATCTCAAGCCGGCGACCGTCGATACACGATCACCGGCCAGCGTAGTGCGCGCTCAGCACGGGTTGGCAACCGCTCGTTAGTCGTCGAGCGTCCGCTTGACCTCTTCGACCTGGAAGCACTCGATGACATCGCCCTCGCGAATATCCTGGTAATTCGCAAACGACATGCCGCATTCCTGGCCCACCGGCACTTCTTTGACGTCGTCCTTGAAGCGCTTGAGGATGGAAAGCGTGCCTTCGTGGATCACGACGTTGTCGCGGATCAGGCGAACCTTCGCGCCGCGCTCCACGCGTCCCTCCGTCACCCGGCAGCCAGCCACCTTGCCGACCTTGGAAATGTTGAAGACCTGAAGGATCTCAGCATTGCCCAGGAAGTGTTCGCGGATCGTCGGTGCCAGCATGCCTGACATGGCCGCTTTCACATCATCCACGAGATCGTAGATGATGTTGTAATAGCGGAACTCAACGCCGTTCTGGTCAGCCGCCTGTTTGGCTTGCACATTCGCACGGACATTGAAGCCCAACACGACCGCGTTGGATGCATTCGCCAGCGTGATATCGCTTTCGGTGATCCCGCCGACGGCAGCATGCACGATCCGCGCTTCCACCTCATCGGTCGACAGCTTTTGCAGCGAACCCACGATCGCTTCGACCGAGCCTTGAACGTCGCCCTTGATCAGCAACGGCAATTCTTTGCGGTCCGCAGAATCGTGCAGCTGCTGCATCATCTGTTCAAGCGTGCGCGTATTGCCCGCCGTACCCAACGTCTCACGGCGCTTACGCTGACGATACTCAGTGATCTCGCGTGCCCGGGCCTCGTTTTCGACAACGGCGAACTGATCGCCCGCTTCCGGCGCACTGTCAAAACCGAGCACCTCGACCGGGCGTGATGGACCGGCCTTGGCAACGTTGCGTCCCTGATCGTCGATCAGAGCCCGCACACGGCCCCAGCTCGATCCGGCCACAACGATGTCGCCGACGCTAAGCGTACCGCGTTGCACAAGAAGCGTCCCGACGGGACCGCGGCCCCGCTCAAGCTTGGCCTCGATCACAAAGCCATCAGCCGAACGCTCGGCATTGGCTTGCAGTTCGAGAATTTCCGCCTGCAGCGTGATCGCTTCCAGAAGCTGGTCGAGATTGGTGTGCTTGAGCGCTGAAACCTCGATCTCCTGCACGTCGCCCGACATGCTTTCCACCACGATCTCGTGCTGAAGCAGCTCGGTGCGCACCCGGTTGGGATCAGCGTCCGGCTTATCGATCTTGTTGATCGCCACGATAATCGGCACTTCAGCCGCTTTGGCGTGATTAATCGCCTCGATCGTTTGCGGCATCACACCGTCATCGGCGGCAACAACCAGAATAACGATGTCCGTGACGCGAGCACCGCGCGCACGCATTGCGGTGAACGCCGCGTGGCCTGGCGTATCGATGAACGTGATCAATTCGCCGCTCGGACTTTTCACCTGATAGGCGCCGATATGCTGCGTGATCCCGCCAGCTTCTCCGCTGACCACGTTCGCCGAACGCAGAGCATCCAGCAGCGACGTCTTACCGTGGTCGACGTGGCCCATGATCGTCACGACCGGCGGACGCGACGCCATGTCTTCAGCGGTATCCTCAGCGCCAATGAAGCCCTCTTCGACATCGGCTTCCGACACGCGCTTCGACTTGTGCCCAAACTCCTCAACGATCAGTTCCGCCGTATCGGCGTCGATCACGTCGGTGATTTTGTGCATGTCGCCTTGCTTCATCAAAAACTTGATGATGTCGACGGCACGCTCGGCCATGCGGTTGGCGAGTTCTTGGATTGTGATGACTTCAGGGATCGTCACCTCGCGCGTGACTTTCTCGCGCGTTTGCGAGATCCCCATCGCCTTCATCTTCTCGCGTTCACGTTTCCGCTTCAGCGAGGCAAGCGACTTCTCGCGCTGACGCTCGTCAAACGCATTCTGAATAGTCAGACGGCCACGGACGCGATCCTGATCACCACCACGCGGTGAACCGCGACCAGGCTTGCCGCCACCCTTCCGCTTGCCGGCGTCATCCTCTTCCTTGCGCGCAGCCGGTGGCGCCTGGCGCATTGGCCGCCGCGGCGCATCCGGATCGCCTTTTGTTTCGGCCGGTTTCGGACTTGGACGATCGGTCCGCGTGACAATCATTGGTCGCGTCAGACCAACGGGTTTATCGAGCACCGGCGCGCTGCTGCGGCCGACACCACCGGTGCCCGGCACGGGACCGTCACGCCGATCGCCACCACCATCGCGGCCATCGCGACCGCGCGCGTCGCCGCGGCGCTGTCCACCCGGTCCGCCACGATCCGGGCGTGCGCCACGATCGGGCCCGCCCCGGTTGTCGGTGCGCTCTCCGCCACGC
>CAZOGY010000124.1:4770-10834 GCA_964579305.1 uncultured Hyphomicrobiaceae bacterium
CGCCCTCGGGCGGTTGCAGGTGCGCCATCTCCAGCCGGCCGCGGACCGCGCGCCGAAGCAGCGTCAGCGCCTTTCGTCACGCGATCACGCGCGGGTGCGCCATCGCGCCCTCTCGCGGTTGCAGCGCCACGGGCGTCTTCTGCGGCTGGCTTGGCCGTTTCCTGCGCCGGCTGCGCCTCAGGTTCAGCCTTGGCCGGCGCCTCATCAAGCTGCGCTTGGTTCGTCGCCCGGCGAATGGCTTCCTCAGCGGCCCGCTTTTTCTCGGCTTCCGCCTCCGCCTGCTCGCGCGCCTTGCGCTCTGCCTCTTCGACAGCGCGCCGTTCCGCTTCCTGCTGCCTTACGCGCTCTTCTTCACGGGCGCGAACCTGTGCGGCGGCCAAAGCACGGGCGCGCGCTTCCATCTCGCTATCGGACAGACCGCCGGCACCCTTGCGTCCACCACCGCCGCCACCGGGCTTATTGCCGGGACGACCGCCGGACGGGCGTGCACCACCTGTCGCCGCGTCGTCGCGACTGGCGGGGCGCACATTCCGCTTTGTTTTCTTGACGACCTCGACGGATTTCGAGCGGCCACCCGAAAATTTCTGCTGAACGTGCCCAGCGTCGACGGGCTTCTTCAGCGTCAGAGGTTTCCGGCCACCTGAGTTTTGATCCGTCGTGTCTTTCGTTTCGCTCATACTAATCCTGTTTCTCGGCCGCCCCGGCAACCAAGGGATCGGCCGCGCCGCTGTGTCGTTCCGGCGGGTTTGTCATCGCGTCGTCGCGCTTTTCTGCAGACCGGTATAGCAGCAAACGGTCGGCTGCGGCCAGAAAGCCCGCGGCGCGCCTGCGATCTATGAGCGCCGCATGTACCACATTTTCACGTCCGAATGCCAAGCTCAATTCGGCAATGGAGAGCACTTCCGACGATATGGGTACGCGGCCAAGCGCTTCTAAGACGCCAAAGAACTTTCTTTTGACCCGCTCGCGCGTGGCCGGCGCCGCGTCATGCGCCTGAAAAAGTGCGACCGCATCGCCGCCTTCAATGGCAACCGTGACCTTTGTTTGACCCGCAATCGCAGCCCCGGCCTTGTTGGCAAGCGAAAGCTGTTCAACCGCGCGGCGCGCCAATAATGCGTCGACCGTCTCAGCCAGCGCCGGGTCTACAGTCACCTTGGCGCGAAAAGCTTTCGCAAACGTGCCCTTGGCCGCCGCCTTGGCAACGATGTCCTTGCGACACAGAACCCATGCGCCGCGGCCCGGAAGTTTGCGCAACAAATCTGGGACGACAACATCGTCTGGTCCGCGGACGAACCGGATCAGCGCATCAGGCGCACAGACGTCACGTGTAACGATGCAGGTGCGCTGCGAGCCGACGTCGCGTTTTGGCCCCGCATCGAGCACGTCATCGCTTGCGGACCCATCTGCGGCTTCAACGTCGGCGAATTGCGGGCGCGCGGCATCGGCCGGCGCACACACGGTGCCGCCATCCGCCAAACCGCCTTGCATGTCGCCGCGCCCGTTCATCTCCGCGATATGCCTTTCCAATTCGGATCCCGCGATCGTTCCGGTCGCATCCCACCGGTTGAAGACCACGCGCCGCACCACCTGCCCACGTGGGCGCCTGACGATCGGCCTGCCGGCGTCTCATGCTGGCCGACATTCGTCAGGCCGTCCCGCCTGAAGCCGGCGGCTCAGCATCAACGGCGACCTCACCGGCATCGCCGGCGTCTTCGGCAGGCTCAGCCGAACCGTCCGCGCCAGCCATTTCAGCGTCGTCGCCGCTGCCTTCGGCGCCCTCGTCATCACCAGCGTCATCGCCATCCGCCGCCACGTCACCAGCATCGGCATCGGCGGGAATCAGATCCTCAGGATTGATCCACCCAAGCAGGATGCGCGCCTCAAGTATCATTTGTTCGGCGCCAAGCCGGTCGATATCGAACCCATCCAGAAAACCCGAATGCCGAATGACTTCAGGCTTGTCCTTGCCGGCGACCTTCTTGCGCTCCGTCCAGCCGATGAGTTCGTCGGTGGCGCAATCCGCGAAGTCCTCAAGCGATTTCACTTCGTTTTCGCCAAGCGCGACCATCATTGCAGTGGTCATTCCAGACACCTTGGCGAGGTCATCGTCGACGCCCAGTTCGCGACGGCGCTGATCACGCTGCTCTTCGGCGCGTTCAAGGTGCTCGCTTGCGCGCGTCTGGATCTCGCTTGCGGTTTCCTCGTCAAAACCCTCAATGCTCGCGATTTCAGCAAGATCAACGAAGGCAACTTCTTCGACCGAGGCAAAACCTTCCGTCGCCAGAAGCTGCGCGATCACTTCATCCACATCAAGCGCTTCCATGAACATGTTGGAGCGATCGGTGAACTCCTTCTGACGGCGCTCGCTTTCTTCTTCCTCAGTGAGGATATCGATGTCCCAACCGGTCAGTTGCGAGGCAAGCCGCACGTTCTGGCCGCGCCGCCCGATGGCCAGCGACAACTGCGACTCCGGGACCACGACCTCAATCCGGTTGGTGTCCTCATCGAGAACGACCTTGGACACTTCGGCCGGGGCAAGCGCGTTGACGATAAAGCTGGCCTCATCCTCAACCCACTGGATGATATCGACCTTCTCGCCCTGCAATTCGTTGACGACCGCCTGCACCCGAGCGCCGCGCATACCCACGCACGCCCCGACCGGATCAATCGAGTTGTCGCGCGAAAGAACCGCAATCTTGGCCCTGGAGCCGGGATCGCGCGCCACGGCTTTGATCTCGACGATGCCGTCATACACTTCAGGCACTTCCATCTGGAACAGCTTGGCCATGAACTCAGGCCGCGTCCGTGACAGGAAGATCTGCGGTCCGCGCTGCTCGCGTCGGACGTCATAAACGTATGCACGAACTCGGTCGCCGTATTGCACCATCTCACGCGGGATTGTTTCATCGCGTCGGATCACGGCTTCCGCCCGGCCCAGATCAACGATCACGTTGCCATACTCGACGCGTTTGACCGTGCCGTTTGCGATCTCGCCGATGCGATCTTTGTATTCTTCAAATTGGCGTTCGCGCTCGGCGTCGCGCACCCGCTGCACAATGACCTGCTTGGCGTTTTGCGCGGCGACCCGGCCGAATTCAATCGGCGGCAATTCCTCAATCAGAATGTCGCCGACCACAGCATCAGGCTTGCGCGACTTCGCATCTTCGACCGTCAGTTCCTGCGCTTCGTTCTCAACGTCTTCCACCACGGTCATGACGCGCGTGAGCTTCGCTTCGCCCGTGCGCGGATCAATCGTACAGCGAATATCGTTTTCCGGCCCATATCGCGTTTTGGCGGCGCGCTGCATCGCCTCTTGCATCGCCTCAATGACGATGTTGCGGTCGATCTGTTTTTCGCGCGCGACCGAATCGGCAATCTGCAAGAGCTCGATACGGTTGGCGCTCACGCCGGCCATGGCCATGCCAGTCACTCCTCAAGTTGCGCTGTCGCCTGCGCGCGCAGCTTAGTGCCGCGTGGGCTTGCGCGTCGGGGGCTCATCCGCCCCGTCATCGTCCAACTGCCCGTTATCGCCCGAATGAACGTCACCCTCGGGATCATCACCCGATTGAAAGTCGATATCGTCCGGCGCCTCGGAACCATCGCCAACGCCCTGCCGCCCATCGCTTCCGCCGCCGGCTTTCGTCCGCCGCAGCGACTCGCGAACAAGATCGTCAGTCAAAACGAGCTTGGCTTCACCGATCAGCCCGACCGGAATGCCGATCACCTGGCGTCCGATCTCGGGCAGATCAACCTCAAGCCGCATTTCGCCGTCTGCATAGCCTTCCAGCGTGCCGCGAAACCGTTTGCGACCATCGAGCGCCTCGGCCAACTCAACCCGCGCTTCATAGCCTGCCCACGCTTCGAAGTCGGACGGCCGGACGAGCGGCCGATCGATGCCCGGAGACGAGATCTCCAAACGGTAACTGCCCACCATCGGGTCATATGTATCAAGTACCGGCGAGATCTGGCGAGAAATCGTCTCGCAATCCTCAATCGTCATGGTGCCGTCCGGACGCTCCGCCATGATCTGCAGCGTTTGGCCGTCCGTGCCAATCAGCCGCACACGCACGATCCGATAGCCGAGATCGGCAATAGGCTCCGCGACAATTTCAGCAATGCGGGCCGCCAATCCGGATTCCCGTGTGAAACGCGCGTCCATTTCTTGTGCATCGCCAACGCGCGCAGCACCGTCCGCGCGCTGTGTCGCCGAACCGTGCGGATCGTCGCGATCTTGCGTATCGTCACTGGCCATTGGCGCGGGCTCCGACAACCGTTCTGAATGTTGTGCTAAGTGACGCGCTCAAAGAAAAAAAGAGCGGACCCTTGCGGGCCCACTCCCAGAGTTGAGATGATCATGAGCAATTGAAGACTACGTGATGGAACCAGCTGCCGCAAGTGCAATTTGACACTTTTTTGGCACTCGACTTTCGTATGCAAGCGATGCGGACGAGATCAATCGGCCGATGTCAAACTCCGCAATTGCCGGAACCAGAATTGTTCGCCACTTCAGGTCGGTGGCAACCTCAGCGCCGATAGAACCTTAAGTAGGTTGTGGCCCGTCCTTCGCGGTTCGCCTTACGCTGATAACGCGTGACAACCCAATCGTCCGGCGCCGCACGCCAGTCCGCCGGCGAGGCCACGCGCCACTCCAAATCTGGCACCATGCGCTGCGCAAGAAGGATCGTGCGGACGTAATCGGGAATATCCGTCGCAATCCTCAATTCCGCCCCGGGCTTCAGCAGCCGCGCCATCTCAGTCAGAAATCCCGCATTGACGAGCCGGCGCTTGACGTGCCGCTTTTTCGGCCACGGATCAGGAAACAGCACGAACGCACGATCAATCGATGCCGGCGGGAGCCAGCGCAGCAATGGTCGGCAATCGTCGTCGTAAAGCCGCACATTGTGCAGCCCATCGCTGGCAATCGCATCAAGCACCTTCACGACGCCATCGATGAACGGCTCGCAACCGATGATGCCGATATCCCCATGACGCTGCGCCTGCGCGATCAAGTGCTCGCCGCCGCCAAAACCCACCTCAAGCCACACGGAGCGGATCTCACCGTCGGGGCTGCGCGTGGGCGACACCCAGTTTGGAAATGCCAAGGCGTTAACGAATTGTGGCCGCAAGTCCGACGGTGGTGGACCGGTCGGCGCAAGTCTGACAAGCGGCAGCAAATCGTCGACAAGCTGAGACTGCCGTTCGCTCAAGCGCCGGCCACGCCTGCGCCCAAACGAGCGCAATTCCACCGCATCGCCGGCTCCGTCGGTATGGGCGCCAACGCCGTCAGCCGCCACACCAGCGCCTTTGCGGTCCACGTCAACGTCGTACGCATCGCGGCTGCCCGCTTGGCCCTTGCCAGTCATGATTTCAGCCATGCCATTTAACAAACGTCATCAGCCGGTGTCTGATGCGGCGACCACGATCGTTACAAGTTCACGAGCGCAGTATCCGATCTCACGGCATCGCTTTGCGAGTCCCAGATCGGATGAGCTCCAAAACGCATGTGGCCGCCCAGACAGGAGCGGCCACAGCGGTCTTGGCGTTTTATTGAAACGACCAGAGCGCCGCGCAACGGACGGCGCGGTCGATTTCCGCCGCTTAAGCGACAATACCCTTCAGCTTGTCGACGAGGTCCGTCTTTTCCCAGCTAAATCCGCCCTCGGCATCGGGCTTGCGACCGAAATGGCCATAAGCGGCCGTACGCGCAAAGATCGGCTTATTCAGCTCGAGTTGCTCGCGGATGCCGCGCGGGGACAGGTCCATGACCTCAAACAACGCCTCTTCGAGCTTGGCCTCATCGATTTTGCCGGTGCCGTAGGTGTCGACGTAGATCGACAACGGCTTAGCAACCCCGATCGCATAGGAGAGTTGGATCGTGCAGCGATCCGCAAGCCCGGCTGCCACCACGTTCTTTGCCAGATAACGGGCGGCGTAGGCTGCCGAACGGTCCACCTTGGTCGGATCCTTGCCGGAGAAGGCACCGCCGCCATGCGGGGCCGCACCGCCGTAGGTGTCGACAATGATCTTACGCCCGGTTAGTCCGCAATCGCCATCCGGGCCGCCG
>CAZOGY010000125.1:0-10791 GCA_964579305.1 uncultured Hyphomicrobiaceae bacterium
GGCGGGCCGTTTTCGTGTCGATGTTTCGAACACGAACATCGACGGCCCGGGCCGCCTTGCGGCGTTGGGGCGAGAAGACGATTTTATGCGACATGCATTAAGCTTCCCCAAAGCGGCTTCAGGCTTGCGTTTCTGGTCAGCTATCTCAACGTGCAATCAGGAAATCTTTGGGCACGTCAATGTCAGGCGCAGCGCTTTGCGCAAATCGTCAAGGCCTTTGACTGAGGTATAGGTGCCGCCCGTGCTGCGCGCCAGGCAGGCGACCGACTGTTCTTTAACCGCGCGGAGGCGGAAACCAATTACATGGACTTTCAAGTGTGGTGCTTCGGCCTGCAATTTCAGCCCGAGCGCGCACGCATTAAGCCCGCAGTTTTCTGCGCCGTCGGTCACGACGACAATCGTGCCCGGACGCTTGCCGTCATCGATCGTCTGCGCGGCCAGCCAGGTGGCTTGACTAAGCGCGGTCTGTCCAGCCGGTGCAAGGGCAAGGAGTTCCGATAAGATCAGCTCAGAGGACCGCGCGGTGGGCGGCAGTCGCAAGCTTACGCTGTCACAGGCGCCGCCGGGCACCCCGCCGTAGGTGACCAGCCCGGTTGGCCGCTCAGCGGTAATGTCGGGCAGGACCTCGGCGGCGGCCCTGCGGGCGATATCGATTTTGCGCTGGAAGTTGTCGCCGTCGCCCGACGCCATCGACCCGGATGCGTCAAACACAAGCATCGCCTCTTCCTGGCACGGCAGGTCATTGCCGCTCTGTTCAGGGCGCGCGGTGGCTGGCCACAACACCGCTGCGGCGGCCGTCAAGATGATCAGTTTGCGTAACATGCTGAACTCCTGAGATGGCGCGAGGTGCCGGATCGTTCGATGCTCGCGTGCGGTTCACGCAGTCGCCGGCACCAGCGTGCAGGCTGCCGCCAACTGATCGAGATCCGATTGCAAGGTCCGTTGTAGCGATTGCCCGACTAAGCGGCGGGCAACGGGCGCGATCAGACGGGCGGTGATGGTGGCTGGGGTTGCCGTGAAATGCAACGAAAGGTGTGTGCCGCCGTCAACTTCGCGTAAAACGTGCAGCATCCGATAGTGCATGCCGTGTGCGTCGGCCGTCAGGAGCAGGCGCTCAGGTGGCGTGTATTCGGTGACCGTCATCTCCTGTTGGGCGGTGCGGCCATGCATCGTGCGGGTCTCGCGAAATCGCGTGCCGGGCCCCACAGGGTCGTCGGACAGGATCTCAATCCGCGAAATGTCGGCGATCCGGTCCGGCCAGCGCTCGATATCCGCAATGACCGCGAATGCGCGGGCGGGAGGGACGGGAATGCGGGTTGCCACGGTGATCGTCATTGCCGGCTCGCTTCGTGGTGGTGTGTGCGGATCGAGGCGCTTTCGCTTGCGCGGCTTGATGAGGTGCGGCTTCTCGCGGCGAGGTTATGGCAGGCGCCGTTGTCAGTGCGTCAATCTCCCGGCGCTTGCCGGCCCTTGCCAGGCACGCCAGCTTTGGAGTGAACCCAAGCCGGCTGTAACGCAAGGAGAGCGCCCATGAGCCAGCTTCCGTGTGACGACCCTATTCCAGGCGACGCCAAATCCTGCGCTGTCATTGAGCAAGTGATCGTGCCGCGCGCCCGAGATCTTGGCGGTTTTGAAGTGCGCCGGGCCCTGCCAGCGGCCGGCAAACAGATGATCGGGCCGTTCATCTTTTTCGACCAGATGGGGCCGTCGGAGTTCCTTCTGGAGCACGGTATCGACGTGCGACCGCATCCACATATCGGACTATCAACGGTTACCTATTTGTTTGAGGGCGAGGTGTTCCATCGCGATAGCCTTGGCTCAGCGCTTGCGATCCGTCCTGGCGAGGTCAACCTGATGACGGCTGGCAAGGGCATCGTTCACTCTGAGCGCGAGACCAGCGAGGCCAAGCAGAAGCCGCGCCGCTTGTTTGGCATTCAGTCATGGGCCGCATTGCCAAAATCGCACGAGGAAGACGCGCCCGCATTCGTCCATCACGGCATGGGCGAGCTGCCGCGCATCGAGGCTGAGGGCAAGCGTGTCCGGCTGATTATGGGCTCGCTGTACGGCCAGACGTCTCCGGCGGCATTTCCGCACCCGACGTTTTATGCCGAGGCGGTGCTGGCGCCCGGGGCGATATTGCCGCTTGATGCCGATTATGACGAGCGCGCGATTTATGTCGCAAGCGGCGAGATCGACGTGGCTGGCGACACGTTCGCAGAGGGCCAGCTTCTGGTGTTTCATCCCGGCGACCGGATCTCGATCCTGGCGACGTCGCATGCGCGTTTAATGCTGCTCGGCGGCGAACCGATGGATGGCCCGCGCCATATCTGGTGGAACTTCGTATCGTCGTCGAAGGAGCGGATCGATCTGGCAAAGGAGGAATGGCGCTCTGGCAAGTTCGACACGGTGCCGGGGGACGCAGAGGCGTTTATCCCCCTGCCTGAGCGTTGATCGCTGGCTGGCGCGTGCTGTCAGCGGGGCAGGCGGGAAGGCGGGCTGGGTTCGCATCAACCAAGTGTGCACAGCGATGTAAATATGTGTGGTGCGGCCCGCGCTTTCGCTTGACGCCCGTCGGTCGATTGCGTATGTCCGACGGCCTGCGAGGCCGTTTGCCTCTGCACGCGGGTGTAGCTCAGTTGGTTAGAGCGCCGGCCTGTCACGCCGGAGGCCGCGGGTTCAAGTCCCGTCACTCGCGCCATATCTCTTGAAAATATCAGAAAGCTTGGGTCGTTGGGCTTTGCCGCCCCGCATGGACTGTCGTGCGCGTGCGGTCTTCGGCACGTCCGCCGATAATGACAATGACCCACGGTACGCGTGCCTGGCTTCGCAGCCGTGCTGAGCTGGGGCATGCCGCGTTGATTTGGGTCAAGGCTGTGATTGGCCCGGCGCGACACGGTGGGGTGGCCGTAATGCCCCGTCAGGTTTAGGCGCTGCATGCGTAATGGGAGCGCCGCGCTACGTTCGTGCGGGCACGTTACTGTTTGATTGCAGTTATTTGCGTGCGGTCATTCGATCTTCGGATGACTGGCGATCTTCGGATGACTGGTTTTTTGCGTGCGCAAGGGCGGCGATTATTTGTGGCCGGATGAATAGCGGATTGAGTTTCTCTGCATCTCATCTTGTGCGCGATTGAACTTAAAAATGGTTGCGCAATCTGTCATCACAAAGTGTTGCACACAGGCATGTGCTGAGCTAAAAAATAACCGTTCGGTCATTTTTTACAAACGGAGTTGGTTATGACTTCGCATGCCTTGGCTCGTCTTTCTGTAACGACCTCCACCGTCGCGCTTTTCGCTCTATCCTCTGTTCCAGCGCTTGCTAACGAAAATGTCGTTGGCCGTTCGGCGAGTGGGGCCACCATTTCGCAGTCGGATCGCTCGAACGCACGTTCGCATCAGCGCATTCTGACAAGCCCGACGCAATTGACGGAGAGCCTGAGGGCCATGTTGCGGCTGCCCAACCGAAATGTGCCAGGCGTTGAACTCAAAGCTTTTGGCACAGGCAATCATCCCTATACATCCGCCCGCGCAAGCGCTGCTGATACCAAAACGCCGGTTGATTTGGCGCCCTGGCGCGCGACCGGGAAGCTGTTCATGAAGTTTGGCAACAATACCTTCGTTTGCACAGCATCTGTCATTCGCAAATCGCTCTTGGTGACCGCGGCGCATTGCGTGCATAATTTCGGCGGAGGGGAAAGCGGGTTCGCCGACACTGTGACGTTCGAACCGGCACGGCACGAAGGCGAACGGCCATTCGGCACTTGGACAGCGCGCGAGTGGTGGATCCCGAAAGCTTATTTCGACGGTACAGACAAATGCTCCGAAGCTGCGCCAGGCATCGTTTGTGAAAATGATGTCGCGGTCGTCGTGATGGAAAAGAATGACAGTGATCAGTTTATTGGCGACGTCGTTGGCCGGTACAGCGTCGCAACCGACAAAGTTGGTGATCGCCAAACGAATGAAGATTTCGGGTATACGTTTTTCCTCAACCGGAAATCTGCGCATATGACCCAGCTTGGCTATCCATCAGCCAACTTCGACGGCACGCGTATGATTCGTACCGACTCTCTGGCTGTGCAGGACGATCCCAACAACGTTGTGATCGGCTCTAACCAAACTGGCGGCTCAAGCGGCGGTCCGTGGCTGCAAAACTTTGGTACGCCAATGGCGTCGTTCACGGGCCCCGTGGCGACCGATGCCGAACCAAATGTGGTTTCCGCTGTCACGAGTTGGGGTTTCACGTCTGGCGACGTGAAGATACAGGGCGCCTCGCGGTTTTCGAAGAATACGATCTATACGACAACCTCGAATATTCAATCGCTTGTGAAATCCGCTTGCGATTCGAATGCTGACGCCTGTTAGAGCGGCGGATGTGGCGGGCCGCGTTGTTCAGCGCGGCCTGCGAAACTTAAAAGCCGTCGTGCTTGCGTAAGTCTATGTTTCTAGTGTTGGTTTTGTCATTTTCGTTTGCTCGCCGAGCTAGCCGCAACGGGCAGGCAAACGTCAATGGCGCAACACTAGACCCATCGTCTTGTGTCTAAGCGTTCCGGCATTGGGTTTGCGTTGTGCAGCGTAGTGGAAGTCTTTAAGCGACGGCGTCGTCGAATAGAGGCGTCTTTGTACAAAGCTGTCTGTGAGAAATGCTGTGGCCGCGCGTTAATAAATCGTTAGGAGTGTTTTGTTGTGTCTGTCTGGCTGATTCCCTTCTCCCTGTTTGTTCTGGCGTCGGTGGGGCTTTCGAAGCCTGCCCAGGCTCAAGAGCCGGAATATCTGGATCATTTCAAGTATGTGAAGCCACGCGATCTGCAGCTTCGCATCAGTCGCGGCTTCGGGTTTGAGAGCGAAACGGCTGCCGCGCGCTATTTACGCGAAATCATGCAAACCATGGGGTTGCCGTCGCGTATCTCGATTGAGGAAAATTCCGGCGAAACGACAAATGCTCTTGCGCGCACGGATTGCACAAGCGGCGTCCAGCTCATTTATTACAACAAAGGCTATTTGGACGGGCTGAGGCGGGCCGATACCGGCGCCGCTCGCGACTGGATCGGTCTCACCGTCCTCGCGCATGAAATCGGACACCATTTGGCGGGTCATTCTGCGCGACTGCGGTTTGCGCAATGTCAACCGGACGATGATTCGCGCAATGCCCAAATGCGGATCCTTCTTGAGCGTCTGCGTTGCGAAGGCTTTGCGAAGTTCGAATTGGAGGCTGATGAGTTTGCGGCCGGCCGCATGAAGGCGATGGGCGCGCCTCTGGATAAAGTCCTGAAAGCCTATGACCATCTTGGTAACTCAAGTTGCCCGCGGTCCGTCCACCCCTCCCGCCAAGCCCGGCAAGATGTGATCCGCCGCGTTTACGGCGCAAGCGCGGGCGCGGAGTTCGTGGCGGCATCCGAACCGGCGGAACGCGCTGTCGATGGCTTTCAGCTTATCCGCAATATCGATTTCGACGGGAACGATATTTATCGGTTCGGAGATCTCGACCTGGAAGGTTGTGCGAAGGCTTGCCTGGAAAACGACAAATGCGCCGGCTTCAATTATGATGATGTCCGTCGGTGGTGCTATATCAAAGACAAGCTGGAAGATCAGCGCAGCGGTATCCCGGGGGTTTCGGGCATTCGCAAAGTCCCGGCTAACGTCTCCCTCGCTTTCTCGCCGCTGAGAAGCGGTGCGCCTGACGTTATCGAAATTCTACCCGACACAGACTTTTATGGAAATGACTACGATAAGCTGATCAGCGTGACGTCAGAACGCTGCAAGCTGTCGTGCGCTGGTGATCAAAACTGCAAGGCCTTTACCTGGGCACCGTCATCGACCCGGCCGGAAATCGGGAACTGTTATCTCAAATCGGCAGCGCCGATTAAGACCCGCTACGTTGGCCTGATCAGTGGTTTGCGCAGAACGGCAAGCTATCGTCGCCGTGCGCAACAAAACGCGGTGCAGCTTTTGCCCAACACCGACTTTTACGGCAATGACTACCAAAAGCTGGAGAAGGTTGGTGTCAGCACCTGCCAGTTGAGTTGTGCGGGCGATGGGCAATGTCGTGCGTTCACGTGGGCCCCATTTACGACGGATCCTAAGCTTGGCAACTGCTATCTTAAGGATCAGGCCAACGACTCGTCGGCGAAGGTCGGTTTGGTCAGCGGTCTCAAGCGATAAGGGATCAGCGCGGGGTAGCGCGCACGCGGCGTGCGGCGGGCAGGGCCTGCCGTATGCTGTTTCTTATTATCGGTCTTGTGTGCCGTTTTTCCACGCGACGGCATTAACGGATATATGGCGGTATCCGTTGCGCGCGCCGCACTTTCCGGCATGACTTGCCGCGCTTACGTGATAGGCACGGCGTTGTCCGCGTTCAGGGCTTGTTCACGGGCAATGTCGCTTTGTAACGCTGTTCAGGCGTGGTGATGGCCAGGAAAACGAATTATGATGCGCGCAGTTTCGACAAAGAGTTTTGCGGCCGCGGGGGCGATGTTGATCACCGCGAGCGCTGCGTTCGCGTGTCCAAATGCGCCTGGCATCGGTGAGCGCGCCGCGACCGGCGCGGCTGCGGATTGCCTGGAGCTTGTCCAGAAAACGGCGGGTTCGGATAAGTCATCGGCGCCGAAGGGATATTCGGTCCATGATGCGCTCAATTGGGTTGAGCGGGAACTGAAGGCGCGCAACGCCAAACCCCAGCCGGCTGTCAAACCTGCAAACCTGTCTGATATGATTGGGCAAATGATCGTGGTCGGCCTGCCTGGACGATCGGTCCGGGATGCTGGCGTCAAGGCCGTTTTGAAGCAATTGCGCGCGGGTGAAATCGGCGGTGTTTTGCTGACGCGTGGGAATATTCGCTCGCCACGGCAACTGAAAAATTTGACCGCCGCATTGAAAGCGGCAGCCAAGACCTATGTGCCATTGATCCAGGTTGATCAGGAGGGCGGGCGCGTGCAGCGGCTCGACCGTCGCAATGGCCACCGGCTTGCGGCGCTGCCGTCTGCCATCAATATGGCGCGCTCAACGCCTCCAAATGAAGCTTTCAAGCAATATAAACGTGCGGCCGGTGTGCTGGCCGATGCCGGTATCAACGTCAACCTCGGACCCGTCGTTGACCTGAATATCAATCCGCGCAATCCCGATATCGCGCGTTGGGGACGCAGTTACGGCAAGTCAGCCGATCTTGTTACGCTCTATGCGACGGTTTTCGTCAGGGCTCACGAGGAACAAGGCGTTCTGACGGTTGCCAAACATTTCCCAGGACAGGGCACGATGTCGGTTGATCCGCACAAGGCCTTGCCGGATGTGAGCGAAAGCTGGAGCAGTCACGAACTGTCGCCGTTTCAGCGTCTCATTAATGCGCCAAATCCCGTGCCGATGATTATGGTGGGGCATGTCTATCACCGAGGTTTGTCGGGTGGCGCGAAGCTGCCAGCAAGTCTATCGCCGGGCGTCGTGACCAAGCTTCTGCGAGAGCGGCTGCGGTTTGAAGGCGTGGTTATGACCGACGATTTGGAAATGAGTGGTGCCAGCCGCGGTTTCGAGTTTCATGAGCGCATCGTGCGGGCTGTGAATGCTGGCAACGACATCTTGTTGTTTGCGAACTTGCGCGGCGCCCGTGACCACGGAACGCGGATCCACGACGTGATCAAATCGGCTGTGGAAGACGGTCGAATTGAGCGCACGCGCATTGAAGACGCCTACCGCCGGATCGCTGCCATGAAGCTGCGTTTCCTGGCAAAGCGCAAAGTGGATGGTCAGGGCCGCGTTCCCAAAACCGACGTTGATCGCACGGCGACAAAATAAACCGGGCTTGAAAGGTTTCCAGGATGTTTGTTCCGGTAAAAGTTGGCGTTTTGAGCGCGGCGCTTTTTGCGGCCGGGGTATCAACAGCGGCCTGTCAGGGCACGACCATGAAAGTTGAGGATCTACAAGGGCGCTGGGTCCTGCAGTCGGTGAACGGCCAGCCGGCCGAGTCCAAGCCTGAGGTTTATTTCGAAATTTCGGGCGACAAGATCAGCGGCTACGACGGTTGCAACCGTTTTGGCGGGTCAACCAGCCAGCTTGGCCGCGTGTTTTCGACCCGCCGCGGTTGCCCGCCCGATTTCGTCGCGCCGATCGATACCAGCCGGTTGGAAGCGCAATTGACATCCGGGCAGCGCGATGGTGACACGCTGTCGCTCCCGCTGCTCGGCGCCGAGGCCGGCGGTACCGTCGTTTTCCAGCGCAGCGACGCGCAATAAATTCTAACTGTTGTTTTAGCGCGGGCGGGAAATCGTGCGCGGTCCTGGGCACTGCGTGAGCTGGGCACTGCGTGAGCTGGCCAAACCTTGTTCAGGCGGTTCGTGGCGGTCTTCCTTGCCGTTCAGCTTTTCGCGCTTGCGGAACACTCAAGCAAATACGGGCATTACAACTTGGGCCGCGTGCGCAAAGGCATGGGGCGCGGTTTGCTTGTGCGCCAGGCTTTGTTGCGGACTGAGACACCTGCATTCATCGCCCTGACATGTTCATTGTGCCAATCGTCGGCTTGCCTGTTTGAGAAGGTCGACAACGACGACACCGTCGGCCTGGAGCGTTATCCGCACACTCGTGACCGCAATCGCGGTCCACCGGTCGGATCAAGATGCTCTATCATTTGGGGAATAGAGCAATTTCATCCGATCCGAGAAGCGCCAAGCGGCTCCGTAAGATTGGGTATTGCTCGAGAGGTTCGGAGGAAACCGTGACATCAATCCAAGCAATCGTGTGCCGCAGCGCACAGGCAGCGTTGGCGTTCGCAAGTCTGTCGCTTGTCGCCGCCACACCGTCGCTCGCCCGTCCAGCGCCACACACCGCTGGCCATACGATCGCAGGCGGCAACGCGTTGATCCAAGTGCAACGCGGTGCCTTGCGCCCCGTCGAAGTGCGCAGGCGATTGGCCGATCGTGGCTACCGCCGTATCCAAATCCTGGAAAACAACCCGCCGTTTCTTGTCGAAGCGTGTCGTGACGGGGAGCTCTTCGAACTGCGCGTCGGGCGGCGCGGCCGCGTGCGCAATGCACGTGTCGTTGGCAATTGTGGCCGCAGCCGGCGGTTTGGCGCCCAGTCCCGGACTATCCGTGAATTGCGACGTTCGGGGTATTCGCGGATCGAAGCCGTTCGCGAGCGCGGCAACGTCACGGTGTTTGAAGCGTGTCGTGGCTATAACCGCGAGCGCATCGTGGTTGAGCGGGACGGTGACATCCGCCGGCGTCGGCGCATTGGCGCTTGCTTGCAAAACCGCAATCAGATTGCGGGGCCAGCCACCGGGCGCCGCCGGCCAGCGCGCCGCAATGTGTCGGAAGCCGATGCACGACGCACATTGTCCAACCGCCGTTACTATAACGTTCGCCTGACTGACACGCGTCCTCGCCGGCTTGTGTTTGAAGCCTGCCGCGGCATTCGCCAGTTCCGCGTGGGCGTCGATCGGGACAACGGCAATCTGGTTGGCCGCCGCCGCATTGGGTGGTGTGAGCGGCCGCGCAATCGCCGCCCGGTTCGCATCACGCGTCCGCAAATCGATTTCAACGCATCGAGCCGCCTGCGCGCCACGACCTGCCAGGACGCATTCGATTATCTTCTGGCGCAGGATAAGGTCTATTTCTCCACGGCCAGCGCGGAAATCCGTGAGGAGAGCGTGCCGCTGTTGCGCCGTGTCGCGCGGGTTGCGCAACGCTGCCCCGATGCAACGCTCATTATCGGCGGGCACACGGATTCAACGGGTTCCGATGAGCTGAACCAGGAGCTTTCTGAGGACCGTGCATTGTCGGTGGTGCAGTTTCTGCGCCGGACCGGTATCAGCCGGAACCGTGTGAGCGGGATCGGCTATGGCGAACGTCGGCCGGTGGCCTCGAACGCAACAACGCAGGGTCGCGCGCTCAACCGGCGGATCGAGTTCCTTGTGGAATGGGACGGCTAAGTAGCGCACTGCATTGACAAAATTTTCAATCGGCCGACAGCGTTCGGCCGGTTGGCAGCCGTTTTTTTCAAGGCATGAGACAAACAGCCGAGGCCGCCTGCGTTGCACCGCGTCAAACCCTGCGCTACGTCGTCAGAACGACGAGATGCGACGTGGCAACGCAGAGGACATCGGTTTTGGAACAGCTCGCGGCCGACTATTTGCCGGTTCTGATTTTTATCGGCGTCAGTCTTGCCATCACGGCGGCGATCATGATCGCACCGTTTCTGGTTGCTGTGCGTAACCCTGATCCCGAGAAGGTGTCGGCCTACGAATGCGGCTTCAACGCGTTTGATGATGCGCGCATGAAGTTTGACGTGCGGTTCTACTTGGTTGCGATCCTGTTCATTATTTTTGATCTGGAGATCGCGTTCTTGTTTCCTTGGGCCGTTGCGTTCGGCGATATTGGACTGTTCGGTTTTTGGTCAATGATGGCCTTCTTGGCGGTGCTGACGATCGGCTTCATCTACGAATGGAAAAAGGGCGCGCTGGAATGGGATTGATCGTTCCGCCGACGGTTGTGTTCGACAAGCCGAGTGAGGGCGCGCCGGGCGGTTCGGCGATGGCGCCAAGCCCGGTTGCGAGCGAGGCGCACGCCAAATTCTTCTCAGAGATCAACAACGAGTTGGCCGACAAGGGCTTCCTTGTCACCACCACCGACGATCTCATCAACTGGGCGCGCACCGGCTCGCTGATGTGGATGACGTTTGGCCTGGCCTGCTGCGCGGTTGAGATGATGCAGGCGTCCATGCCGCGATACGATCTGGAGCGGTTCGGCTTCGCGCCGCGCGCCTCGCCGCGCCAGTCGGACGTGATGATCGTGGCCGGTACGCTCACTAA
>CAZOGY010000126.1:0-10482 GCA_964579305.1 uncultured Hyphomicrobiaceae bacterium
CGCAACGATAATCGCCGCAATGAGCGGGTGTCAACGCAGCCGCGCTGTGGCCCGCTTTAGCTCTGTTGCGCTCACGGGCCGCTTTGCGGCCTTGGGGCGTGAAGCCGATTGGACGCGACAAGCATTAACGGCTGCTGGGTCACGCCCTTCCCGCGGTCATGCGTGGGGCTCGCCGGTTTTCTGGTGCCGTCAAGCGCCAAATGCGGCTGAACGTTTCGCAGCGGCAAAACATACAGCGAACACGAATCAATGGTGGCCAATGAGCAACGTCCCAGAGTCAATGGGCGCGGAACGGCTCTGGCCGCCTTGTGCCTGCAGCCGATGGCAAGATAGGAAATGCGTGCCTTCGGGGTTTGGCGTGTTCCACTGTTCGTGCGTGATTGCAAGCCCCTCCTGAATGACGGCAGTGCCGCAGTAATTTATTCAGGCAAATGGCGCGTTCCGTACCGTTTTCCGTGTTCCGTTCTGTCTCGCGTTCGTAGCCGCGCGTCGAGGTTGCGCGTTTGTCTTCGGCGATGTTCGAAGCTTGCCCTCGTGTCCGCTGCGGCCTGTGACGGCGCGCCTGTGCCTTGGCGCGTCTCAGCGTGATTTCGCAGGGAGCAAGCGAAATGTCCTGGACCGATGACCGTGTCGAACTTTTGAAGAAACTCTGGACTGAAGGCCTTAGCGCAAGCCAGATCGCCGGCCGCCTTGGTGGCGTGAGCCGCAACGCCGTGATCGGCAAAGTTCACAGGCTCGGACTTGCCGGGCGCGCAACGACATCGCGCAACAAACCGGCACGTGCACGCCCCCGGATCAGCACCATGAAGCGCGCGACGCGTCCGCGCATGGCGCAACTCGGCAATCCGGCACTGCGTGCACTGTATCAACCCGAGGGCGATCGGTACGTGCCGCCCCCGGAGGAGATCAATATTCCACCCGAAGAGCGCGTGAAGTTGGTGGATCTCACGGAATGCTCATGTCGCTGGCCGATCGGCGATCCGCAAACGCAGGAATTTGGTTTCTGCACCAACAAGAAAGTGGCCGGTCTGCCCTATTGTGAAGTGCACGCCCGCCGCGCGTTCCAGCCGCCGCAATCGCAGCGCAAACGGGATAAGGCCGCCGAACCGACTGCCGTTGAAACCACGCCGGCGTTGAGCGACGCCACGCAGCCAGCGGCCGAGCAAACGCCAGCGGCGGCGAAAGCCCCAGAGACGGTCGACGCATAGACCGCTTGAAGGTTTGGAAATCCGGCCGGTCCGAGACCGGCCGGTCCGCCACACCGGCCTCAGCAGATCAGTGACATAAACCACTTGTGCCGCCCGCTGAACACGCGGACGGCGGCTGTTAATTCGTGGGCCGCTCGCCAAACACATATCCGGCACCGCGCACCGTGCGGATCGGATCGCGCTCCTTGCCGCGGATCAGCGCCTTTCGCAGACGGCCGATGTGCACATCAACGGTCCGCTCATCAACGAAGGCATCCCGGCCCCAAACCCCGTCCAGGAGCTGCGTCCGCGACAGCACCCGTCCAGGGCTTTCCATCAAGAACTCCAACAGGCGGAATTCGGTCGGACCAAGCCGGATCTCGCGCTGGCCGCGTGTCACACGGTGTGCGGCGCGATCCAGTTCAATGTCGGAGACCGCAAGGACATCAGCCAGCCGATCGGGCGCCGTGCGCCGCAGGATCGCTTTCACACGGGCCATCAACTCCGGCAATGAAAACGGCTTGACCACATAGTCGTCGGCGCCGGTCGACAACCCGCGAATCCGGTCGCTTTCCTCGCCGCGCGCGGTCAGCATCAGGATTGGGATGCTGCGTGTCTCTGGCTTGGAACGAAGGCGCCGGCAGATTTCTATCCCTGAAACCTGCGGCAGCATCCAATCCAGGATCACGAGATCCGGGCGCTCTTCCAGCACGAGGATTTCGGCCTCTTCGCCCGTTTCAGAATGACAACAGGCAAAACCTTCCGCCTGAAGATTGTAGCAGAGCGTTTCGGCGAGAGGGATCTCGTCCTCAACGACCAGGACCTTCGCACTCATTCTCGTCTGCCTCCGTCAATCCGCAGCGCAAACCGATGTAACGCCAGTGGTTTGTGCGCAAAAGCTGCAAAGCAACCGCAACCCGGCTTGTGTCAGTCTCCACGCATCAGGGTTGTACTTGTCGTATCGCCTTTTGGACGTGCCTCGGTCAAAGCCACGCCGCGCACGACGAAATGCACGGTCTCGGCGATGTTGGTGGTGTGATCGCCAATGCGTTCAAGGTTTTTCGCCCCGAATAGCAAATGCGTGCACAGGCCAATGTTGCGCGGGTCCTCCATCATGTAGGTCAGGAGTTCGCGGAATACAGAATTGTACGTCGCATCAAGGTGTTCGTCCTGGTGCCAGACCGACATCGCAAGCTCGGCGTTGCGCTCAGCATATGCGTCCAGCACTTCTTTAAGCTGCGCCATCGCCAGTTCCACCATGCGCTGCAGCCCGGAGATCAGTGGGCGCGGGTAGGGTTCGCTTGCGATGACGAGAACACGCTTCGATATATTTTTGGCCAGATCACCGATGCGCTCGAGATCCGAGGCAATCCGCATGACGGCCATGATCTGGCGCAGGTCATTTGCCATGGGCTGGCGCCGGGCGATGAGCTGGACGGCCTGTTCTTCGATCTCGTTTTGCAAGGCGTCGACAGCGCGGTCGCGGGCAATCACGCGGTTGGCCAAGGCCGGATCGCGACGTTCGAGCGCTGCGGCAGACCAAGCAAGCAGGTCTTCGCAGATCCCACCCATTTGCGCGAGTTTGCGGTCAAGCGCAGCAAGTTCCTCGTTGTAGGCACGTACGGTATGCTCGGTCATCACCTTGGCGTCCCAGTGCACCACACCCCAGGCGCGCGTCGCCTCTGCAGCGTTTTCAGCCGGTCGTCTCGGCCGCTTCACCCGAGCACGGCTTGACGGTGAGCCCGCACCACAATGGGGCCGCGGCATCACCACTCGTTCGGCCACCTCGTGCGATGCGCGCACGAACCGCGACATACCCGTGGTCCGCAGCACTGGGTATTCCAGTGTTTCAGCGCTGCCTGGCAGATACCGATCGCGATCCGGCATCTGACGGGCATCGCGGACGGGGCGGCCAAGCTGCGCAGTGACCCGATCGCAGCGGTTGTTAAGTTGGCCGGTTCCTTGGCGCTGGATCATCGCGCCCAACGCAACAGGCGACCGTGACGCGCATCAAGCAGCGACGCGGCAAAGCCGCAGTTTGGTTCTCGACCATTACACGCGTACCGGTGCAGTGGTCTCACAAGGTCGTCGTTCACCGCACACGATCGGCGCCACCAACACGCCGTCGCCGTGGCCTCAAGACTTGGCCAAACCCGCTGCGACCCTAACCACCCTGAGGCCTCAGTCACGCCGGATATCGTTCCGCTCAACTGCTCGCGGCAAAGGGCGACTGCGTATCGCGGAAATACCGCTTGGCCGCGACCGACGATCGGTTCAAAGCTTCGTCGTTGCAGTCCGCCAGCGCGCGGGAACGCCGTTGTCCGTAGGCCAAGCGAGGCCCGGCTGTTGGCCTCACTTGTTGTCGTGCTGGTCAGCCGTTTCCAACGTTTGTTCTTAGCCGAAACGACCCGTGATGTAGTCCTGCGTCCGCTGATCCTGCGGGTTGGTGAAGATTTGGTTGGTGTCACCTTCTTCGACCAAATAGCCCAGGTGGAAAAATGCCGTGCGCTGAGAGACGCGCGCTGCCTGCTGCATGGAGTGCGTCACGATCATGATCGTGTAGTTCTGACGCAGCTCGTCGATCAGCTCTTCCACTTTCGCAGTTGCGATTGGGTCCAGAGCCGAGCACGGCTCGTCCATCAAGATCACATCTGGCTTCGTCGCAATGGCACGTGCGATGCACAAACGTTGCTGCTGACCACCCGACAGACCCGTGCCCGTATCGTGCAGACGATCCTTGACCTCGCCGAACAGGCCAGCTTTGTGCAAGCTCGTCTCAACCAGTTCGTCCAACTCGGACTTAGAAGCGGTCAGACCGTGGATGCGCGGACCATAGGCGATGTTTTCGTAGATCGACTTTGGGAACGGGTTTGGTTTCTGGAAAACCATGCCGACGCGCGCGCGTAATTCGACGACGTCGAGATCGGGGTCATAGATGTCCTGACCGTCGATTTCGATGTGGCCGCCCACGCGAGCGACCGGGATCACGTCGTTCATGCGGTTGATGCAGCGCAGGAATGTTGACTTGCCGCAGCCCGATGGTCCGATCAACGACATGACGGCGTTCTGCGGCACGTCCAAGTCAACATCGAACAGGGCTTGCTTCTCACCGTAGTGAACGGTGACTTTACGCGCCTGAACTTTCGGCGGCTGGTTGCTTGCTGCGTTGTCAGCAGCGTTGCCAGCCATCGTCGGATTTGCGGTGTCGACAGTCGTATCCATCACGGAACCTCGCTTACCATTTGCGCTCGAACCGGCGACGCAAGATCACGGCGGCCAAGTTCATGACGAAGAGGAAAAGAAGAAGAATGATCGTTGCACCAGCGGTGCGCTCAACGAAGCCCCGCTCAGCCGACGTCGCCCACATGTAGATTTGGACGGGCAACGCAGTTGCTGGCTCAAGTGGCGTAGAAGGTGCGTCGACCACGAACGCGACCATGCCGATCATCAAAAGCGGTGCAGTTTCACCAAGCGCCTGCACGAGGCCGATGATCGTCCCGGTCAGAATACCAGGAAGCGCAAGCGGCAGCGTGTGGTGAAACAGCGTTTGCATTTTCGATGCGCCAACGCCGAGGGCCGCTTCACGAATGGACGGCGGCACGGCGCGGATGGCTGCACGCGTAGCGATAATGACAGTTGGCAGCGTCATCAACGAAAGCACCAGGCCGCCAACCAGCGAAGCCGAGCGCGGCAAGCCAAAGAAGTTGATGAACACCGCAAGACCAAGCAGACCGAACACGATCGACGGCACGGCCGCGAGGTTGTTGATGTTCACCTCGATGACGTCGGTCAGCCAGTTCTTCGGCGCGAACTCTTCCAGGTATGCGGCGGCGGCAACACCCAGCGGAACCGCCAGGAACACAACCGTCAGCATCATGAAGAAAGAGCCGATCAGCGCGACGAAGACACCTGCCGTTTCCGGCTGCGATGAGGCGCCGAATGCAAACAAGCCCGTGTTGAAGTTGCGCACCAAACGACCATCGGCGACGAGTTGGTCGACCCAGGCCACTTGCTGGTCGTTCAATTGACGCCGCTCGCTTGGCGTATCACGGCTGATCGTGCCCTTGAGAAGAGCATCGACATTGCCGTGTGCCAAGACTTCGATGTCGACCGTCTTGCCGATCAACGATGGGTCGGCGAGAACGCGATTGCGGATCTGAACGTCGACGCCGCGCGACAACAACCCATTGAGAAGCCGGCGTGTCCGGCGGTCGGGACGCGTCTCAAAGCCCAGTTCCCGATAGAGAGCCCGGCGCGCCAGAAGCGTATAATCCGCTCGGCGCAATGTGCTCTCGTCGGTCTCTCCGTTCGGCGACACTTCCGCTGGGTCAATGTTGACCGACAACGTCATGCTAGACTGAAGAAATGCGCTCCACCCGTTCGAAATGATCGAGCTAAAGAGCAGCACAAGGAAGCCGAGACCCAGAAGGATCGCGAACAGCCCGTAGGCCTGATAGCGACGTTCAGCGGCATAGCGCTTCTTCAAACGCGCCTGGTTGTTGTGCGCGGAGCCGGCGCGGGCGGCAGTTCTTCCGGCAGCGGTATCTGTGGTCGCCATCAGTCGTACTGCTCCTTGTACTTGCGCACGATGTAGAGCGCATAAACGTTCATCGCCAGCGTGATCACAAACAGCGTCAGGCCCAGTGCGAAGGCCACGAGCGTTTGCGGGCTGTTGAATTCGAGGTCACCGGTCAACTGAGACACGATCTTCACGGTGATCGTGGTCATCGGCTCGCCAGGGTTGAGCGTCATGTTGGCTGCGGCACCGGCGGCCAACACCACGATCATGGTCTCGCCGATTGCGCGCGAAGCGGCGAGCAGAACCGCGCCGACAATCCCAGGAAGTGCGGCAGGCAAGATCACGCGCTTAATCGTTTCTGACTTCGTCGCGCCGAGCCCGAGCGAGCCTTCGCGCAGGGATTGCGGCACCGAAGAGATGATGTCGTCGGACAATGACGAAACGAACGGGATAATCATGATCCCCATCACGAGACCGGCGGTGAGGACCGATATCGCGTTGATCTCAATCGGCAGCCCGGTTGTCGCGTTGATCCAATCCGCACTGTCTCGAAGGAACGGGCCGAAGGTGATCAGCGCGAAGAAGCCGTAAACAATGGTCGGAATACCTGCGAGCACCTCAAGCAACGGCTTGGCAAAACCGCGGAAGGTGCTTCCAGCATACTCTGACAAATAGATCGCGGCGAACAGCCCGATCGGCACCGCGACGAGCAGCGCAATAATCGAGATGTAAAGCGTGCCCCAGAGCAGCGGGATAAAGCCAAACTGACCCTCGCCGCGGTTTGCGTCGGCCGACGTAAAGCGCGGATCCCAGACGGTGCCCAAATAGAAGTTGGACGGGGAGACTTCCTGGAAGAACCGGATGCTTTCAAACACGACCGACATCACAATGCCGATTGTGGTCAGGATCGCGACGGTCGAGGCGACGATTAAGCCGCTGAGAATGACGCGCTCAACGATGTTGCGCGCCTGCATGCGGGGCCGGATTTGCGTATATCCCCAAGCGAAACCCAGCGCAGCCAGAAGCGCGACAAGTGCGGTCCGCCCCCAGACACTGTAATCCTCGTAAACAACCTGGTCGTAGGCGGCTTTGATCTGGAACTTGTCGGGGTTTGCGCCGAGGATCACCCCGTTATCGCGCAGCAGTTGCGCACCGGCCTCGAGCGTGTTTGTTCCGTACACCGAACCATAGAGACGGCGACGATCCTCTGGGGACAACGACCGGACGCCTTCAGCGATCGAGTTGATGCGCCCCATCGCGAGGTCTTTTTCGGCCGAACTCAGGTTATCTGTCTGAACCGGCAATTCCGAGCGCACGATATTCGCGACGACCCGCGGCGACGTCGCCCCCCAAAGGAGCGCAACGATCAAGGCCGGCAGAACCGTCCAAATGAGGAGATAGGCGCCATAATAACCCAGGCGGGAGTGGAGCTTGATGCCTTGGTGTTTACTGGCAGCCGCGCGCGCTTTTGCGACGCCGACCAGAAAGGCCACCAAGCCGGCAATCAACAAGCCCACGATAATCGTTTGGAGTGACACGGAGCGCCTCGCGAATAACGGCAAACTGGTGCGGATTTGGCTAACCACAGCAACGGCGCAGCGTGCAATATAAGTATTGCAGAGGATTAGCTCTCAACGCGCGGCACGTAGCTTGGTCAATTCCCTTAATCCGTAGCGTCGTCAGCTAGACAAAAAGAGCAAGGATGCGGGCCAAAGCCCGCATCCGCAGTCGGACCAGTTCGACGATTACATCGTCTTCATGGCTTTGACTTTTTCCTGCAGCGCGTTGAACTCGTCTTCCGGCATCGGGACGAGGCCGTACTCGGCGAGCGGGCCTTCGGGGCCGATCATGCGCTTCGACGTGAAGAACTCGACGTACTCTTTCAGACCTGGGATCTGACCGACGTGAGCTTTTTTCACGTAGAAGTACAGCGGACGCGAAACTGGGTACTCGCCCTTCGAGATCGTCGCAACCGACGGCGTGATGCCGTTGATGGTGGCAACTTTCAGCTTGTCGGTGTTGTTCTCGTAGAACGACAGACCGAAGACGCCAACGCCGGTTTTGTTGGCAGCGAGGCGGCCAAGCGTTTCCGTGTAGTCGCCGTCGATGTCGACCGTGCCGCCGTCTTTACGGACTGCGATGCACTGATCTTCAGCAGCATCTTCGCTCATGCCGCCGTCCATAGCAGCTTTCATGCCGCCGACTTCTTCACAGCCAACAGCCAGAAGCTTCTCTTCGAAGACTTCGCGCGTGCCGTGCTTCTCGCCTGGGATGTAGGCAACGATTTCCCAAGCTGGGAGGCTGTCGTTGACGTCTTTCCAGGTTTTGTTCGGGTTGTCGACGAGCTTGCCGTCAACTGGAATCTTCGCTGCGAGAGCGAGGTAGACGTCTTTTGGCGTCAGCGCCCAGTCTGGACCAGCAACGTCAGTTGCGAAGACGATGCCGTCATAGCCGAAGCTGATCTCGACGATGTCTTTCACGCCTTTTTCGCCGCAAGCCTTGACTTCTTTGTCACGGATTTTGCGCGAAGCGTTAGCGACGTCGATCGTCTCGGGGCCGAGGCCCTGGCAGAACAGCTTGAGGCCTGCCGACGAGCCGCCCGACTCGATGATCGGTGCTTTGAAGTTGGCGAACGCTTTGCCGAACTCTTCAGCAACGATGTTTGCGTATGGCAGAACCGTCGACGAACCAGCAACTTTGACCTGGTCGCGAGCAACAGCGGCGCCAGCTGCAGCGACAACGCCAACAGCAGCCGCTGCCGTAAGGGCAACGAATTTCGTGCTCAACTCTATCACTCCCTTTTTGGGTGAGTTTTGCGCGTCTCCCCGCTCGGGCCACGCGCAATGAGGTGACGCTTTTCAGCGCCGGGGGTGTCCTAGACCACGCAGGTCATCATTTCATGACAGACCAACGCATTGAAAAACTTTTTTATTTTTCTGAGGATCCGTGGGTGTCCGCCAACTGCGGCGGCGCTGCGGTTTCCAACAGCACCGTGAACGTTGACCCCTCGCCGACAATTGACGTGATCCGAAGTTCGCCGCGGTGGCGATTCACGATGTGCTTTACGATCGCCAAGCCGAGGCCAGTTCCGCCCTTCTCGCGGCTCGTTGTCGGGCTCACTCGATAAAAGCGTTCCGTCAAGCGGGGGATATGTTCACTGGGAATCCCGGGGCCGTCGTCTCGCATACTGACGGCTATGCGTGCCGGGCGGCCCCCGGCTGCCCCAGCCGGTGCGATTTCGATATCGATCCGACCGCCTTCACGGCCGTATTTGAGCGCGTTGACCAAAAGGTTTTGAAACACCTGGACCAAGTCCTCACGATCTCCCCGGATCCAGGCCGGTTGCTCCAGCGACTGGACATGGATTTCGGTTTCGAGGCTTTGCGCCAGGGGGTCGAGGGTTTCAGCAACCCACGAAATCAAGTCGTTGAGCTCGACCCGGCCGGTCGGTGCAACGTGAACCCGCATCTCAGCGCGGCTCAGCGAAAGCAGGTCGTCAATCAGGCGCGTCATGCGCGCGGCCTGACTTTGCATCATCGCAAGAAAGCGTTCGGTCGCAGACGGATCATTGCGCGCTGGCCCCTGCAAGGTCTCGACCATGCTCTTGAGTGAGGCAAGTGGCGTGCGCAGTTCATGGCTGGCATGGGAAATGAAATCGGCGCGCAACTGCGCGTGCTTTTGCTGATCGGTCAGGTCGCGGAACATGATCAAAAACCGTGGCGTCTCACTGAACTGGTGCTCATCGGCGATGCGCGTGATCAATGCGGACAGGGCGCGCTGGACCGGGACGCGATCTTCAAGCTGGACAATCTGGCAGTGTTCGTTGCCCGGCGGCGCTTCAAGCGCGGCGAGCACTTCGGAATTGCGGGTTAAAAGTGTAATCGGCTGGCCAATTCGCACCCTTGGAAACGCATCGGCCAGCAGCGGATTATAATGGGCAATCGTCCCGTCGTGATCGAGGATCAGGGCTGGATCGGGCAACGCCTCAAGCAGACTGCGCCAGCCCAATTCGGTCGCCACGGTGCCAAGGTCGGTTGGGGCGGTTGCTTGGACTTCGGCGGCGGCCACGGCATGGCGATGGGCAAGGCGCTCGCGCTCAATGGCGCGGCGGTGCCAGAGAAACCCCGTGGCAAACAACGCAAACGCGATGACGGAAGCAACAAGCGACATCTGATCGGTCAAGGTCGCAAGGACCAGAACGCCAGTGATAAGCACCAAGGGTCCGGCGAGCGGATCTTTCAGGACGGCGAGCAATTCAGCGCGTGCAAGTTTGACGGTACTTTCGTCGGCGCGTGGTTGGTCGGAGACACCTGAGTATTCCGATTGGGTCGGGGTGTTGGCCGCTTTGCTGGCCGTTTCGTCGAAGCGAGCGGTATCCGGCGTTTGCTCAGGATCGTCGCTGGCTTTGCGCGCAACGTAGCGCGATGCGGGATGCGCCTCGTCCGGCTGCCCGCTGGAAGGTTCGTCTGAGATAGCCGATTGTGCCGCTTGGCCGTCGGCGGCCGACGAGAGCGCACTGGCAGTCGGCCGGTCCGCTTGCGGCGGATATTGACCCGCGCGATCGCACGTCTCGCTGAAATTCCGATCCGCCATGCCTGTCTTGAGCCTCCCGGCTGCCGCGTCTCTCTGGGACGCTGGAGCCAGTTTGGCACAAGAACATATCCGATCGACGACGGTTGTGCGGGCATGGGGATGATGGCGCGCGATCTGGTGATGCACATTAAAGCGTGTCGCATGACATGCGCCTCGCTTTAGCTCTGTTGCGCTCACGGGCCG
>CAZOGY010000127.1:0-6992 GCA_964579305.1 uncultured Hyphomicrobiaceae bacterium
TTGATGCGGCGGTTGAGCTGGCACCGGATTTTGCTGAAGGCTGGAACCGGCGCGCCTACGTGAATTTCGAGCGGGGGGATCTGCGGGCCGCCGTTGGTGATTTGCGCCGCGTGCTGGCGCTCGACCCCAATCACTATAAGGCACTGAGCGGGCTCGCCACGATCCTCAAAGAGACCGGTAACGACGACGCGGCCTTGAAAGCCTATGAGCGGCTTTTGGACGTGCATCCGTTTTTCAAAGGTGCGCAGAAAGCCTACGACGCGTTGAAACTCAAGGTCGAAGGCCAGCGGCTCTGAACGCGCCATCATCGATCGATACGCGTTGGTGTCAGCGGTCTACTGGGACACCTTAGCAGCCGTGACGTCATTTGGCTTCCGGTTTGGGATCAGCGAGTTGGATCGTCCAGCTTGTCGCATTGCCCGTGTCGACCAAGTAGAAGCCGGCTTGTTGGTATCCGCGAGCACGGCAATCCTTGCGGTCGCGGATCAGGAACGCCGTCTCGCCGGTGCATAAGACTGTGTCACCTGACCATTCACCGCCGCGCTCGTAATCGACGGCGTAGACATAGACGAACCGGCTTGGAATGCGATCCTTGAGAAGCGTTTCGCATGAGCGGGCTGAGACATTCCACCAGCCTTCCGTCGCCCAGCCCTTTTCATCCTGATAGCCGATGGCAACGCCGAGCCGCGCCGGCGTTGAATTACAGATCTTCAGGTCTGCATAGGCGGGCGCGGCAGCCATCCCCGTCGTCGCAATTGTCAACAGCGCACCGATGGAACCAGCGATCCGGCCCCGTTTGCCAACTGATAACGCTTTGGTTTTCGCCATCACGTTTGCTCCATTCTGCGCGTTGATGCTGCGTTTTTGAGCGCTGTCTTTGGCTTGGCAAGTCGGCGCGCTTGCTGCGTTGATGCGGTCGAGGATGGCGGTGTCATGGCAAAGGCCATGGCGTCACGCTATGACCTTGCTTGAGTACGTGAGACAAGGAGACTGTCATGTCAGACGGCCAACCAGAGCAGATTTCCGGGCCCCTGCCGCTCGAAGGCGTTGACCCGCGTACGCGAACGGAAATTGAGGCGGCCGCATTCCGGCGTCTCGTGGGCCACCTGCGCCAGCGCACCGATGTCCAGAACATCGACCTGATGAACCTCTCTGGGTTCTGCCGCAACTGCCTGTCGAACTGGTATCAGGATGCTGCCGCCGACAAGGGCATTTCGCTCGACAAGGCCAAGGCGCGCGAGCTGATCTACGGCATGGACTATGACGCGTGGCGGTCAGCCCATCAAACGGAAGCCAGCGCGGCGCAAAAGGCGGCGTTTGACGCAGCGAAACCGAGCGATCACTGAGGCGAAGGTCAATCTCTCCGCGCCGTGGCCGTGCGCTGCCCGAACCGCTGAGCGGACGCGTTGTGGAGTTAGCGCACGGTGTTTGACACGAAACACCCGCGCATCAGGCGGCAACGTTCCGGACCTGGTGGATGCATGAATGAGCCGCGCGCCGGGGCGATGAATTCGCAGACTTTGTCCAGGCCGTCGGTTGTGAGCCAGCCATGCCGACGTCCGCGCTGGACAGCAAAGCAGTCCGCCGTTGCCTCGTCGGGGCCGCGGAACTGGTGGCCGCACTCGTGCGCGTAAATCCACAGCTTGATCGCGGTGTCGACGCGCGCGATCAATTTGGGATTGACGATGATGAAACCCGGGAAGGCTGCGGCGTAGTCGTCCAGGCGCGGGTCAAGGACCGTCGGCCGACGTCCGCAAATCATTTGCTGGCCATCAATCACCAACTCGCCAGATGGCACGATCGTGCCGCCCACGGCGCTGGCATACTGGTCGGCCGTCGGTGGCGCATCAAGGTCCTTAAACGTGCGCAGTTGCGTGCGCGCCTGCGTCTCAAGCGCGGCAAACGCCAACAGGCACAGCGCAATTGCGGCTACTTGCATTCTGGCCGCCACCGATCTCGTCTTGCGCGCATCGATCATGTCGTGTCCCACAGCCCCGTTGTTTTGGTTCGCCGTTAGCGCACGCCATTGCGCGCGGCACTGCGCTTTGTCACCTGAACCCGCAGAATCCGTCGAAATCAAGCTGCGATGGCTGGAACGTGGTGATAGCGGTGGGCGGCTTCGATCGGCGATGACCAACCCAGCCGGGACCGGGCCAGCATGCCAACATGCTTATCGGTGCTCTTCCTGGTGGCTTTCAATCAAGGCGCGATTGAACGTGGACAGCGCTTTCATGCGGTCGACATGCCCGACGACGCGCGTCTCGTCGTGACCGGAGACGACCGGTATGCGCGCGGCACCGGCCCGGTCGAAGGTGCGCAACGCGCGTTCCAGCGTGTCGCCGGGCATCAGCCAGGGCTTTGAAGGATCGTGTTGCGCGGGCGGCGCTTCGGGATCGGGCTCAAGGGGCGTCATGAACTGCGCAACGGTGATCCGGCGCATGATTTCCTTGTGCGGGCCCTCTTGCAGCGACAACCCGCGCTTTGTGAGTTGCCAGTGGAAAAAGCTTTGGCCGAGCACGGCCTGGGTCAGCCCATTGGCAATGCAGACGGTCAACAACAGCGCAATGGCCATCTCAAATCCGCCGGTGAGTTCGAACACGATCATCGTTGTTGAGATGGGCGCCCCAAGAACGGCCGCGGCGACACCGCCCATGCCAAGCAGCGCGTAGAGGCCTTGCGATGAGGCCATATCGGGGAACATGGAGGCAGCGATCTGGCCAAATGCGCCACCGGTCATGGCGCCAAGGTAGAGCGCTGGTGAAAAGATGCCGCCGCCGAAACGAGAGGCCATGGTGATCGCAGTTGCCGCCGTCTTGGCGATGATCAGTGCAATCATCAGCAAGATCGGGAGCTGCTGTTGCAGGGCCATGTCGGTGGCGGCGTAACCAACCCCGAGCACATGGGGAAACACCAGGGCGATCAGACCGATCAGGAAGCCGCCCGCGGCGGGCCGCAGCCAAAGCGGCATGCGAATGCGCCAGGCAACCCGTTCCGTCGTCATCATGGCCAATTCAAACAGAATGGCGACGACGGCGCAGGTCACGCCAAGCAGGGCGAACGCGGGCACCTCCAAGTAGGACGTGATCTGGTGCGTTGGGATCGCAAAGGTCGGGTCGCGCCCGAGGTGCAGGTGGACGATGACCGCGCCAAGCACGCTGGAAATGACGATCGGCACGAAGGCGCGCAGCGCGTAGTGGGCCAGGATCACTTCATGCGCAAACAAGACACCAGCCAACGGCGCGTTGAACGAAGCTGAGACGGCGGCCGCCACGCCGCAGGCCAGCAATGTGCGCCGCGCGACATGGTCGAGGCGAAATCGATCCTCAACGAAAGAGGCCAAGGTTGCGCCGAGGTGAACCACCGGTCCCTCGCGCCCGGTCGATGCGCCAAAACCTAACGAGACGACAGACACCACTGCGCTCCATAAACCGCAGCGCAGATCGATCCGGCAATTGTTCAGCGCGCGGCTTTCAATGACGTCGGCAACGCCGTGGGCGCGATGTCCAGGGCAAAAGGTTTCCAGCAGCCAGCCGACAATCAAACCACCGATGACGGGCGCCAATAGGATCACGAACCAGGGCGTCTGGGCGACGGCATCAAGGATCGCTTCTTCGGTGGTGCCGAGCCAAAGCCACTGGATCGCGCCGAGCAGGGCGCGAAATGCAAGCGCTGCAAATCCGACGCTCACGCCGATTACGGCGGCCAGCGCCCAGATCAGGATCTGTCGATCGGCGACAAACTCACGGATATTTGTTGCGAACTGCTGGAGCGGAATGCCGATGACGTCGGCAAGCCAGGCTGACCATGCAGCGCGCCGAGCGCCGGCAGCCGGCCGTTGGGCGTTGGCCATTTGCGGTCGTTGGGTTGTCTCGCTCATGCGTCGACCACCATCGGCGTTGATCCCCAGCCACGATCCGCGCCACGATCTACGCAATGGGCGCTGGCGTGACGCATGTCCGGTCAAGGCCGATGCGAGGGCTTGCGCGGCGGCACTGACGGAGCCTCAGCGGCGCGCCGCGGACCCCGCTTCCAACGGTACGCTCGTGGGCTCCATAATCGCAGCAAATTGATAACAATTCCGATAGGTTTGCCAATGTCGCGCACGCGGGTCCTTTAGATGTTCGCTGGATACTGCTGGTTGGGGCCGATGTTTGCGATCAGCAGCAATCGCAAGCGGCAATTTCCGAACCAAACGCCTAAGTTATGGATTTGTCGCGGTGGGGTTTCTGGGGTACGGCTCCACCAGCGAGAGGGCTGCGTGTCGTGAATAATGTATTGCTCATCATTGCGGCGGTGCTGATCGCCTTGGTGTCCGCGTTGATCGCGGTGCCGCCGCTGATTGACTGGAACACCTATCGGGGTGTGTTCGAAGAGGAAGCCTCGCGGCTGCTAGGGCGCGATGTGCGTGTGAGCGGCAATGTCTCGCTTCGGATTCTGCCACAGCCCTACTTGCGGTTTGAAAAGGTGCGCGTGGCCGAAGCAGAAGGCGTGACCGGCGAACCGTTCCTGCGCGCTGAAAGCTTCACGATCCAGCTTTCGGTTCCGCCGCTGCTGCGCGGTGTTATCGAGGCCCGAAACATTTCGCTGGAACGCCCGCGCGTGCGTCTGCGGATCGACAAGGACGGCCGTGGCAGCTGGCAAACCTTGCGGGTCCGCCCCGGCTCGTTCGCGTTTACGCCGCGCAACGTGGCCTTGAAAGCTGTTGATATCTCATCGGGTCAGGTGACGTTTGAAGGGCCGGACGGCGGCGTCATCGGTCGCATTTCGGATGTGTCGGGGCAGCTCTCGGCAAGCGACCTGAGCGGTCCCTACAAGTTCGTTGGTGACGTGCGCTGGCGCGGCATCGCGCATGAGCTTCGCGTTGCAACGGGGACCTTTGACGACGCCATTGATGTGCCAACGAAGGTTGTGATCCGCTCGCGCGACGGCGGCGGATCACTCACGCTGGACGCGATGGTGCGCCAGAGGCCGGGGCTATCGCCGGAGATCACAGGTGAAGTGGTTGCAAGCGGCCAACTGGGTGAGACGCCGGCAAGGGGGCAGTCGTCTGCAGCGGGTCGCCGGCCCGTCGAAGCGCGCGCACAGCTCAAACTCAATGCCGAGCGACTGGCTCTTGATGCGATTTTCGTCTCGTTTGAACAGGCAGGGCGCCCGCAGTTGCTGACCGGGCGGGCCGGTGCGGATTTCCGCAAAGACGCGACGCTGCAGCTTGATCTGTCGTCGCGCTGGCTCGATCTCGACAAGCTCAGCGGTGGGGCGCCTGACGAGGGGCCGGTGCCCGTGGCAAGCGCGCTGGCGTTGAAACTGGCTGATCTGCAATCGGATCTGTTTGCGCGCACGCATTTAAAACTTCTGGTCGATCAGGCGACAGTGGCAGGTTCGCCGGTCAGCGCGGTGGAAATCGATGCGCGCACGGATGGCGGCCGGCTCGACTTAACACGGATGACTGCGGAGCTGCCGGGTGGGGCGCGGATCTACGTTGATGGTGCGTTTCAGCGCGTTGTGCCGCCACAGCGGGCGGATGCTGCTGGGCAGGACGCATCCGGGTCGTCGCGGCTCGGCTTCAACGGCCATGTGATTGTCAAGGGCTCGAATGCTGCGCGCTTTGTGGCCTGGGTCGGCCGCGGTGTTGACGGGACCCAGAATGTCCAGGCCATCCCGTTTGAGTTGCGCGGTGCGGTCGTGTCGGAACCAGGACAAGTGCGTCTGTCCGATCTCGCCGTCACGATTGGCAAAGCACGGTTCTCCGGCGCCGTCGGTTATCGCACCATGGATCGCCGAAACCGGTTATCGGTTGCTCTATCAGGTGCTTCGATCGACATGCGGTCGTTGCGGCCCGACGCGCTGTCTGCTCCGTTTCTGAAGAACCTTCTGTCTCCTCGCAGCGGATCGCAACAGGGAGCAGACGCCGCGGAGAATGACGCGCTTGAGCTTGCCTTGTCGATCGATGCAGGCACCGTGCGGGATGCCGAGCGGGTTTGGCGTGACGTCAAAGTAGACCTGACGCGGACGGTCAACGGGCTTTCGGTTCGCGAACTGGGATTTCAAACGCAGGATGGTTTGCGCCTGGCGGTGCGTGGCAGCATGGGCCGAGGCGCGTTGGCGGACGGCGCTGTGCCGCGGTCGTCTGCGGCTGAGGGACGCGCTGATCAGGCGGGTGCGGTAAAAGCCGATGGGACCGTTTCGCTTGCCGGTCCGCAAGCCCGCAACCGGCTTGCACGTTTGCTCTCTGACCTTTCAGGCACGCCCGTCGACACCGTGGTTTCCCGGTTGCCGGTGCCGGCCAATTTGGCGTTCCAGTACCGTTGGCAGCCGGGGGGAAGCGGTGTCAGCACGTTGCGGCTTGATGGCACGGTTCGTGGCGGGCGCATGGTTGTGTCGGGCCAAAGCAAAGGCCAGCTCACCGGTCTCTCGGATCAACCGTTGCGCGCGAACCTGTCGATCGACGGGCGTACGGCGGCTGAACTTTTCCAACTTGTCGGGTTGCGAGGGCGATTGGCTGGCCGTCTTGACGCGTCCGAGGCAACGCGGAAGCCAGCGCGCCTGACCATGACCATTGATGGGGTGCCGTCACAGGCTTTGATGACGGATGCGGCTGTGCGGGACGGCGCTGACCAGTACGCGTTCCGTGGCAAGATGAAGCTTGTCGACGGCGCGCCGGCCGGCATCGACGGCGAACTGCGATTGGCGGCGCAGAACGTGCGGGCGTTGTCCGGGCTTGCGGGCCTGGAATTGGCCCGTGTTCTGCCGGAGGCCGGTTTTGCAATGACGGCCGCATTGAGTGGCGAGGCTGCGCGACTGACACTCGACGTGACCGAGGCGAAACTGGGCAACGGTGCATTTGCAGGCCGCCTCGTACGATCGGCTGCGCAAACCGGTTCGGCCAGCCCGCGGTTCTCGGGGGCGTTGCGCGTCTCCGATTTATCACTGGTTGCGCTCATGCAGGCATTGACGGATGCACCTGGGCGCACCGCAGAAGCGGTTCCGGACGC
>CAZOGY010000127.1:7092-9947 GCA_964579305.1 uncultured Hyphomicrobiaceae bacterium
CGGCGGGCAAGCAGCACCTGCGGCGGGCGCGCAGAGAGATGGCGCTGTCGATACGGCTGCGCTTCTTTGGCCCGAGGCCCGTTTCCGACCCGAAGCTTTAACGCAGCTGAACGCTGACATCGCCATATCGACCGGCCGGATTGCACTGTCTTCGCAACTGGATTTGCGCAACGTGCAGTTTCGTCTGGTTGCTGACCAGCAGGGGTTGCGCTTTCGCGATGTCGTCGGAATCGGGCCGCGGGGCGGACGCGCAAGTGGGCAGGTCTCACTTCTGACCGACGGCGTTGGCGTCACGCTCGAGGGCAACGTCGCCACACGCGGGGCCCTGATCGGCGAGGCGGCTGCTGCCGGCCGCTTCGATCTGGCGGCAAACTTCAAGGGCCGCGGCTTGTCTCCGCGTGCAATCGTAACCGTGCTGACCGGCAGCGGCGAAATCAAATTGGGCGAAACCACTGTCCCCGGCATTGATCCGCGTGCCGTCTCTGAGGTTGCAACGACGTTTATCGTCAATGGCGATCTGTCGACGGATGCCCTTCCAGAGGCGTTGCGGTTTGCGCTTTCGGACCGGGGTGTGGGGTTTGCGGCGCGGACCGTCCCTTTGACGATCAAAGATGGCGCGCTTGAAATCGCGCCGGTCGTCCAGCGCACGCCTGATGGACGCGTTGAAAATCGCACAACCGTTGATTTGACGCGCTTAGCGTTTGACACGGCTTGGCGCGTCTTGCCGGCCTCGCGTCGCAACGCCGGGCGGGCGCTGCCTGGCATCACCTTAATCCGAACAGGGCCGCTTTCGGATCTGGCGGCTGCGGTCACACGGCTCGACACGGACGCTCTTGCACGGGAAATCGTCGTGCGGCGGCTTGAGAGCAATGTCGCTGAGCTCGAACGTTTGCGCCGCGAAGATGAAGAGCGCGCACGCAGAGAGGCCGAAAGACGGGCGCGCCGTGGTCTCGCGCCTGAGCCGTACACCGATGACGATGGCGCGGCGGCGAACGATAATGGCGGCGCGCAATCTGCGGCGCCTGGTGCGGTGCCTCCGCCGCGGCCTGCCGTTCCGCCGAACGCAAACGGTGCGGGCGCGACCGGCGCGCAAGGGGTTCCGCGATTGGTTGCGCCACCGGTGCTGCGTGTGCCTTTGCCGTTGCCATCCGTTCCGGGCCAACGCTCACAATTACGCTTGCACACGGCGCCGAAGCTGGCGCGCCGGCCGGTGTCACGTCCTGCCGCACCGGCCCCGACGCGGTCGGATCGCCGCGCAGTGCGTGGGGAAGAAAACCGGCGTCGGCTGGCACAGGCCACGCGGATCGAAGAGGAGATGCGCCGGCGCTTTGGACTGATGCGTCTGGGCACGCCAACCGGCCCTTACGATCCAGCGCAGAAGAAAACTGGGCGCAATGTCTCGCCTGAGGTTTGGCAAAAGCGCAGTGGCATCGTCGATCGCAGCAAAGTGGTTGCGCCGACACCGCGGCTTATTCTACCGAACGGACGCCGCGCGCAGGCACCAACGATTGTCGGCGGGCGCGCGACCAACAACGGGATTGCTGGTTTTGGCAATGGTTCATCGCCACGATCTGCAGCCGCTGCGCCCTGGCAAAGCCGCCAACTTGGTGGTGTGACCGGCCGTGGGGTTTCGCCTGGTGCCGGACCTGCTGATCAGGGCGTGGCGTTAGCACCGCAGCGGCGCGGGACGGTTCCACGCCGCAATTCAAATCTCGGTCGGAACAGGTCGCGACTTCGTCCTGCGCCCGCGCCGCGTCCTCGCGCTCGACCGCGGGTCCGCGCCAACAACGACTGGCGGCGCAAAGCGCTTAAATTGTTCGATTAGAGCTCATCGGATATCGGCGGCATCGCGTGAAGCGGAAGATGCGGCAATCGTGAGAAACCGAGGTCATGGCGGGTAAGCGCAAAGCCAACCTGAAATGATCGAAGCCGTCGCAGTCTGATTATCGATCCGCTCGTCACCGCCAAGCCGGTTACGGCTTTTTGCAGTTTTGCAATTATTGGATTTGAAAATCACGGCCAAGTAGCGATCGATGATCGGCGCCGTCAATTTTCGTGGATGCCCGTTTTTTGGATGGCCCAATCTGCAAACGATCGGTTCTGCAACGTTTGTCGCCCCCGGAACTCTGCCCGTCCTCGGCCATTATCTCCCTTGAGAACCGGTTATTTGGGAGAGCAGCACATGGCCGATCAAGCTGAGACAGCCAAACAACGTTTTTTCGAAGTCGTTTCTGATACGCGCGCCGTCATGCTCGGCGTGGAGCATTCGACCCAGCATTTCCAGCCGATGGATCCGCAAGTCGATGACGAAAACGGCAGCATTTGGTTCTTCACGCGCAAGTCGACGGATCTGGTTGCCGCCGTTGGCCAGGGTGCGCGCGCCCATATGATCGTTGTCGGCGATGATCACGATTTTCACGCCTGCTGCACGGGGGCGCTGCGTCAGAATTTGGATGCGGACAAACTTGAAAAATTCTGGTCGCAGTCGGTGAGTGCTTGGTATGAAGGCGGTAAAGACGATCCTGACCTCACCATGCTGCATTTCGTGCCGGATAATGCCGCGGTCTGGATCAGCGCAACAACCGGCATTGCGTTTGCCTGGGAAATCGTGAAGGCCAACGTCACAGACGGTACACCCGATGCTGGTTGGCGCGGGCATATTCAATTCTAGACTGTTTCAGAACTAATGCATGTGGCATCCAATCGGATTCACGCCCCAAGGCCGCAAAGCGGCTCGGGCCATCGATGTTCGTGTTCGAAACATCGACACGAAAACGGCCCACCCTCTCGGAGGGCCAATGGCCCGTGAGCGCAAAAGAGCTAAAGCGAGGCGCATTTCATGCGACACGCTTTAG
>CAZOGY010000128.1:0-9847 GCA_964579305.1 uncultured Hyphomicrobiaceae bacterium
CGCAGCGCCGGTGCCAGCCGATGCATGGGTCCTCGGGACAAGCCCGAGGATGACACGTTGGCAGGGCAGCGCACTGCCTCGCGGCAGCGACGCTGCCATGCGAATTGGCGTGTCAGTCTCGCTCGATGATGCCGGCGCCGCGGAAGCCGCCGTCGACGGCGATGATTTCAGCGGTGATGAAGCTCGATTTGGTCTCGTCGAGGAGGAAGGCGATGACGCTGGCGACTTCGGACGGGTCGGCGTAGCGGTTCATCGGGACAAAGCGGTGATAGAGATCGCGGTCGGCCTGGGTGTGCATCGCCTTGATCAGCGGCGTCTCGATCGGGCCGGGCGCAATGGCGTTGACGCGGATGCCGTGTTCGGCAAGGTCGTTGGCCATCACCTGCGTGAGCGTGACGACGGCACCCTTCGAGGCGCCATAACCCGCGCGGCCCTTGGACCCGCGCAGGCCGGAAATCGACGCGATGTTGACGATCGCGCCACGTTTGCGTTGCGCCATTTTCCGAGCGGCGGCGCGGCCGACGATGAATGTGCCGACGACGTTGATGTCGAGGATTTTGCGGAACATGTCGACGGGGTGGTCGAGGGTGTGCACGTCCTTGGCGATGCCGGCGCAATTGACAACGCCATCGATGGGGCCGAGGCGGTCCTCGATCTCGTCGATCAGTGCGAGCACGGCGGGTTCGTCCGTGACGTCGCAGGCGTGATAACTGATCGCGCTGGCTTGGTTGGCATTGCGCGCGTCGGCAAGGGCTGGCGTGTCGAGATCGACGGCGGCCACGCGCCATCCCTCCCTGGCCAAATAGGAGGCCGTTGCCGCCCCGATCCCCGATGCCCCGCCCGTAACAACAACCACGTTGTCGGCCATCGCGCGCCCTCCGCTTTTTATCTCATTGTCGCCCAAGCTCTGCCAAGAACGATGTTCACACAAGCCGCATGTTTGGTTGAGCACGGCGGACGATGCGATGTTTGTGCGGTTTAGATCGGCGTCATTGTTGAGCTGGAACGTTGCCGGCCTCCTTGTCTGGATTGTCCTGGCGTGGCCGGGATGGATGTTCTGGGGGGAGCTCGCGAACGGCAAGGCAATTGCGCCGGACTGGAATTACCAGGTTGAAGACGCGCTTATCCGCCCAGTCGTGGAAATGGGTCGCGATCTATCTGGTTCTTTGAGATTTGTCGGCCAGGCAGCGAACGCGTATCTCGCGGTTCTCGTCTTCTCACTCTTGCTTTGGGCAACCATTCTGGGCTGGCCAAAAGAGGAAATTGATTTCAAAAAGTGCGGCATGGCTCTACGCCAAACACGGACCTGCCTGGCCATTGTCTTGATTCCAGGCGCCTTCGCATTTCTGTGCGTCTTACTTGTGTTCTCCACATTGGTTGCGTTTGGACCTCTAGCTGGACTCGGCATGGTCGGAATACTGACTTTGTATCTATACATTTCTGAGGGTGGACTGGACGGTACTTCGAATTTCTCCGATGAGAAAAATGTCCGCTTCCGCCACGGGCTCAGAACGTTTGCTGCCAGGGTTTACCTGCCGGCAATCATCAGTGCGGCAACCTTCTATTTTGCGCTCGCACCAGTATTGAACTGGGCTTACGCAACGCGGTGATGCCTGCCACCCGCAGTGTGCAATGCCGCAGCCATAGCCAAAGCCATAGCCGGCCAACGCGGGCGCATTGAAAAATGAAACAATGCAGCCAGTCGCAACGAATGCGCAATCGCCTTTATCTGAGCGCCGGGCCCATTCAAGCAAATTTTCATGAGGCGCGTGGGTTGTCGGTGTGCGCTTGAACAGGTGCGATCGCTGAAACAGCATTTACAAACATCGAAGGACACTCTTCGTGCGTTTTGGGACGTTTCGGAGGCTCAGGTTTTCGTACTGAGATTGACGGCCTGAGCAATCATCTCGGCGTTGCGCAGCGCAGACGCGTGATAAACGTCGGCGCGCTCTCGGGCCGTATTGGTCGGCCAGGCGGCGGCGATCGTTTCGCGGAATGCATCAGGCATCTCGTCAGGCCCATGGGGGATGATCATGCCGTCACCCTCCGTCGTGCGACCGGCAAGCGCCACGTGCGGGCGGATCTCGTCTGCGGCGATCAGATAGTGGCGCTTATCCGCATCGTCTGCGGACACCGGCTGCCGCACGCCAAACAATTGCGCAAGGCTGCGGCGTGGCGGCGGTGGATCGGTCATGACGATCACGTGGGTCGCGCAGTCGGGCAGAACGATTGGCGTTTCATCGCCCCAAATGACGACCCGGATTGGGTGGGTCAGCGGCGCCTCGGGCGATGGCGGCGGCACGTCAGCGTCCGTCACATCCGGACCCGCTGCCGCCCAGATTATGCGGGGCACAAAGATGTCGTCGCCAAGTCTGTTTTGGATTTCGGCACGGCGGTAGTTCCATTGCCAGGCCGCCTCGATATCGGCGCCGGGCGCCATAAGGCAGTCACTTTTGATCAAGCGGCGTGCCAGGTCATCGGGATCATTCCAGTCGACCGCTGACGCGCCATCGGCGTCATCGCGCTGATAGAGGCTTACCAAGGCTTGATAGCCAAACGCGTTGCCCGCATTCCAGCCGCTGAGAAAACCGTCGGCGTCCCAGCGCTTGCCCATGCCGTCGCGTTGCGGGTCCTCAATCTCGCAGTCGAGCATGGCGACGATATCGGCAACTTCGCGCACGGCTTCGAGGCCGAAAACGTGGGCGCGGAAGAAGTTCATATTGAACCAGATGCGGGGCCGGGCAGCGCCGGGATCTTCGTCCGCATCGCCGGCGTCGTCTTCCGTCACTGGCTCGCCGCCGCTGTCCGGGCCGCGATACTCAAATGAAAAATAGGTCCCGGTATCGGGGTGCTCGTATCTGGCGAACGTGTCGTTTGCCTGAAGCTCATAAAACGGGCGGTCGCGAAAAACAGTCCAGAACTCAGCGGGACCGAACGGTTCGCGGGGAAAGAGGGTCAGGTCATAACTCATTGCTCAGCCCTGCCGATATCGCGCCCCATGCGCTATCGGGCGGGACCCTAACGGGACCACCGCGGCTTGCAACGCAAGCGCGATCATGGGCCGGCAAACAACGGCAAGGCTCGGCGGGGGTCGGGCCGAGCCGAACCTGGCGTCGTCATATCCGCATGCGGCCGCGTCAGGATGCGTTGGGCCGTCCGAACGCGGCTTCCATCTCGCGGCGGAACTTGACCGCGTCGGCGGCCGGGTCGATCTCGACATCGTCCCAGCGCAGCATCGCGCCTTCCGGCAGATCCCGCTTGAGTTTGACGTCGTGGGCAAGGCCGAGCGGCAGATAGCCCTCTCGCAAGGACACGTCGGACGGCTGCTGCTTGCCCCAAACGCAGAAGCCACCTTCGCCATCGAGGATTTCGCCGGCTTTCAACGCACGTTTCGCGGTGGCGCAAACGTCGGAATTGAAGACGTGCGGTGCGCCGGTTGGTTCGTTGCGCAGGGCAGCGGAGGCAACCGACAAGCCAAGCTCGAGGCCGATCATGTGGGTCGGGCGGTAGAGACTTGCGTATTTGCCTGAGCTGTCGGGCAGGCAGTTGTATTCGCGAAAACAGGTTTGCGAGTAGGCGCTGTCGGAGGTGATCACCACGTAGGTGCCCATCACGAGGTTATGGGGCACCTCGGTGTCCTCGCGCGTGATGGAGGAGACGACTTCGGTCACGCCAGCCTTTTCGAGTGTGCCGCCATCGCTGCGCGGCTTACACACTTCGGCCAGTTCAAATCGCGAAGCGGGCGGGAACCCAAGCCCCGTCGACTGCGGCACAAGCCCCATGGCGTTGCAGACGGCAGTCATTTCGATCCCGGATTTTGTGCCGTCGACGAACGAGTTGAACATTTTTGGATTGATGTGGCTGCGCTGTTCGATCGGCAGGTATTTCGCGAGGATGTCCCAAACGGTGTCCGGCGTCGAAGCATGGTAGGTCGGGTGGTAGCGCGTGCCCTTGCCCGCAGCGACAACTTCGAAACCGCATGCGCGCGCCCAGTCGATGTGTTCGCAAATCAGCGCCGGCTGGTCGCCCCAGGCGAGCGAATAGACGACACCGGCGGCGCGGGCGCGGCGGGCGAGAAGCGGGCCGGCCAGAGCGTCGGCTTCGACGTTGACCATGACAATGTGCTTGCCTGCATCGATCGCCGCGTTTGCGATCTTGATGCCGTTCGCCGGATCACCAGTGGCCTCGATGATCACCTCGATTTCGGGATGCGCGATCAGCGACATCTGGTCGTCGGTGACGCAGGTGGCGCCTGTCTTTAGGGCCTCATCGATCGAGGCGGCCGTGCAGCGCTCCGGCGCAAAGCCAGCCGTTGTCATGCGCTCACGGGCGCGATCGGGCATCAGGTCCGCCAGCGCGGTCATGTGCATGCCGGTCGTGGAATGAACCTGGGACAGAAACATGGTGCCAAACTTGCCCGCGCCGATCTGGCCAATGCGGATCGGTTTGCCGGCAGCGGCACGCTCGGCCAGCATGAATGACAGGTTCATTGACGTTTCCTCGCAGTGTTTTGGGTGTGTTGTCTTTGTTTGTGCGTGCGACAGCAGCATGTGGCCGCGCGGCGGGTCAACTTGGTGCCAGGACCAGTGGTTGAACGCACCCATAGTTCGGGCGCGAGGCGCCGCTTCTGCATTGTCCACCGCGTTCTATCACTAAGTCGACTTGACACCGATCAAGGCAGCGTCCGGCCGATCTGCCAAACATCGCTGACGTCAGTAGTGTTGCTCTTTCAGCGTGGAGGACAAGACATGGCTCAGGAACTCAAGCCCAACCAGCCGGGTCCCGGGCGTATTGTTGACCCGTTTGCCGAAATGCGCGCGGAAATGGACCGCATGGTCGACGCCATGTTCGGCCGCGGTTCGGCGCGTCCGTTCGGAAGTCTGGCGGTGCCGCGGTCAAGCGCGGCAATGACCGGCATCATGCCGAGTGTCGACATCAAAGAGACCGACGCTGCACTGGTCATGACGGCGGAACTGCCGGGTATCCAGGAAGATGATGTGCACGTGACGGTGCGCGATGGCGTTCTGACCTTGCGCGGAGAAAAACGCTCCGAACACGACGAGACGAAGGACGATATGCACGTCGCAGAGCGCTCGTATGGATCGTTCCAGCGTGCCTTCCGGCTGCCCGATACGGTCGACGAAGACAAAATCGCAGCGACATTCGACAAGGGCGTGCTGACGATCACTTTGCCAAAGGGCGACAACGCGAAACCTGAAAAACGGATCGCGATCGGCGGCGCCTGATGCTGCAAAAGGGCGCTGGTTGTGGCCGACGTTCCATCAGCCGTCAGTGGCCGGCCATAGCCAAACGAAATAGGCATCTTCGCCATCGAGCCCGTCTTCGGACAGGGTATCCTCATCCTTGGTGGCGACAATTGCGTTGTAGGCCCCTGGCTGCACGGCGATCCGCGCGGCTTCGGGGAAATGGTCGGTGCAGCCGAGCACGACGAGGCGGCCTGAAGGAAGTTCGATCCGCGTTTCGTTGAAGCGGTCGAAACCGCCGGGGTCGAGCGCAGGGCGACTTTCGCAAATCTCCACCGTTAACGGGACTTCCATGTTGCGCACCGTGCCGATCGCAAAGCCGCGGTCCGTTTCAGCCAGCGCCTTTTGCATGGCTTCCGGCGTCCAAGCTTCGGTGAAATCACCAGCGGCGACGTCGTCGTCCTGGACATGGATCTGGTGATAGTCAGCAAAAATCGTGAAGTGGTGCTGCATGGCGCGCCCTTGAACAATTGCCTGCCTCGTGGGTCTGACATTCTGCGACGCTGGCTATCAATTGTGGCTTAAGGCTGAACTCGGGCGCGGGCGGCGGCATTTGTTTAGAACGGTCAGCGCGGTTGCTGCGAATGGTCAGCTTGGCCAGACGAACACCGAGCGGCACAGCCAGTCGCTGACAGATTGCGATAACATTCCCGATACCGCGTTCGATGCCACGCAGGGCTTAAGCGCGTTCGTGCCGGGCCTTTGATTGGAGCGGCCATGCGTGAACGCCTGCGCCTATGGATTTATTACGTTCGGACGAACTTCTGGTTCGTGCCGACGCTCATGTCGCTGGCAGCGATTGGCGCTGCGTTTTTCTTCACCCGCCTCGATTTCGCGCTCAATCAGTCGCCGTATCTTGACGACCAATTGGCCACGCGCATGAGCCTGGAAAGCGCGCGGGCCGTTCTGTCGACCATCGCGGGTTCGATGATCACCGTTGCAACGCTGGTCTTTTCCATGACCCTGGTTGCGCTGACGACGGTGACCCAGCAACTGGGGCCGCGCATCCTGCTGCGGTTCATGGATGACCGGCCAATCCAAGTCGTGCTTGGCACGTTCATCGGCGCGTTTTTGTTTCCGTTGGTTTTGTTGATGCGGGTCGGCGAAGACGCCCAGGCTGGTGATGTCCCAGGCGTTGCCGTGACCGTCGCCGTAGGGCTTGCCGTCATCGCTCTTGGCGCGATGATCTCGATCTTCGACCACGTCTCGCGTCGCATTCAGGCCGATTCATTGATCGAAGAACTCGGGATCGATCTGCGCCGCGCGGCCGCCGGCATGACACACGCAGAGGACGGTGCCCAACCCGGCGAGCCAGAGGCCGCGGAAATATCCGACGTGGCAGGCCTCATGGTGCGCTTTGACAGTGGTGCGCCAACCTGCGTCACGCTTGAAAATGCGGGGTACCTGCGCAGCCTCAATGGGGCTGAGGCCGCACAGCAAGCATCTGATGCGGGTTTGATCCTGCGCCTGTGCCTGCGTCCTGGCGCGTTCGCGTTCAAGGGACAGACCGTCATCGAAGCCGTCCGCGAGGCCGGCAATACGTCCGCGATCGATACTGAGAAACTGGCACGCCTCGTTGCCGTCGGCGGGAAAAGGACGCCGGAGGCCTCTGTCGAATTCGAGATCACAGCGCTTGTGGAGGTTGCCCTGCGCGCGCTGTCACCAGGGATCAACGATCCCTATACCGCGATCGCTTGCATCGACCGGCTCGCCGATGGGATCATGGTGTTGGCGGCACGCGAGCCATCGCACCGCGTGATCCGCGATACGGATGGCCAAATCCGCCTGCTTTTGCCGCCGGAGCCGCTCAAACGCTATTTATCCGTCGCTTTCGACCCGATCATCCACGCTGGACGCGAGATCCCGCTGGTGCAGGCTCGGCTCAACGACGTGTTTGACGTGATGGCTGAGCTCACCGTCTATGAGCCGCACTGCGATGCGATCCGCGAAATGAAGGCCATGCTCTGAGCGGCTTTTGATGTGCGGACAGGCCGGTTACAGTCGTGAAATTGAACGCGCCGCTGGTGTCGGCGGGCACAAGCAGGCCGCGACCAACAATAACAATCGGCTTTATGGGAGGACATCGATGCAGGACGGCGCAGGCGAGACGGGTAACGGGGCGCACCGGACACTTCGGCTGCACGCCGACGACAACATAATCGTGGCCGTCGATGGCCTGCCGCCAGGGTCGCTCGTCGATGAGATCGCGGTGACTGGCCGTGTGCTGCGCGGCCACAAAATGGCGACCGAGGCGATCGCCGCCGGGCAACCGATCAAGAAATTCGGCCAGATCATCGGGTTTGCGGCGCAAGACATTGCTCCGGGTGATCACGTCCACACGCACAATTGCGCCTACGCCGAGTTCGATCGCGACTATGCGTTCTGCCAGGACGCGCGCGTCCATGAGATCCTGCCGGTTGAACAACGCGCCACATTCCAAGGCTTCAAGCGCGCTAACGGAAAGGTCGGCACGCGCAACTACATTGGCGTTCTGACGAGCGTAAACTGCTCTGCCTCCGTCGCCCGGTTTATGGCAGACGAGATCAACCGCTCCGGCGTGCTCGCCGATTATCCCAACATCGACGGCGCGGTTGCGTTCGTGCACGGAACGGGCTGCGGCATGGCTGCGTCCGGCGAAGGCTGGGACGCGCTGGAACGCACGATGTGGGGGTTTGCCTCCCACCCGAACCTCGCCGGCGTGCTCGTCGTCGGGCTTGGCTGCGAGGTGTTCCAGATCGCCCGCATGAAAGACAAATACGGGTTGGAGGAAGGCCCCGCATTCCGCACCATGACCATCCAGGACACCGGCGGCACACAAAAGACAATCGCGGCCGGTGTGGATCGCATCAAGGACATGCTGCCCGATGCCAATGCCTTCCGGCGGGAGACGGTGCCGGCTTCAGAGCTGATGGTTGCACTGCAATGCGGGGGCTCGGACGGCTATTCCGGGATCACGGCGAATGCAGCGCTCGGCAAGGCGGTCGATATCCTCGTCTCACATGGCGGGACCGGCGTGCTTGCGGAGACGCCGGAAATCTATGGGGCGGAGCACCTGCTGACGCGGCGCGCGGCCACCCGCGATGTCGGCGAGAAACTGGTCGACATCATTGCCTGGTGGCAGGACTATACCGCCAAGAACAACGGCTCGATGGACAACAACCCATCGCCGGGCAACAAGGCCGGCGGCCTGACGACGATCCTGGAAAAATCGCTCGGTGCGGCGGCAAAGGGCGGGACGACGACGCTCAACGGCGTCTATCGCTATGCGGAGCCGGTCACGGCCAGGGGCTTCACGTTCATGGATAGCCCCGGCTACGACCCTGTTTCCGTGACCGGGCAAGTGGCCGGCGGTTGTAACGTCGTCACGTTCACAACTGGGCGCGGTTCGGCGTTCGGATGCAAACCCGCGCCGTCGCTCAAGCTGTCCACAAACTCGCAGACGTATGAGCGGCAGACGGAGGATATGGACATAAACTGCGGCGATGTCCTCGACGGTGTCAGCGTTGACCAGAAGGGCGCTGAGATTTTCGAGCGCATTCTAGCGGTGGCGTCCGGCGAGAAGACCAAGTCGGAAGCCCATGGCTACGGCGACCATGAGTTCGTGCCCTGGCAGATCGGCGCCGTGATGTGACGCGGTTGCGTCACAGTGGTCATCACGATGTCGCGCGGCGGACGCAAGACTGCCAGCGACTCGCTTGGTGTTGGATATGCTTCCCGACACAGACCCGCGTGCCAATCGATTATCAGCCAAAGCTGATGGACCAGATGCACGTGGCTTGGGACCACTCTTTGCAAATGGGGCCTCACACGTGACCGATACGACCGGCGTCGGTGTCATCTCGCAAGACACCGTCATCCAGGGCAAAATCCTCAACGGGCGCAAAGTGGTTGTGCACGGCTACGTAGAGGGCACGATCTCAAGCGACCTTGTCATTGTCGCTGCTGGCGGGCGCGCGTACGGCAATGTCCGCGCCGTCAATGTGGAAGTGCACGGCGAAGTCCAAGGCGATGTGCGCACGCGCGAGTTGATCTCGATCGGTGAGACCGGCGTGGTCGCAGGCAAGGTCCAATATGGATCGATCGCACTTGCTCCTGGCGGCGAGTTGTCCGCCGACGTGCGAAATGTCCCGCCGACGTTGGCCGGCGACATGACGCTGGAGGTCCGACGCGGCCGCTCGGTGGTCATCACGCGCGAGGACCTCCAGGCCTTCGATCCCGACGACACGGCAAGCGCACTCACGTTTTCGGTGCCTGATATTCAGGGCGGGATCATTGCCTTGACCTCTGCGCCGACTATTCCGGTGTCCCGCTTCAGCCAAGCCGACATCAATGCCCGCGCGGTGATGTTCGTGCACGACGGCTCAGACCAACCGATCGCAAGCTTCCAGGTTTCGGTATCGGATGCAGAGGGCGCCTCGTCTGGTGCACCTCAGAAGGTGACCATTCACGTTTCGGAGTAGCCCCATGCCGCTAAAGCGTGTCGCAAGAAACGCGCCTCGCTTTAGCTTTGTTGCGCTCACGGGCCGTTGGCCTTCCGCGGCGGCGGGCCGTTTTCGTGTCGATGTTTCGAACACGAACATCGA
>CAZOGY010000129.1:0-9650 GCA_964579305.1 uncultured Hyphomicrobiaceae bacterium
GCGGCCCAGGCCATCGATGTTCGTGTTCGAAACATCGACACGAAAACGGCCCGCCTCCGCGGAGGGCCAACGGCCCGTGAGCGCAACTGAGCTAAAGCGAGGCGCAGTTCATGCGACACGCATTAGGTTTTTGGCCTCGCGGTGCTGTTCCGGCCGTCGGCCGGGCACCTCCGGCGGGGCGGCGCTCGCGCCGGGCCGCTTGCGGCCTTAATGCATGTCGCGTCCAACCGGATTCACGGCCCGTGAGCGCAAGAAAGCTAAAGCGAGGCGCAGTTCATGCGACACGCTTTAGATATCGAAGCCGTCAAAGTCGCCGCCCCAGTCGTCGCCGCCAAAGTCGGCATCCTGGAAGTCCGCGCCGCCTTGCTCGTGATCGAGGGCTGCGGCTTCTTCCGCGCTTGGCTCGGCCGGGGCCTCGGTCTGCTGTTCCGCGTTGGCGGTTTCGGTTGGCGCCTCAGCGCTTTCGGAGCCGGATGCAGCTTCGGCAGAGCCACTGGAAAACAAGCTTGAGATGCCGCTGGCCAGCAACATGCCGCCAGCAACACCGGCAGCCGTTGTCATGGCCTGCGCCATGAAGCCGCCGCCGGCGGGTCGGTTTGCGTCGGCGCGCGCATTGCGACCTGGGCCGCTGCCGGCGTTGGCGGGCGAAGCGACCGGCGCCGCTGCGAGGCCAGCCCCTTGACCAAATCCAGCCGAGGTGCGGCCGCTGCCCGCCGCCGGCACGGACGTTGCGCCCGCTGATGCGGCGCCGCCAAATCCGGCCGATGCGCGTGGTGCTGCGGAGGCCTGCGGGGCTGGTTTTTCAAGCGCAGCGACCTTGCCTTCGAGTTCCTTGATGCGGGCATCCGCTGCCTGCAGCGCTTGCTCTTGCACAAGCACCGATTGCACAAGCAGGTAGGCCGCCTGCGGGTTGCGCATGACGCCGTCCTGGATCAACGCGTCCGCGGCAGGGTCCTTGTCGATCGCACCCATCGCCGACATCCGGTCGAAAAGGCCACGGATCAGATCTTGCTCGTTCGCGTTCATGTTGGTCTCCAAGCTCGCTGTCAGGGTGTCTGCGCAGCTATGTGGTGCGTCCCAGGCAGCCCACAAGATCCCCCGACGCGGGCAGGTGCCGCGACCTGGCGTCTGCTGTAGCGCCCGACGCCAGCGACCGCTGCCCCCGAGAGCATCACGCGACCACACGTGACAGCAATTGTGGGCGCGTGGTCGGATGACGATGCTTTATCATAGTGGAGATAGAGCAATCGCATCCGAACCGTGGATCGCAAAGCAGTGCCGTAAGTTCGCATATCGGTTTAGCTGATGCAGCCGCGCGCTGAGACCGGCCACAAACACTCCACGCGTGGATCTGGACCAGCAAGCCCGCGCACGCCGACAAACCAGTCATAGAGATTGACGGTGGGATCGACGTGCCCTGGCACGAGCAGCAACCGGTCTGCGACCTCTGGCAGGATGGCGTTGGGCGTTGCTGCGGTGATGACGCCGTGTTCGTCGGATGGTCGTGCGTAAGACAGATCCGGGCGCTGCCAAATGTCAGGAAAGCCGGCGTCGTTGCTGAGTGCCTTATGCCCGGCGTCGACAATTGCGCGCTCGCCGGGTGTGACGCTCATGACCGTGACGAGCGCAAACAAGGCATGGCTGAAGGTGGTGATCTCACCGCCGTTGTCGTTGCGGTTGCGCGCATAGTCGGCGTCCATGAAGACGTATGAGCCCGGCTGGATTTCATTCCACAGCCCCGTCGCGGCCTCGATGGCGTAGGTGCCCGTTCCAGCGCCGCCAACAATCTCCGCGTCCAGGCCCGCGCTTGCCAATTCGCCGAGAGTTTCGCGCACGGCCGCGGCAGCTTGCGCGATGGCATCTTGACGCTCGGCCTGGCTGCGCAAGTGCTGGGCGCTGCCATGATAGGCTTGCAGCCCACGGAAGCGTAAGGCGTCAGGCTCAGCAGCTATCGCCTTTGCCAAAGCAACAGCCGGCGAACCCGGCGCCGTTCCGCAGCGCCGGCCACCCACGTCGATTTCAACGAGAACGCCAAGGCGTGCGCGGGCGCGGCGCGCTGCCTCCGCCAGAGCTGCGACACTTGCGCTATGGTCCACGCAAACGGTGACGTCAGCCTGACGCGCGAGGCCTGCAAGACGGGCAAGCTTTGGCCGGCCCCAGACTTCGTTGGTGATCAGGACATCGCGAATGCCGCCGGCCACAAAGACTTCGGCTTCTGAAACCTTCTGACAGCAGATCCCGATAGCGCCAGCGTCGCACTGATGGTGCGCGACCGTAATTGACTTATGCGTCTTCGCATGCGGGCGCAGGCGAACACCGGCTTCCCGCGCCAAACGCGCCATGGTCGCGACGTTGGCCTCGTAGGCGTCGAGATCGACGATCAGCGCAGGTGTATCAACATCGGCAAGCGGCTGGCCGGGGGTGGCAGGCTGTGGTTGCGGCATGGCGGCTCTTCCTTCTGGCTCTGGGCAGGTTGCCAGACGGCACGCGCGATGGCGAGCATTCATCCAGAATTTTGAATAAATCCGAACGATCTATCGAACACCCTGTCAAAAATAAAAACCGTTTACCATTTTCCCTGCCAGAATACGAACAATTCAATCAATTGTGAAAACAACCTGCGAGGAATTCGAAGTGTAAGTCGATGACACAGTATCACGGAGGCTTACAAAAATGACCCGTCCAGATTCTCTGATCAGAGAGTTCTCTGAGAATAAAAAAGGTAGCACGGCAATTCTGTTCGGGCTCGGTTTCATGTCGGCGCTTTTATTCGTGGGCACTGCGGTCGATTACGGTCGCGCTGTCCAAATGCGCTCCAAGCTGCAGAAAGTGGCCGACGCCGCCGCGATTGACGGCGTGCGCGCCTTGAAGACGACCGGGGATGCGCAAAAGTCCTGGAACTCGATGAAACAACAAATCGTGTATCAGCTGACCCAAAACGGCATCGATGCAAACGATGTTAATGTCGCTGAGGGTGATACGCTTCCCAACCCTCTGCCCGAGGGTAAAATCGAGGTTCGCTTGAAGCTCAACGAGGGCGACGCGGCAGCCGTCGCCAAAATCGGCACCGGTGTAAGAACGCCGTTTTTGTCCTTCACCGGGATTGACCAGTTCAACGTTGAAACCGGCGGCACGGCCTCTGCTGATATCAAGAAACTCGATATCGCACTGATGGTCGACATGACCGGATCGATGAATGATCCCGACAACACCATCAATATCAGCTCGACCGATCCCGATTGCACAGCACAGCCCGATGGCACACGGATGGGCGCAATGCGTGTTGCGGCCTGCGACATGCTCAATGTCGTCATGCCAGACGGCGATAACCCAAACATTCGCGTTTCCATCGTCCCGTTCTCGCAGTACGTGAGCGTTGATCGTCCAACGGCTGCAAAAATCACGGGACAACCCGAATCGCTTAGCTGCCGATCCTACCGTGAACGCAAATCCTGGTATGGAAGCTGCAGCTCGAACTACTGGTACTATTATAGCTCTTGCTATCGCACCGAGTATCACTGCGGCGATTCCCGGCCGAACCAACAGTATGTTGCGGTCGGTCAGCCGACGACGTACTACCTCAAGACCTGCATGAAGGAACGTACGGGTTCGCAAGAATTCAGCGATACCGGCCCAACCTCAGGCTTTGCCACGACGGGCTGGACCACGAACCCGAACGATACCTGCTCAACACCGGGTCACACGATCATGCCGTTGACCGGTAGCAAGTCCTTAATCGGCGAAAAGATCGAGGGACTGATCGGACCCGCCGGCGGCACGGCTGGCCACATGGGCATCGCCTGGTCCTGGTACACGATCGCCCCTGATTTCGCAGACACCTGGGGCGTGCCCAAGCGTGACTACGAACCAGACGACAATCGCAATCTGAAAGCCGTCGTGATCATGACGGACGGCCAATTCACCCTGCACAGCGACGCCTATTGCGACGGACGCAACTCATGCACCCGCTCCAACCAGGATGCACGTCAGTTCTGTGAGGAAATGCGCAAGAGCGACAAGAAGGTCATGGTCTTTGCCGTCGGCCTGGGTATCGCCGAGCCCGAAGACCGCGCTGGCACCGTCAATTATTCAAGCTTGCCAGACAATGATCCGCGCAAGGTGCTTTATGATTGCGCTGGTGAGGGCCGCTATTTCTTCCCATACGATGGGGCTGAGCTGCGTGACGCCTTCAAACAGATCGGCAAGGCGCTGGCCAATACCCAGGGAACCGTCAAGCTGATCAATTAGGCGTCTTCTGAGACACCGCAAATAGAAAACAAAGACGAGCGTTTCGGCGCTCGTCTTTTTATTTGCTCCACAAACGAAAAAGGGCCGCCGAAGCGACCCTTTCTCATTCCATTGCCGCTTTCGATTAAGCGGCTTTCGAGCTGAAGGCGGGCACGTTCTTATCCCCCGTGCCAGAGCCCTTTTTGCGCAACGCAACACCGATATAACGTACGCGACCAGCGATTTTCGCCTTTTGAATTCCAAGATCACCAAACTCACGACCGAACGTTGGAAGAGCGAGTGGCTCCTTGTCCTGTTCTTCACACCAAGCGCAATAATCTTCGTAAAGCGCCGTTGCTGTCAGGCTTGATCCATCCTGGGTTTCAATACGCTCCTTGTTGTATCGTTGCACATCAGACTGCGGCGCCACCAGACGTGGCGCTGGCTCTTCTACAACCTCCTCGATTGCTTCAGCTGGGTTGTCGTTGGCACCTTCGACCGAGGCGTCGGTGACCAGTGGGGTCACATCAGCCATGGTTTCAGGCGCGACTTCTTCCGTCAGTGGCCGTGCGGTCGGTTGGACCGTCTTCACAGCCGTGGCCGGGTTCATGCGCCATTGTGAGAAGGCGACATACATGCCCAGGCCGGAACCGACTTCGAGAAGCAGTGCGATGAAGATGGCAAGCGCCATCTGGACATCCTCGACCGAAACACCCGGCAGGAAAACACCGGTGAGCTTTGCGAGAATGTGAGCTTGAGGGTCTGCAGCACCATGGCCCGCCCCATTGAATGTGGCCAGTTTCGCCCGAGCTTCCGCGATGCGGGCCTCGAGTTTGCCAGCCTGTTGCGCCGAGCCGAGCTCAGCTTTCAAGCCGTTGTACTTTTGACAGAAGGCACGCGTTGAGCGCCCCCGTGTCTGCGTACAACCTTGCGTCCACTTCCAGTAGCGCTGCGCCTCCATCCCGGAGATGTCACCTTGTACGGTGGCAGCGGGACGGTGTTGCGGAACCCAGCTCAATTGCTCTTGGGCCCGCTTCAAATCAGCAGTGAGCGCTTGGAAAGCAGTCGCCTGCGCGACGCGCTGTCCCGTTGTTTCCGAACGGTTCAACGCGGCGTGGCCGAGTGCCGATGTGAGCGAGTACGCCGTCACGACGGTCCAGACCACGACTGATGCGGCCGCCTGGGCCCACATCCGGTTTCTAAGTGCGGCGAAGATGAAAAACGGCACCAGCGCCTTTAAGCAATCGGCAGCCGCACTGGCAGAGCCGTATATCAGCCCATCCAGCTCGGTCGTACCGAGTTGGTAACCGAAACGCCAGTTCATCGCGGCTGAGACCGCGAGGAGGACGCCGGCCGCCAAGACGCCGAGGACGCCTAGAGCGTGTCGCATTGCGGACAGTCCTGTTCTTTCGCGCAACAACGCCAAACACCCGCTGCGCAGGTTTCTTCTTTACGGCGGCAGCACGCACGCAGGCAGAGCTTCCTGCGCAAGGGTTCCGATCGCTTGATGGCTTCTGAGCAGGGCGCCTGCGCGTGAAGCAGCGCCAAACCAGCGAGAGCGGTTGCCTTCGAATGTTTTCGGCGAGCCAAACGAATCAATCCGCGGAGACGTGTCGCCGCTAGCTACCGCCTCTGTGGATTGGTTCGGTTGTGGTGGAAATGACTGAGAAAGCGCTACGCATCCGCCGACCGTGATTGAGGCAGTACCGTGATTCGCCCACAGTTTGCCCTGATTGTTCCACGGTCTTTGCTGGGGTTTGACTCGCATGTGGCGCAAATGCCGCAAACGAGTCGTGATGCCGCCGCAGCTGCTCCACGGTGTGCCCAATCCTGGCGATTACGGATTATCACATATAGGGTTGCACTTGCGACAGTTGGGTCGGCACGATTTGTGCTGTAACACCGTGGTCGTGGGCTCGGTTGCGGCGCAACTACGAGAGGCGACGAGATCGCCCAGGGCGTGTCCGTTGTGCGAGTTGCGGGTGCGGTGGGGCCGAACCAATGCGCCCGGTCGGTTTCGGTGCGATGCCACGGCGTTCGCTTGAAGGGTATGCGAGATGATGAAGATCTCGATCAGCGGGGGGATGGCGCTGGCCGGCGTTGCGTTTCTGGTCGGTACGGGTCTGCTTGAGCGGGCGCCTGGCTGGTCGGATGTGGCGCCGCTTATCGAGGCTGCGCGTCGCGCGGCTTTACCATCCGCCGTTGCTCAAGCACGGGCTGTCGAACCCTCGCTTCGCCAGCGGCAAGCAGGTCTGGCGGTCGTGCCATTACCGCAGCGCAAACCAGCCGTGCCGCACAGCGAGCTGCGGGTTGCCCGGCTGATCTTGACGAAACCGCCAACCATCAAGGCTGCGCCACGGCCAAACGGGCCCTCGGCCGACGATCGCACCGGCATGGGTCAGGACGAGCGGACCGGTCATCGCAAGCGGGCACCGATCACAACAGCGAAGCAAACCACCGGACAGGCCAAAACTGGAAACGGCACGTATGTCGGGCCATACGCGCCCGTAACGATCCGGCCCATCGGTTCCATAGACACAGACAATGCGTTGGATGGCGGCGGCCCCAGGAACGCGATTGTTGGCTCAAAAGCCTCAAACCCTGCGGGCGCGGACACCACCACCACACGGGCTAAGCTTCCGCCTGCGCAGCCGCGCGTCATTCGCGTCGCCGATACCGGTCAGCGTGGCTCACAGCGTCCGGTGCATGGTGCGCCCGCGCTATCTTCTATCTTGCCGGCCGATACCGATGCGCGCCGCGATCTTATCCGCCGGCTGCAACGGGCGCTTGGCCGTGCGGGCTGCTATACGGGGCCGATGGACGGGCGATGGTCGCGTCAAACGCAGGCGGCCATGGGGTGGTTCGTTCGCCGCGTGAATGCCCGATTGCCGTATTCGGAACCGGACTTCGTCCTGCTCGCACTGGTGCAGAGCCATGCGGCTGGGACCTGTACGCGTGCGGCACCGGGTGCGATTGCGGAAGGGCTGCACGCGCCGCCAACCTACCGTCATCCCGACGCAAGCAAGACCGGGGCCTCGCGTGTTGGTACTGTCGCGAACGCACGGCCACTCAAAGCCCCGCAGATTACCGGAAGCCTCGCGCGGAATCAGGCGACGGGGACGATCGCAAAGCCGTTGTCGTTCGGGCTGCCGATTGCGCTGCCCGTGCGGCGGCCGCCGCCAAGTGCCGCCGGACTGCGCGAACAGCCAAAGTCGGCGTCGAAACAAACCGCTGCGGAACGCACCCGGATTGAAACGCGGACGGCCTCGCTGCAGCGGCAGCCCCGGCCCAGGCGCGCGGCAGCACCCGAACGTCTCAGGCAAGCCGCCCCGCCCGCACTGCTTTGGAAGAACCGTCGCGGCGCGGCTAACACGGCTAGCCAGGACAAGACAGCGACTGTGTCCGCTAAGCCGAAGTCCGCGCAACCAAAGCCGGAGGCCGACGGCAAACAATCGGGATCGCAGCTTTCCGCGTCCGTTGAGCAGCGCCGCGCACCATCGCGCTCCAAGCTGACACAGCCACGGGCCAAAACGCCGCCAGTGCCGGCGCCGCGGCCACAGGACCGGCCGCAGAGCGTTCGTGCGCCCAAACAGATTGCGTCGCTGGACACCACCGAACCCAAAAGGCGGCAAACGCCGACCGGCACGCGCACGCAGCAACGGGTTGCCAAGATTGCCCCGGTGTCGCCACCGCAACGACGCTCACAGCCAACCGGCGGGGACCGTGCCGCACGGGACGGCGTCGCGATCCCTGCGCCAAAAACCTCGGCCGACACGACACGCGGCCAGGCTTCGCGCCGCAACGCTTTGGCGCAGCCTCAAAAAGCGCCGCGTCTGTTGACCCCGCCGCGCGCGGCAACTCCGCGTAGACCCATTTCGCGCCAACAAGCGGTCGACCAACGAACGGTTGAACGGCGCGCGCGCGAGGCGGTTGAACGACGGCTGCAGGCGCGCCGCCAACTCCTATTGCGGACCCGTCGCCTGGCGCGGCAGCGAGCATTGGCGGCACAAAGACGACGTCAGGCCGCGCGCGCGCGTCGACAGGCTGAACGCCGTCGCACGGCGGCACGGCGCCGTACGCGGGCGAGGGTTGCCCGGTTCCGGCAACGGCGACCGCGGTTTACCGCCGATCGGTTTTTTAGGGATTTCACCGGTTTTTAGGGCTCGTCCGGTTGCGGCGGAACCGCTCCAAGCGAACGGTGCAGCGACCATTAAAATAACCGAGATCATGGCAGGCAAGCGCGTTCGAAACCGACATGATCTCGTGTGATCTGGAGCGCGTTGATCTGGAACGATCGCGCGCAGCGACGTTCCAATTGGCGCGGGCGCAAGCGCCGGGTTGCGCGGCCGCGTCGGTTCGCGGATGGTTGCAGGCCTGATATCAGCTCACCCACTTGGCTCCCATGACAATGAAGGTCGTCGCCGTTGGCGAATGCATGGTCGAACTTTCGCGCAGCGGCAGCGCAGCCGATGGCGCGCTCTTCGCGCTGGCCTACGGCGGTGACACCTTCAACACGGCTGCCTATTTGGCCCGCGCGCCGGGTATCACGTGTGAGTACCTGACCGCGGTCGGCGATGATCCCTACAGCGACGGGATTATTGCGCTGGCGCAAGAAAACCACGTTGGCACCGACCTGATCGCGCGCTGCCCCGGTCGCATGCCTGGGCTCTACCTGATCGAAACAGATCGGGCGGGCGAGCGCTCGTTTTGGTACTGGCGCGAGACATCGCCGGCGCGGACACTATTTGATTTCTGCGACAACGACGCGGTAACGCAGGCCGTCGCTGCTGCTGATGCGCTTTACTTTTCCGGCATCACGCTTTCGATCCTGGATACCCAGGGGTTGGGCCGGCTGAGCGAACTCATCGTGGCCGCCAAGGCAGCGCAGACGCTCGTTGTGATGGATAGCAATTTCCGGCCCCGTGGCTGGCCGCAGGGCAAATTGGCTGCCCGCGAAACTTTTGGCGCGTTTTGGCGGCAAGCCGACATTGCGATGCCGACGTTTGAGGACGAGGCGGCGCTGTTCGGTGCAAGCTCGCCGACGGACGTCGCGGATCGCCTGATCGATGCTGGCGCCAGCGAGGTTGTCGTCAAACAGGGTGGCCGACCGGCCCTGATTGCACGCGGTCATGCCGATCGGGTCTGGTGTGCGCCAACCCACAATGTCAGCGTGGTCGATACGACGGCTGCGGGCGATGCGTTCAATGCCGGCTACCTGGCCGGCCGCCTGCAGGGCTTGGCGCCGGAACCGGCATGCGAGATCGCGCACCAATTGGCCGGCGCCGTGATCGGTCATCGCGGCGCGATCGTGCCCCAATCCGCAACCGCAGTCGTGCTGGAGGCATTGGGTCGGGCAATCGACGCGCGCTAAAGCGTGTCGCATGAAATGCGCCTCGCTTTTGCTCTGTTGCGCTCACGGGCCG
>CAZOGY010000130.1:0-9634 GCA_964579305.1 uncultured Hyphomicrobiaceae bacterium
CGCGCAACGTCGCCGCCATCGCATTTGCCGAGGCTGGCGCACTTCGCGTACAACCTGATTTCAAGTGATCCCGCCTCGGCCGCGCCGGGGCGGTTGCTGTTTGTCGGGAGCAAAGATGTCAAACGTGGTGGTGGTCGGCGCCCAATGGGGCGACGAGGGCAAGGGCAAGATCGTAGACTGGCTTTCTGAGCGCGCTGATGTGGTCGTGCGCTTCCAGGGCGGCCACAACGCCGGCCACACGCTCGTCATCGGCGGGCAGACCTACAAGCTTTCGTTGCTGCCTTCCGGGGTGGTGCGCCAGAACAAGTTGGCGATCATCGGCAACGGCGTCGTCATCGACCCTTGGGCGCTGACGGAGGAAATCGAGCGCCTCAAGGGCCAGGGCGTCGCGATCAGCGCCGACAACCTCAAGATCGCCGAAAACGCAACGTTGATCCTGCCGCTCCACCGCGAACTCGATCTGATGCGCGAGGAGGCGGCTGGTCAGGGCAAAATCGGCACGACCGGCCGCGGCATCGGCCCCGCTTATGAGGATAAGGTCGGTCGCCGTGCGATCCGCGCGCAAGACCTGCGCAACCTGTCGACGCTTGAGCCGAAGCTGGAACGCATTCTCGTCCACCATAATGCCTTGCGCCGCGGCCTCGGACAGGCCGAGATCAGCCGCGATGGACTGCTTGCGGAACTGGCCGAGATCGCCCCGCGCATTCTGCCCTACATCGATTGCGTGTGGCAGCGGCTTGACGCCGCCAGGCGCGTTGGGCGCCGAATTCTCTTTGAAGGCGCACAAGGCGCCTTGCTGGACATCGACCACGGCACATATCCGTTCGTGACGTCCTCCAACACAGTCGCGGCCCAGGCTGCGATCGGTTCCGGCGTCGGGCCCGGCACGGTCGGCTATGTGCTCGGCATTGCGAAGGCCTACACAACGCGCGTTGGCGCCGGCCCGTTCCCGACCGAACTGGACGATGAGATCGGCCAGCGCATCGGCGAACGCGGCCACGAATTCGGCACGGTGACGGGGCGCCAGCGCCGTTGCGGATGGTTCGACGCGACCATTGTCAAACAAGTCGTCAAGGTCACCGGCATCAACGGGATTGCGCTGACCAAACTCGACGTGCTCGACGGTTTCGACGAGATCAAGCTGTGCATCGGCTACGAACTTGATGGGGAGCGGATCGACCGTCTCCCGGCCGGCCAGAACGCACAAGCCCGCGTCAAGCCGATCTACGAAAGCTTTGAAGGCTGGAAGGATACGACCCGGGGCGCGCGAAGCTGGGCTGAATTGCCGGCCCAGGCTGTCAAGTACGTCCGCCATATCGAAGAACTGATCGAGTGCCCTGTCGCCCTTCTGTCCACCTCACCGGAACGCGACGACACCATCTTGATGCGTGACCCGTTCGAGGATTAAGCGGGGCGAGGCGGCGGATCCCGCGACCGCGCCGTCCCTGACGCCGCGGTTCGATGGCGCCGCCCGAAAGCCGAAGCGGGGCCCGCGGTCACGCGCCCGAAAACTCACACGAAGCGCAAGCCGCTGTATGAAGTCCCTCGTATGAGGCGCAGCTTTTGCCCGCAATCTTGCGCCTGATCACACAACAGCTTTGCCCGGCCCGCGCCAATTTGTGCCCCGGGTGTGCCGTGACGTTGTCAGATTTTAACTCGCCCAGCCAAGTGTCAGCGCGTTAGCCGTGTGCCCATTCGTCAACCGGATGAAACTGCTAACCTGCAGGGAGACACGGAAATGACACACCCTATGCTTGACCGCCGCAAAGTGATCGCAACTGGCGGCGCCTTCATCGCTGCAAGCGCCACAGGCCTCGTCGTACCAGCACAAGCCAAGGGCCTGGCGCCAACCAAAACCATGTGGGGCGGCTCCAACAATTACCGTCCCGGCGCGCCGATCGTTGAAAAAATCGGCAAGGGCGGCTTCTGGATGTCTGGCACGGTTCGCCGCGCCGGGGACGGTGCACCGCTTGCCGGCCAGCGCATCCAAATCTGGGCCCACACGGTCGAAGGCCACGAGCGCGACCCGCAAAGTCATGGTGCAACACTCACCGACGAAAACGGCGTGTACCGTCTGGAAATGCCGCAGATCGTTCCTGCGTTCGGACAGCCGCACGCACACCTCGCCTATGACAGCGGCGATTTCAAAACCGTGTTCTTGCGCCCGGTGATGCCAAGCGCCCGGGACACGAGCCTTGAAGCACACTTCGTCCTCGAGGCGGCCTAAGATCGTCGCGGGGCTGATTCCATGACACGCATGCGCCAGGCGCTCGTCTGGGCCGCGCTGCTGGCCGCGATATTTGTGCCGGTCGCACTGGCCGCCACAAGTCCGCTCTTGGCCTGGCGCCAACCGGTCTACATCGTTGCCGGTTTCGCAGGCATCGTCGGCTTGGCCATTATGTTGCTCCAGCCATTGCTTGCTGGCGGTTACCTGCCGGGTTTCACGCGCTATCAGGCACGACAAATCCACCATTGGACCGGCGCGGCATTGGTTGTCTGTGTGGCGGTCCATGTCGCCGGGCTTTGGGTGACAAGCCCGCCCGACGTGATCGATGCGTTACTGTTTACATCGCCTACGCCGTTCTCAGCGTGGGGCGTGATTGCGATGTGGGCCGTCGTAGCGGTGGCCGTGATGGTCGCGTTGCGTTCGCGTACCGGTCTCAGACCGCGCACATGGCGCATGATCCACACCGGACTTGCCGTATTGATCGTGACCGGAACGGCTGTGCATGCCGTCCTCATCCAAGGTACCATGGAAACGGTCTCAAAGGTCGCTTTATGCGCGCTGGTGCTCGTTGCAACGCTCAAAGTGATTATCGACCTCGGGGTCTGGCGAAAACGCGGGCCGCGCGCGCATGATACGCCGGCCGCCTCAAGCTGATCACCGCTTGGCAAGCCCGCGCAATTCGCCAACCAAATCGGTCGCATGCAGAGGTGGCCGGCACCGCGCGAGCACGCGGTTCAGGTCAACCGGGCCCGGCAAACGGACAGCCCCTGGCACCGTCGGCTCAAACCCGAACCGTCCGTAGTAGGGCCTGTCCCCAACCAATATCACAAACGGGCTGTCCATATCGTCCGCCCAGAACAGCGCATGTTGGATCAAGGCCGAGCCAATCTTGCCGCGCTGATCGCTTGCACGCACCGCGACGGGACCGAGCATGTGTCCGGATCTTTCGCCACATTGCACAGCCGTCATGCCGATCGCGCCGGCAAGGGCACCATCTGCATGGCGCGCAACGAACCAAGCCGTTGCATCGGTTCCGGCGGCTTCGCGGATGCGATAGGCGGTCCGCGCAAACCGGCCTGGACCGAACGTTTCAGCCATCAGCGCGGCAACGGCTGGGCGATCCTGAGGGGCGCTGGGTGAGATCACGGGCTTGGGCTTGGCAATCCTCGCGACGACGGGCGACGTGTCGAGCGCAGATTTAGCTTCAGACAAAACGGCAAGGGCGCTGGCGGTCATGGCGATCACTTGGGCTGGCGTGGACGAGACGCATCATCGTTGCCCGCGCCTGGCCGTCTGTTCCTGACGGCACCTCAGCGCGGGTCATCATGCATGGCGTCGTCGTCGCAAGTCCCGCATCGCAAAAAACCTTCTGCCAGATATGGCTGACTGCGCCGGCTCACCGCAATGTCCGGCAACCTGGCCCACGCGCTATCACAGACCAAACGTGACAGCTACGTGAACCGCCGCGACACCACACGCACACTCGTTACCAATTTTGTGAGATGGGAACGCCATCGCGCAGTTCCGCCAGCCGTCGCAGCACCGCTTCGTGGGTTCCGTCCGGCAGTTCGTTGCGGGCAAAAAAGCCGTGCTCGGCAATTTCGCGGTTGGGACCCGGCGGGTCCGGTTGGGTCCAATCGTCGATCACGAACAGCGCAATATGGTCCGACGGCAGTGATTTGAAATTCGTGTAGAGCGAGAACAGCCGTGGTTCGCTCTGGCATAGAACGCCAGCCTCTTCCTCAAGCTCGCGGCGGACTGCCAACCACGCGCTCTCGTTTTTCTCAACGCCGCCACCGGGAAAGAACCAGCCCTTGCGATAGGTGTGTCGCACAAGCAGCACGCGATGCTGCGCATCAAACACAACACCTTGCGCGCCCATAGTCAGCGCACGCGTGGTGCGCCAGTAGATGTGCATGGCCTTGCGGGCAATCACGGCACGGGTCCATCCGAGGGCTGGAGGTCGCTCACCGGCCTGTGACTACCAGATGCAGACGCGTTGGCCCAGCCGACACGTTGCGCGGCTAATGGCGGTAAGACGACGCGGTCCAAACACCGAGCCGGGTCCCCAGCCGGAGACAAAACCGCAATTGCCGGGAAGGGCTACGAAGCCTGCAACAAAGGATACCGTCGCGCTGTGACCACGTTCGCCCATCTGTCAGACGTCCACTTGGGGCCGTTGCCATCGCTGCGCCTTTGGGATTGGAACCTGAAGCGATCGATGGGACGCGCGAACTGGCTGCGTCGGCGCCAATATGTGCATCGCCCGGAAGTTGCCGCGCGCTTGATCGCGGATCTCCACCTCAACCACGTCGACCATGTCCTGGTCAGCGGCGATCTCACCAACATTGGGTTGCCGGCCGAACACGCGCAGGCCGCGCGCTGGCTCCAACAAATCGGGACACCGGAACAGGTCTCCGTCGTGCCCGGCAACCATGATGTCTACACGCGCCTCTTGCACGATCCCGGTATTGACCGCTGGTCCGCCTACGCATCGAGCTTCACGACCGACGCTGGCACCCACGCCGGAACGCCGCGGTCAGCAACGAGATCGGCGCACGCAAACCGCAGCCGCTTCCCGTTCGTCCGTCAGATCGACCACGTCACGCTGATCGGCCTGAACTCCGCCTGCCTGTCCGGTCCCGGCATGGCGACGGGTCGCGTGAGCAGCCATCAGATCGCCACGCTGATCGCGGCGCTCAACGAAGCCGAAGAGCAGGGCCGTTTCCGTCTCGTGATGATCCACCATCCACCCTTGCCCGGTCAGGCAAGTCCGCGGCGCGCGCTGCGGAACGCACAAACCTTGGCTTCGGCGTTGGCCCACCATGGCGCGGAACTTGTCGTCCACGGCCACAACCATCGGTTCAATATTGCCTGGCTGGAAGGCCCAGCCGGTGCCATCCCGGTTGTTGGCGCTGGTTCCTGCTCGGTCGCCCCGTTCAAATCCCGCGACGATCCCGCCAGCTATCACCTGTATCGCATAAGCGGTGACAAGGCCGCCGGCTGGCGCGTTGAACTCACGCGGCGCGGTCTGAATGATCCTGAGGGCGCCGTCCAAGTGTTCTCTTGCGAAGAGCTGTCGTGCCCGGATCCTGCACGGTCTGGACTGCGCGTCAGGTCTGACGGCCCTGCGCCGCCGCAAGGCAGTGCTGAATGATCCAAAGCACGGCACAAGGCTTGAGAAATTCTTGGGCGCGCGCTGAGAAATATTCGAACCTGCCCCGCTTCGATCTGTGGCATAGCGATGCCAACATGCGTTCCGCACCTCCAGCCTGCGCCGGGGGCCCTGGAGCACAGCGCAAACCCTTGGAGTGTGCCCGATGTCGTCGACGACTGAGACCGAGATGAACACGGCCAACCCTGCGCCGATCGAACGATTGCCGTTATGGCTGTTGTTGCTGTGCTGCGCGACAATTGCCGGCGTCGGCATGGGCATCCGCCAGGCGATGGGCCTTTATCTCAAGCCCGTCTCGCTGGATCTCCAACTCGGCCGTGAGGTGTTCTCCCTCGCCATCGGCCTTGCCAACATCACTTGGGGCATCGCCGCGCCGTTCACGGGCGCGGTTGCCGACAAGTATGGCACCGCACGCGTCGTCATATTCGGCGCGATCTGTACCATCGCCGGCATTCTCATGCTCTACGCGGCCGGCGACCCCGCCATCGTCGCCACCAAGCTTGCCGTGCCGACACTGATCTCGCAGACCGGAGAAATGGGCCTGCCGAGTGTTCTATTGTTCGCGTCTGGGATCTTGCTCGGCCTCGGCGTTGCCGGCGCTGGGATTAACGCCATGGTCGGCGCGGTCGGGCGTGCTGCATCACCGGAGGCCCGCACGTCAGCAATCGCAACCGTCGGCATGGGCAGCGGCATCGGCATGTTGATCGCGGTTCCCTATGCGCATCTTTTGATTGAGGCGTTGACCTGGCAGACCAGCCTGCTCGTCCTGGCCGCAACAGCGGCAATCATGCTGCCGCTGTCCTGGACCGTGGCTGGCCGGCCGCGACAGGCATCGTCCAGCGCCGCAAGCGCGCCGCGCCAGAGCATCGGCGCAGCACTTGGCGAAGCTTTCCGCCACCCGAGTTTCTGGCTGCTGAATGCGGGCTTTTTCGTCTGCGGCTTCCACGTGGTCTTCTACGCGACGCACTTGCCAGCCTACGTCTCTGACCTTGGCCTGGGCGTCGAAATTGCCGTCATCGGCCTCAGTGCTGTGGGGGTTGGCAACCTGGTCGGCACCTACTTCGCCGGGCAATGGGGCAAACGCTATTCCAAGCGTTACGGCCTGAGCCTGATTTATCTGGCCCGTGCGGTGATCTTCCTCGGCTTCCTCTTCCTGCCGATCAACGCCACCACGGTGATTGCGTTTTCGTTTGCGTTGGGATTGTTCTGGTTGTCGACGATCCCGCTGACATCAGGTCTTGTTGCCGTATTCTACGGGCCCGTGTGGATGACCATGCTCTACGGGATTGTCTTTTTCTCCCACCAGCTCGGCTCGTTTGCAGGCGCTTATATGGCCGGCTACCTCTATGACATCACGAAGTCGTATGATGTCATGTGGTGGATTTCCGCCGCGCTTGGCGTGTTCGCTGCGCTGATCCATTTGCCGATTGCCGAACGCCCGGTGCCGCGCCTTGCCGGCGCGCCCGCCGCAGGCTGAAGGGAGCCCCCGACGTGCCAAGCCCCACAACGCACCAAGCGGGTATGCCGTTTGCCGCAAAAGTCACGGTCACAGCGGTTTTGATCACGCTCATCGCCGGCGCGCTCTATCTGGCACTCGCCAGGGCGCCGGCACTGGTACTCGACCTGTCCGGCGGCATTGCAGCCCTGCTCTGTCTTTGAGCACACCGGCCGAATAGGCCGCACAACATGGCGTTGCCGCACCGCACCGCGCCGCCTAATTCAAGGCCGGCACAGGCCATTCGTGGATAGGGGCGGGTCATGACGGACGGGCAGCGCGGCGCCGACACGGCAGCAAAGACAACTCAGGCAAACAACGGCGCGATCAGTGTGCGCGCCCGTGTCGGTGGGATCATTCAACATCCCATATTCGAACGCTTCATCGTCGCCGTCATCATCCTCAATGCGATCACGCTTGGGCTTGAAACCTCCAAGTCGGTGATGGCCAGCTACGGCGATGCGTTACTTGTCATTGACCAGATCGTGCTCGCCATCTTCGTCGCAGAGATCGCCGTTCGCATGTACGTCCACGGCTGGCGGTTCTGGCGCGACCCTTGGAGCCTGTTTGACTTTTCCATCGTCGCGATTTCGCTGATCCCCGCGTCCGGCAACCTTTCGATCCTGCGCGCGCTGCGTATCATACGGGCCTTGCGGCTGATTTCGATGGTGCCGTCCATGCGTCGCGTGGTCAGTTCGCTGCTCGCCGCCTTGCCGAGCATGGGATCAATCATCATCCTCCTGGTGCTCATCAACTACGTCTTCGCGGTGATGGCGACCAAGCTGTTCGGCGAGACATTCCCGCAGTTCTTCGGCTCGATCGGCGCCTCGCTATTCACGCTGTTCCAGATCATGACCTTGGAAAGCTGGGCGATGGGTGTCGTCCGCCCGGTGATGGAGGTGCATCCGTATGCCTGGGTGCTCTTCATGCCCTACATCATCATTGTCGTATTCGCCGTATTGAACCTGTTTATCGGCATCGTGGTCGACGCCATGCAGCAAACCGCCAAGCAGCAGAGCGAAAAGGTCATCGAGGTCGCCGAGACCGAGTATCAAGCCCTCTTGCGCGAAATCACGGCACTGCGCGATGACGTGCGCGCGATCAACGCAACGAGGGACGAAAGCCGATCGTAAGGGATCGCGCGTGTTGATTGACCGAGACGACTTGGACCGAGACGACTTGGCGCCACGACGGGATGGGAAGTTTGATGGCAGACAATGCAGTGGGTGGTGCAGACGCGGCGCGGCGCGCCCGGCGTGCACAGATCGGTCGCTATGCGGTCATTGGCGTTCTGGCACTTTGGGCCGCGCTCGTTGTCATGACGCTTGTGCTTTTGTTTGATGAGTTCACCGCGCCATCCAAACCGTTGGCATCGCGAGCCCAAGGCGCCCCGGCCGCGAGCAATACGACCTCGGCGAACAGGAACGCCAAATCTGCGATCGCGGCTGATGCGAGACCCAATGTTGCCGAACCGGACGCAACGAACCCGCGCAACGCGACAGCGTCCAGTGATGACCTAGCGATCAGGGTCGAGCCGGCGTGGTTGCGGCCCGCACCCGACACCGTTTTGACGCGCATCGCTGTTGGCTCTTGCCTCCATCAAAACCATCCCCAGCCGATCTGGGACGCCGTCATCGAGACCAAGCCGCAAATGTTCTTGATGTTGGGTGACAACGTCTACGGCGATATCCGCAACGGCGATCCACAGGAACTGGCGAGCGCCTACCGTATCCAGGCCGCTCAGCCGGAGTTTGCCAAAGCCCGCGCGGCCATGCCGTTTCTTGCGACCTGGGATGACCACGATTACGGCAAGAACGACGCTGGCGCGGGATATGAATTCCAGTCCCAAGCCGCAGAGTTCTTCCGCGCATTTTGGCAGTTGCCGGAGGCCAAACAAACCGACGGCGGGATTTATTACGCGCGGACCTTTGGTCCTGAGGGCCGTCGCATTCAAATGATCTTCTTGGATACGCGCACATTTCGCTCCGACCTGAAGCGCAAATCCGACAGTTTCCCGCACTGGGGCAAGTACGAGCCCGATCCATCCGAAACCAAGACGGTGCTGGGCAAAACACAATGGGATTGGCTTGAAGCACGTTTGCAAGACCCTGCCGAAATTCGCTTCATTGCGTCTGGTGTGCAAATCCTTGCTAACGGCCATGGCTGGGAGCGTTGGGGCAATATCCCGCAAGAGCGCGCGCGCCTCAAAGCCTTGCTTGCGCGCACACACGCCAGCGGTGTGATCTTGCTCTCAGGCGACCGTCACAGCGCGGCGCTTTATAGGGAAGCAGCCGCACCGGGCGCAGCACAGCCGCAGCTTGTGGAACTGACGGCAAGTTCGCTCAATCGCGCGTTCGGCCCGTCAAAAGATGCCCAGGTGCCGCCGCTGGCCAGCAAGATCACGTTCCGCGAAAACTTCGGCCTGATCGATATTGATTGGGAATGGCGCAAGGTTTTGCTGTCAGTCCACGGCATCGATGGTGTGCAGACGGCCGCGCTGGAAGTGCCGTTTTCTACTTTGGGCCTCGGCGGAAACTAAAGCGTGTCGCATGAAATGCGCCGCGCTTTCGCTCTGTTGCGCTCACGGGCCGTGGATCCGATTGGACGCGACATGCATTAAATGCCAACGGAGCGCAACCTGCATGCCGAATTGGCGGGCGCGGTCGTCGCCGGCCTGCATGCGCCACGCGATTCAACGACGTGGTGTGTTGCACTGCGCATCCGATCCATGATTGAT
>CAZOGY010000131.1:0-2242 GCA_964579305.1 uncultured Hyphomicrobiaceae bacterium
GATGTTCGTGTTCGAAACATCGACACGAAAACGGCCCGCCCCCGCGGAGGGCCAATGGCCCGTGAGCGCAACAGAGCTAACGCGCGGCGCATTTCATGCGGCACGCTTTAGTTCGCGCGCAAGACCAGGAGCGTGACGGTGGCCGTGATGACGGAAAGCGCGGTGCCAAGCGCAACGGCGGCGGAGGCCGAATTGACGGCGCGCCCGTGCTGACGGGCAAAGAGATAGGCATTTGCGCCGGTCGGCGTTGCCGCAAACAGGATAATCACGCCTGCGACCAGCGGCGGAAGGCCGATGATGTCTCGGGTGACGAACCAGGCAACGACCGGCATCAAAGCCAGCTTCAAGAGCAAGATCATGCCGAGCGTCGGGACCTGCCCCGCAATGCGAAATCCGATCAGCGACAGCCCAAGCGAGACCAGCGCGCATGGGATGGCAGCGCGCCCTAATAGCAAGAGCGTCTGGTCGGCCAGATCGTGAAGGCCGATGCCGGTCAAACGCCACAGGGTTCCAGCGATGATCGCCAGGATAATGGGGTTACGCGCGAGATCCTTGGCAACATGGGTGAGGGTCGTTGCCAACGGTTCGCTGCGCTCGGCACCGATCAGCGCCAAGTGCAGTGACGCGATGGTCCACAGGACGGGGCTGTGGGCAGAAATGATCAGAGCAATGGGCCCGGCGGCTTCATCGCCGAGCGCCGCGCTCGCCAAGGGAATGCCGACCATGACCACATTGCCGAACCCGGCGCTCATCGCGATCGGCGCGCCGTCGGCAAGGGGGCGGCGCAGCACGGCCCAGGCGAACACCGCTGCGATAAGCCAGATTGTCAGGACCGTGCCGAAATAGCCGGCCCAAACCGCGGTCGGTGCCACGTCGGGGAATTGTGCCGTGGCCATGGCGCGAAACAGCATCGCCGGGATGGCCATCATGAAGGTGAAGTTTGCAAGCCCCTTACTTGTGGTGTCATCGACAAGTCCGATCCAGCCTGCACCAAAGCCAAGGGCAATCAGAGCGAAGATGGGCAGGACAGTGCCAAGGATTTCCGACATCGAGACCGTTTTATTGTGAAAGCCCAGCAGCCAGGCGCAGCCATTCTGGCGGCCGACCGGGCAGCGCCTTGGCCGTGTGTGACGTGCGCCATTGCCTCACGGCATCGTTTCGAGAAGCCAGATGAGCAGGATGGAGACACTGAACACGGCGATCGCAGTTGAGATTGCAATCGCCGTGGAGACGGAGCCAACCGCTTTTTCGTAACGGGCGGCAAACAGATAGGCGTTGGCGCCGACCGGCATCGCTGCAAACAGCGTTGCGATGGCTGTCCATAGCGGCTGGACCGCGAAGACATAAACACACATCGCATAGGTCAACGCGGGAAACGCCAGCAGCTTTAACACGCAGATCATGGTCAGCGTCGGCGCTTGGCCAGCCATACGGTAGGTCGCCAGCGACATCCCCAACGCGACCAGCGCGGCTGGCACGGCGCCGTCAGCCAACAGCGATACCGTTTTGTCGACCAGCGGCGGCAATTCCAGCCCCGCGAACCGGGCGACTGTTCCGGCCACAAGCGACATCACGATCGGGTTCTTGGACAGATCGAGCAAGATCCCGCCGATTGCGCGCAGCGGCGTTCCCTGGCCATCGCGTTGGGTTGCAGAAATGTGCAGTGTGGCGGCAATCCACAGCAGCGGCGAATCGAGTGACACAAGCAGCGCGGCTGGTGCGGCCGCCTCGGGTCCAAACGCCGAGATTGCAAGTGGAATGCCCAGCATGACCGAATTTGAAAACGTCGCGCCCATGGCGAGCGAAGCGCCGTCTGGCGCTGGCCGGCGCAAGATCAGCGCAGTCGCCGCCGTTGCAATGATCCAGACAATCGCCGCTGCGCTGAAGTAGGCCAGGACGAGGTTGAGCGGAGAGCTTGGCCAAGCGCCAATGCCGAGTACCGATTGGAAGAGCAGGGCGGGCATGGCGACTTTGAAGGCGAACTCGGCCAAGCCCTTGCCAGCGCTCTCGCTCACATAACCGGATTTGACGACCGCCCAGCCAAGAAAGATGAGCGAGAAGACCGGCAAGACGATCGGGACAATCTGAAAAACAATCTCTTGCATGGGCTCGCCTCGCCATGGCGCGACAACGCTGCGCTTTGGCCCTGCAGCGGCGCTGTGGATTCCGATGAGTTAGCTGGAGCGACCACGGCTGCGTCCGGCGAGGTTGGTCGGCGAACGTGGGCCGGGTCAGACGTGGG
>CAZOGY010000131.1:2342-9546 GCA_964579305.1 uncultured Hyphomicrobiaceae bacterium
GCTCGCAGGTGGGTTTGTTCTCAAGCAAACGAACTAGTGCCGTTTGCGAGGCGTGTCGTCAAACGCGCTGGGCTTGCCGGACGCGCCGCGCGGCACAAGGGTTGCACAGTTGAGCGGCATGCGGCGCGGTCTCCGCCACTGCCGATGTCAGCCTTGGGGACCAGTGAAAGCGCGCGGTGCTGGATCGATCATACGGGTGCCATTGGGCGTCACTTCAAGGACGGCCAGGCCCCGGTCAACGCGCCCGTCATTGCGGAAGCGCACCGCTCCGTCTATCCCGGCGAAGCCAGAGGCCTGCATGATCTGAGCCGGCTGCAAGCGTTGCCCGCGTGGTCCATTGCCGGCCAGCGAAATCGCAATGCTCACCGCATCGTAGGCGAATGATGCAATGCGTGGCGCCGCTGATCCGTAAGTCTGCACGTACTTTGACGCGAAGGTTTGCCAGCCGCGTGGGTCGGGTGCGGGATACCAGCCACCAATAAAGGCTTTCTGACGCGATAAGCTTGGGAAATCCCAGCTCCCGGTTCCGATCAGTTTGACCTGCGTGGTGTCGACCTTTGTGTAGCTGATGATCGGGCCGATCGTTGGCAGCGTTTCCGGGCCGCCCGGGATGAACACGGCGTCGATCGGGGCCCCCAGGTCCTGGGCGCCGGCCACCGTCTCAAACAGTTTTTGCGCCTTCTCCAACATGCCGTTGGCACCGGGCGGGTAAACTTCCATCGCGATCACGCTGCCGTTGTGGCGGACAACGGCTTCGCGAAACAGATTGGCAACAATCTTGCCATTGGTGTCGTCGGGGATCAGTGCCGCAAACCGCAGCCTCCCTTGAGCGGCGGTGTAAGACACGATGCGCTCAATATCCTGGTGGGCCTGGAAACTGAGCAGATAGACGCCGTTACCGGCAACGCTGGTGTCATTAGAAAACGCGATCACGGGCAGGTTGGCGGCGGCGGCAACCGGGCGAACGGCTGCAACGGACTTTCCAAACAACGGGCCGAGAATGACTTCGGCGCCCTCGGCGACAGCGGCCTCGGCCGCCTTTCGGGCACCCTCCGGCGTTCCCGCCGTATCCTTGACGAGGAGCTTGACCCCATCGGCATTGCGGTCGAACAACGCCAGTTCCGCGGCCTGTTTCAAGCCGTTTGCGATTGCGGCCGTCTGGCCTGTGGCTGAAACCGGAAGCAACAGCGCGAAGGTCGCCTTGCTTGCGCCCTGTAATGAGGCGTTTCGCGGATTGGCCGGTTCGGACACATCGGTGGGAAAACCAGACGGCGTGCCCGGCTGGGCAGTGCTCAATCCGTTGCCGGGCGACGTCGAACAGCCCGCCAGTGCAACGCAGGCGATCAAGGCGCTCACCCCAAAAGCCACGGAACGGCACGCCCGGCTGCGCGCGTGTTGCCAGGTCGCAACGACTGCTTCAAGCATGCTGCGTGCGCTCCAAGCGTTGGTTTGCGTCGTCTCGCTCATGCCGCCCTGTCTGTGTCGGTGTTTGCCGCTGTCTTGCCAGCGCTGCGCACCGGAGTTGATGATCGCCGAGTTCGCGTGGATACATCGCGCGTACCATTGGATCGCCCAATGCGCCATAAAGGCGTACAGAATAGGGTGATCGCACGGTGGTGGCGATGCTGCGCGGATAAAGTCAATCGCGCATGGGCAAACTATCCGCTGTGATCGCGCGGTTTAGAGTTATGCGCCGCTGTTCGCGGCGTTGATGCAACGCTTTTCAAAGCCTGAGCTTCGTACGTTGGCGCCAATCGGTCCGCGCGAAGCCGTTCCATCAAGAGGCGCAGGTGTCATGGAACCGAAGGCAACTGCGGCTGTGGCGGCGTTGCTGCGGCAGGCCCATGGCCAGTCGTTTCCGCCAGGGCTGTACCTTGTGGCAACCCCGATCGGCAATCTGGCTGACGTCACCGTGCGGGCCATTGCGGTGCTGGAACGCGCTGACCGCATCTTTTGTGAGGACACTCGCGTTACCGCGCGGCTCCTGGATGCCTGTGGGCTCTCACGACGGCTTGAAACATATCACGAGCACAACGCCGAAAAGATGCGCCCTCACGTACTCGATGCGATTGCCGATGGTCAACGCGTTGTGCTCGTTAGTGATGCGGGCACGCCCTTGATCTCCGATCCCGGCTTCAAGCTTGTGCAGGAAGTGGCCGAACACGGCTTTCTGGTCACGGCGATCCCGGGCGCCTCGGCACTCACCGCAATTGCCTCGCTCAGTGGTTTGCCAACAGATGCCATCGTTTTTCTGGGGTTTTTGCCAAACAAGGAACGGGCACGTCGGGCGCGGCTGGAACCGTTTGCAGGGCTTTCGGCCACGCTCATTGTCTACGAGGCGCCGGGGCGTCTGGCGGCAACGCTGAGTACGCTTCGCGACACGCTTGGGGATCGCGCAGCCGTCGTTGGTCGCGAACTGACAAAGCTCCATGAGGAAGTGCGGCGCGGGCGTCTGAGCGATCTGATGACTTGGGCGACGGATGCAACGTTGAAAGGTGAGATCGCAATCGCGGTGGGCCCGCCCGATCGCGCGAACGTGGCTGAAATCGATGACGAAGCGATCCTGACGCATTTGCGGCCCCAGCTTGGCGAAACGCGATTGGCGGATGCCGCGCGCGTGACCGCACAGGCGCTCGGTGTCTCGCGACAGAGGGTCTACAAACTTGGCCTGACGGCGCAGGATGGCGACAATGGATGATCGCGATCCGCAAGCCGCGCGGCGTCAGCGGCGCCAACATGCGGAGCGCCGTGGCCGGCTCGCTGAGGGGCTGGCTGCCGCTTATTTGATTGCCACTGGTCACCGTATCCTTGCGCGGCGGGTGCGTACGCATGCCGGCGAAATCGACATAATAGCACTGCGCCTGCGCAGGTTGAGTTTTATCGAGGTCAAGCAGCGCGCAACAACGGCCGAGCTGGCCTTTGCAGTGACGCCGCGTCAGGCCAAACGCCTGCATGCGGCGGCCGAGGCTTGGCTTCAGAGGTATCCGCGTTATCGTGACTGCGATCTCGGCTTTGATCGCTGTGATATCGTTGGGCGTTGGCGTATCCATTGGCAACGCGATGCCCTGCAACCGCTTGCGTAAAATGCCTAACCAGCCTGGCAGCGCGCGCTTCCGCAATATGTTTCAACTCCAAGGACCGCACACGACATGGCCCTGAAAGCAGCCGTCCAAATGGACCCGATTGGCGCGATCGAAATCGGCGGCGATTCGACCTTTGCAATTTTGCTTGAGGCGCAAAAGCGGGGGCACGACATGTTTTATTATACGCCGGATGATCTGGCGCTTGATGGCGGTCGGCTGATGGCGCGCGGACATGATCTGACGGTCAAGGATGTCGAAGGCGATCATTATGCGGTTGGTAAGGCCCGCCGGGTGGATCTTGGCGCCGATATTGACGTCGTTTTGCTGCGGCAGGACCCGCCGTTTGATATGGCCTATATCACCACGACACACTTGCTTGAGCGCATTCATCCCGAAACGCTGGTCGTCAATGACCCGCATTGGGTGCGAAACTCACCGGAAAAGATCTTCGTGCTTGATTTCGAGGATCTCATGCCGCCAACCTTGGTAACCCGATCGGTGGAAGACGTGCGTGCGTTTCGTAGCCAGTATCACGATATTATCGTCAAACCGCTTTATGGTAACGGTGGCGCTGGCGTTTTCTTGCTGAAGCAAGACGATACGAATTTTAATGCGCTGATGGAAACCTTTCTCACGCTTTCGCGCGAACCGTTTATGGTTCAGGAGTATCGACCTGAAGTGCGCGGTGGCGATAAGCGGATCATTCTCATAGACGGTGAAGTGGCCGGTGCCATTAATCGCATCCCGGCCGAGGACGATGCACGCTCTAATATGCACGCAGGCGGACAGGCGGTTCCGGTGGAATTGTCGGACCGTGATCAGGAAATTTGCGAGCGGTTGGGGCCGGAGCTGAAAAAACGGGGTTTGCTGTTCACCGGTATCGATGTGATCGGCCCGTTCATCACAGAAATCAACGTCACCAGTCCAACCGGTATCAGGCAGGTCGAACGGTTCGGCGGGGCCAATATTGCCGGTCTGATCTGGGACGCAATCGAGCGCAGATGCGCTTGATTTGTTCTTTTGTTTCTGAAATGTTCTTGACATCGGTGGGCTGGGCGTTAGGCTCAGCTCGCGTGATGGGAGAGCGGCGTTATGTATGCGCAGATCGCGACGTTGGCGTTTGTTGGGATTGAGGCCAGGCCGGTTCAGGTCGAGGTGCGCATAACGTCAGGGCATCATGCATTCACCATCGTCGGCCTGCCGGACAAGGCGGTGGCGGAAAGCCGCGAGCGCGTGCGGAACGCCTTGCACGCGGTTGGGCTCGGTCTGCCCTATAAGCGGATCACCGTGAACTTGGCGCCGGCGGATCTTCCCAAGGAAGGCAGCCATTTTGACTTGCCGATCGCGCTGGCGCTGATGGTTGCGATGGAGGCGCTCTCGCCGGAGGCAATCGTGAGCTACGCGGCCATTGGCGAGCTGGCTCTGGACGGTCATTTGCGCGCCGTACCAGGGGCCTTGCCGGCCGCGATCGGGGCGCATGCAATTGATAAGGGGCTGATTTGTCCGCAAGCGTGTGGCTCTGAAGCTGCTTGGGCGGGCGATGAGCTGTCTTTGATCGCGGCACCGCATCTGCTGTCGCTGGTCAATCATTTCTCAGGTGCACAAATGCTCGCGCGGCCGCGGCCGAATGCGCAAGCGCCAGATACGAGCATGCCTGATTTGCGCGATGTGAAAGGGCAAGAGGCCGCGAAACGTGCGCTGGAGATTGCGGCGGCTGGCGGACATAACTTGCTTATGATTGGGCCACCAGGCTCGGGAAAATCGATGCTGGCGCAGCGCTTGCCGTCCGTGCTGCCGCCCATGTCAGCGTCTGAGATGCTCGCGGTCTCGATGGTTTATTCGTTGGCCGGCGCATTGTCGGAGGGGGCGTTGTGTACGTCCAGACCGTTTCGCGCGCCGCATCATTCGGCCAGCATGGCGGCCCTTGTCGGTGGTGGGTCACGCCCGCAACCCGGCGAGGTGTCATTGGCCCACAAGGGCGTTTTGTTTCTGGATGAATTGCCGGAGTTTACGCCGCAAGTGCTCGACAGCCTTCGCCAGCCGTTGGAAACGGGCGAGACGGTGATTGCGCGCGCCAATCACCGGATCACGTACCCTTCCGAGATCCAGCTCATTGCGGCGATGAACCCTTGCCGGTGCGGCGGCGGCCCAGGTCACACGTGTAAACGCGGTCCCAAGTGCGCTGCGGATTATCAGGCGCGCATTTCAGGCCCGCTGCGGGACCGCTTTGACATGGAAATCGAAGTCGGCGCGATTTCGGCGTCGGAGTTGTGTTTGCCAGCGCCGGTCGAAGGCAGTGCGGACGTTGCGGCGCGGGTCGCAGATGCGCGAGATTTCCAGAGTGACCGGTATATGCGGCAGGGACTTGCCGAGGGGCTGACAAATGCCAGGGTCAACGGTGCCGCTTTGGAGGCTGCGGCCGCTCTCGATGGGGATGGGCAAGCGCTGTTGAAACAGGCTGCTGACGCGATGCAGCTGACGGCGCGGGGCTTTCACAGAGCGTTGCGCGTGGCACGGACGATTGCTGATCTTGATCGATCAGAGCGTGTTGCCAGGGTTCACCTGGCCGAAGCGCTCAGTTACCGCGGCGAGGCTAGGCGCGTTGCTACGCCGGCCGCCGCCTGAGCTGCGATACGCAGGCTGGGGTTCGTCGGCGGCCGCCTCGCGAACCCGGCGGTGCTGGTGTGACGGTTACGTTGCCCGCACGATCACATAGGCGACGAAAACCCAAAAGGCGATGCCAACCGCAACGGCCACGTCCAGTTGGAAGATGGTTTTCATCCGATGCCCCTGACGCTCAATTACTATAAGTTAATATGATTTGTTAGCGGTGTTTTTCAAGGTCTATGGGCTTTATTCCGCTGAATTTACCGGAGTTTCCGCAAGGTTTAACGGACAAGCTCTGGCAAGTTTTGTTAAGCGGCACCACGTTTGAAATGGAAGGGCGGGGCGGGGGACGGTATTCGCTGGCCAGCAAATCCTGGCCCGTTGGCAGACACGCGAGGTTTCGCCATGCCGGTCTTTGCCCATGACGCCTTCGATGATCACGAACAGGTTGTGTTCTGCCGGGACGCCGCAAGCGGTTTGCAGGCGATTATCGCCATTCACAGCACCGCGCTTGGACCGGCGGCAGGCGGCTGCCGTATGTACCCATTCGCAACTGAAGAGGCTGCGCTGCGCGATGTTCTGAGGCTGTCGCGGGGGATGACCTACAAGAATGCGCTCGCCGGTCTGCCATTGGGCGGTGGCAAATGCGTCGTGATCGGTGATCCCTTGCGACCCGATAAAGGCGCCAAACTGCGCGCGCTCGGGCGGCATTTGGAGGCGCTCTGCGGGCGTTACTGGACGGCGGTTGATGTCGGCATTGGCCCGGCCGATGCGGATATCATCGCTGAGACGACCGAATTCGTGTTTGCCCGGGCTTCGCAGAAACCAACGGACGGCTGGGACACATCAGTCTACACCGCGCTCGGTGCATTCGCCGCAATCGAGGCTCTGGTCCGCGAGGTGCTCGAGAAGGGTTCGCTGTCCGGGGTTCGTGTGGCGGTGCAGGGCGTTGGTGCAACGGGGCAAGAGCTCTGTCGCCTGCTCCATCAGGCCGGTGCGCGTCTTGTTGTCAGCGATGTGAATGCGGAGGCTGTTGGCGCAGTTGTCGCGGCTTACGATGCAGAGGCGGTCCCAGTCGACAAGATCCATGCGGCGCAAGTCGACGTGTTTGCACCGTGCGCACTTGGCGGCATTCTCAACGATGCGACGATATCACAGATCAACGCCAAGATCGTGTGCGGAATTGCCAACAACCAGCTTGAGGCGCCACATCACGGCCTGGCGCTGCAAGACCGCGGTATTATCTACGCGCCCGATTACGTTGTGAACGCCGGTGGCATCATCTCGGCGGGGCGTGCGATTTTCGCGACGATGGACCACGCCGCGGCGCGGGAGCAAACGCTTGCGATCGCAGATACCTTGCTCGCAATCGTCACCCGCGCCAAAGCAGAAGGGATGGCGACGTCTGACGTCGCCGATCGTATGGCCGCCGAGCGCATTGCAGCGGCACGCAACCGCCCGGTTTGAGGCGCCGCCAAACGCGATCCAACGGGTGCATGGCCTTAAGCGGTGCC
>CAZOGY010000132.1:0-9507 GCA_964579305.1 uncultured Hyphomicrobiaceae bacterium
CGCGCCAGGTCAATCAATAACCGTTCCGTCGCCGACTGTTCCAAGTCGCTTAATCTGCCGCCGCGAGTTCCTTGCAAGACAAGGCCAAGGCGAACCAGACCAGCGTTCAGCGCGTTCAGCGGCCAAGCGCGCACCTGGCGCGCAAGTGCATCGCGCATCTTGAAGTGAACCGGCGGCCGCACACCGCGCAGCAGCTCATCGATGCGGCGACCGCCATCAACGCCGGCGCGCAGCTTGTGCAGCAGCAAATAGTGCCGCTGGACAGCCATCAGCGCGGATTGATGGGCTTGGCCACCTGCAGTGGCGCGTTCCAGAGCATCGACCGCGCTGCGGGCATCGCCGTCGGCAACCGCAAGGACAATCCGGTCCAGACTGAGTTCGGATACGTCGCCAACGGCGTTGAGGACGTCGTCTTCATTCAGCGTTTCGCGTTCGCCGACGGATAGGATCAGCTTGTCGATTTCGCTGCGGGACAAAGCCCGGTCGCTGCCAAGGCGGGAAATCAAAAGGTCACGGGCTTCGCGATCGATACGCTTGCCGGCCGCAGCAAGCATTTCGTCCACCAAACGCCCGAGGTCTTGGGCTGTGTCAGCAAAGCACGCGACAGCTGCGCACCAGGCGGCCTTCTCGGCCACTTTGCGCAACGTGTCTGAGGGTTTGAGGTTGCCGGCTTCGACAACCAACGCGGCGGCCGGTGGGGCCTTTTCGATGGCGTCTTTCAGCATGTTGGCGTTGACCCGCCGACCGGTCACTGTGCGGATGACTTTGGTGCCCCCGAACATTGGTAAGGTCTGAAGTTCGACAAAAAGCCGGTCGGGGTCGTCTTCGAGATCGGGGTCTTCGATGCGCAGGACCTCGCCGTCGCCAGGCGGGCGCTGCGCGAGCTTCGTTGCAGCGGTCCTCGCGGTCTCGGCAACCAAGCCGGGGTCCGTCCCGTAGGCAATGACGACCTGGATGTCTTTTGGAATTCGCGCGAGGAAGCTGTCTCTATCGCCAGCCTTGATGGCAACCATCGTCCTTGGCCCTCGCGAGATACGGACCTTCCGGGGGCGCCTCAGCCCAAAAGCAGGGGCGGTACGCGTGAGCAACCGAGCCGTAACGGTGGGCCGCTGCCCAGGATGTGCTGTTATGATCTTACCGTCAGCGTTTGCAGCGCACAATCATGCACCGCAGGCGGCCTCAGCTCGCGGGGACCCAATCTGCGGCGCTGCACGAACTGAGCCGCACGATCAGGCCGGCGTTGGGTTCGTTGCCAGAAAAGCTTCCAGTCGGCTTTTCAGGTCACGCACGACGGAACGGGCGGCCCGGTCTTCTGCATCGCGCTGTGCGCGCACGTTCGCGTAACCGGCCTCAAACCGCTCGTAAGCGGCGCGCCCCGTGCTCTGGCCTTCCAGAACCGTTTTGTTGTCCGCAAGCTGAACAAGCCGGAAGCTGGCGATGAGCATCACAGCGCGCGAGCGTGCTTCGCCATCGGCGACCACAAGGCTCGATTGCAGGCGCCGTCTGATCACGATGTCGAGGCGGTAGCGTTTTTCAACACCTTCGGCATTCGCGCTGCTCTCGAAGTTCAAGCCATTGCGGATGCGTTGCCCGATCCGCGTCGAAGGCGTCACAACAGAGATCTGAGCCAAGTTGACGTTGGCGCCGCCAAATCCAGGATCAGCATAGAGCGGGCGGAAGCCGCCGGAGCAGGCCGAAAGAGCGACCGCAACGGCCGAAATCACCGTGAGGGTTAGAGCGCGAGCGCTGTGCCTGGAGATGACGCTAGACAACGACATTGACGATCCTCTGCGGCACTACGATCACGCGGCGGGGCGCCTTACCGTCCAGCGCGCGAACGACAGCGTCGAGCTTGAGTGCGGCAGCGCGCACGTCCTCTTGTGAAGCGTCGCGGGCAATGCGCAGTTCGTCCCGCCGCTTCCCATTGACCTGTACGGCAACGGTGATCTCATCGTCAACGAGAAGGGCCTCGTCCACCGCTGGCCAAGGCTGTTCCGCAAGGAGCGTGTGGTATCCGAGCCGCGCCCAGCATTCCTCGCCAAGGTGCGGCATCATCGGGCCGATCATCTGCACGAGCCGTTCGGCGGCTTCGCGCAGCGCCCAGGGCATGCCATCCGTGCTCTGGCCAAGCGCGGTTCCAATGGCGTTGGCGTGCTCATAAAGCTGCGCAACGGCGACGTTGAAGCGCAAAGCTTCGACGTTCTGCCCGACTTTTTGAACCGTGCGATGGGTCACGCGGCGCAGGGCAAGGGCTTCCTCGCCAAATGCGGACGGAACATCGGCGATGTCGACGCCCTCTGACTTATCGATCGCGTCGCCAACGAGGCGCCATATGCGCTGAATGAAGCGGTTGGCGCCTTGCACACCGGCTTCGGTCCACTGGACGTCGCGCTCGGGCGGACTGTCGGACAGCATGAACCAGCGCGCACAATCGGCGCCGTAGCCGGCGATGATATCGTCGGGATCGACAACGTTCTTTTTGGACTTTGACATCTTGACGATATCGCCGATGTCGACCGGGTTTCCGGTGTCAATCTGAACCGCGGTTCTGGCGTCGCCATCGCCTTCGATGCGGACTTGCGCGGGTTCCAACCAGATCGCCTTGCCGCCTTCGCCGGGGACCGAATAGGTCTCGTGGGTCACCATGCCCTGGGTGAAAAGCGCTGCGAACGGTTCTTTCAGGCCTTGCGGCAGGTGGCCAGTTTCAATCATCGCACGGGCGAAAAAGCGCGAATAGAGCAAGTGCAAAATCGCGTGTTCAATGCCGCCGATGTATTGGTCGACGGGCAACCAGTAATCGGCTGCCTCGATGTCGGTCGGCGCTGCGGCGCGGGGCGCTGAGAAGCGCGCATAATACCACGATGAATCGACGAAAGTGTCCATCGTGTCGGTTTCGCGCCGGGCCGCCTTGCCGCAGCTTGGGCACTCGACGTGCTTCCATGTCGGATGTCGGTCAAGCGGGTTGCCGGGCACGTCGAAGCTGACGTCTTCGGGCAAGCGCACCGGCAGGTCATCATCGTTTACGGGGACGACACCGCAATCATCGCAATGGACGACAGGGATCGGGCAGCCCCAGTACCGCTGGCGCGAGATGCCCCAATCGCGCAGGCGGAAATTCGTGCGCCGTTCGCCGACCGGCTGGCCATTTCGCTGTGTCGCTGCAAGTTTATCGGCGACCGCCTCGAATGCTGCGGTATTGTCGAGCCCATCGAGAAAGCCCGAATTGATCATCACGCCGTCGTCGACATAGGGCACGCCGTCGGCGATCTGGGCGATTGCCTTGGCTTGGGCGTCCGCTTCTGCTGGGACGACAACGGGGATCACCGGCAAATCGTACTTGCGCGCGAACTCGATGTCGCGCTGATCGCCCGACGGACAGCCGAAAATCGCGCCGGTGCCGTAGTCCATCAGAACGAAGTTGGCGACGTAGACCGGCACCTGCCAGTTGGGGTCGAACGGGTGCACCGCATGGATGCCCGTTGCAAAGCCACGCTTTTCCGCCGTCTCCAGGTCCGCAAGCGATGTGCCGGCGCGGCGGCAATCCTCACAGAACGCTGCTAATTCGACGTTGTCCTCAGAAAGGGCGAGCGCAAGAGGATGGTCTGGGGCGATCGCCATGAACGAGGCGCCAAAGATCGTGTCGGGCCGGGTCGTGTAGACTTCCAGCGTGTTGTGGTCTTGCGGCAGATCGCCTGCCAATTCCCAGCGGATCAGCAGACCTTCGGACCGGCCAATCCAGTTGGCCTGCATCAGGCGGACTTTTTCCGGCCAGTTCTCCAGCGTCCGCAGCGCGTCGAGCAGGTCATCGGCAAATTTGGTGATGCGGAAGGCCCACTGCTCCAGCTCACGCTGTTCCACGAGTGCGCCAGAACGCCAGCCGCGCCCGTCGATCACCTGTTCATTGGCCAGGACGGTCTGGTCGACGGGATCCCAGTTGACCTTGGCTTTGCGGCGGTAGGCGAGGCCGGCGCGGTACATGTCCAAGAACAGCTTTTGCTGCTGGGCGTAGTATTCAGGCTGGCAGGTTGCGAATTCGCGGCTCCAGTCGAGTGAAAGGCCCATCGATTTGAGCTGCGTCTTCATGGTCTCGATATTGGCGTAGGTCCATTCGCCTGGGTGGACCTTACGCTCCATCGCCGCGTTCTCGGCGGGCATGCCGAACGCATCCCAACCCATAGGGTGGAGCACGTTGAAACCTTGCGCGCGTTTATACCGGGCCAGCACGTCGCCCATCGTGTAGTTGCGCACGTGTCCCATATGGATGCGCCCCGATGGATATGGGAACATCTCAAGCACATAACATTTTGGGCGGGACCGGTCGTCGGGCGTGCGATACGTGTCGGCGTCGGCCCAAACCTGCTGCCAGTGACGCTCGCGTTCGGGGGCGTTGTATCGTTCAGTTGCCATCTCGATCGTGGTCTCTTGCCGCGCTGCCGGACCCGCGCCCGGCGTTCATGACGCGCCGTCATGGCCGCTAAAGGGATTTCCGGTCAACCCGCGAGGTGCGGTCGACCCGTAATAAGCTGCGCGATGGCGTGATGTCCGCCCGCTCGTGGGCCGGACCGCTGGGCCAGACCGTTGGGCCAGACCGCTGGACATGTCCGCGCGGCGGCACCGTGCATCCATTCGCGCGTGTTCATCGCATTGATTTTTAAGCAGGCGTGCTGGCGTACTGCGGGATCGGGGACGTGGTTGATAAGAGGCGCCAGAGGCGAGACGCCGAACACCAAGCGGGGTTGAGGTCTTTGCATGTGCGCCAGGACGTTGGTGCGCCGGCTTTTGAAAAGGGTCGCTCGCGACGAAAGCGTCGTCCACCCAAGGATGTTTGATCTGCTGTTGCCACAAACCCATGCGGTTGACGATGATCCAGAGGTGTCGGGATGAGTGCTGTTGCTGATCGGTTGGCAGGCGTGCGCGAGACTATCGCTGCGGCGTGCGGCGAGACCGGGCGTGATCCTGGAGACGTGGAACTCATCGCGGTTTCAAAGACGTTTGAGGCCGATGCGATCCGGCCTGTACTTGATGCCGGACAGCGGCACTTCGGCGAAAACCGAGTGCAAGAGGCGCAGGGAAAGTGGCCGGCGCTCAAATCGGACTTTCGCGACGTGACGTTGCATCTGATCGGGCCGTTGCAGTCCAATAAGGCGGCCGATGCCGTTGCCTTGTTCGATGTCATTCACTCCGTTGACCGGCCCAAAATTGCGAGGGCGCTTGCGACTGAGTTCGAAAAACAGGGCCGCCGGCTTGAATTGTTCTTGCAGGTCAATACGGGCGAAGAGCCGCAAAAGGCAGGCGTTGCACCAGGTGAAACTGCCGATTTTCTAAAGCTTTGCCGCGATGAGTTGGGACTGGATATTGCCGGGCTCATGTGCATTCCGCCCGTGGAGGATGCGCCGGCGGTGCACTTTGCGTTACTTTCAAGACTTGCCGAGGCGCTGAGCCTTCCCAAATTGTCGATGGGTATGAGCGGTGATTACGAGACCGCTGTTCAATTTGGTGCAACGCATGTGCGTGTGGGATCGGCGATTTTTGGCGCGCGGGACTGAGAGCCTGTCGTCGCGTAGCGATTTCGACCGGCGACGCCCGAAGTGATAATGTCGGCGTCACTGATTCGCGTTCGCAGCGCCGCGTGATTTGTCCCGCAATTCCCTCGCATATCCCGATCCCGGAGGCCCGCATGGCTGCTGCAACGACTGCCGATGCCTTTGCCGAAGCTGAAACGGCTGCTCAAGATGCCGCCCGCGATGCGCGCGCTGAGGTGCTCGAACGGCACGGCGTCGAAGATGCGCTGACGCCGCCGAAACGCTCCAAGCGCCGACAGAAATCGCTGGAAAAGCAGTCGACATCGACCGACGCATGGCACCATTTCGTGGTCGACGTCTGGCTGACCGATATCAACCCGCTTGAATTCGGCATTTTCAAACGCTCGCGTAACCGCGCGAAGTCGCGTCAGTTCACCAAAGACATGGACGTTTTTGCCGAGGTTATGGAAGACGGCAAGCGTACGGGCGTGCTTGGCTGGCGCAAGGATCTTTGGGAAGAAAACGACAAGACCAAGCAACGGCTTGTTTTCAAGCTTTTTACTGACAATCTGAATTGGCGGGCCACGATGGATTTGATGCTGGCGCGCTCCGTCCAGCAGACCATTGGTGCGCGCGGAATCCCGGTTGCGACCTATTCGGTCAACTGCGCTGGCGAAGATCAGGTTGTGTATATCGAACGGTCGGCGAATAAATGGCCATTGATGCCGGAGAACTGGTCGTTTTTCCTGATGCATGATGGTGCGCTCGATTTTTATCGCATCCGTCAAAAGTTTATCCGCTGGGGGGACGATTATCTCATCTACGACGGCCAAGGCGAAATCGTCGGCGTTTTGGATGGCGCTGCGCTTTCCATTGCTGGCAAATGGCGGTGCCGCGTGAAGAAAGAGATCGCTACGCCGCATCTGCTTCATACGCTGAAGTTGTTTGCCGGCATGCTTGTATTTAACGACCGTGGCCGCAGCCATATCCGGAAGTGCGCCAATGCCGTTCGGGAAGGTCGCTATGAGCCCAAGCTCGAGAAGCAAGAAGTCGACCTTTATATGAACCCGCGTCGCGTCCGATGACATCTGGCCGAAGCCAAGCGGTCTTTGGAGGCTTGGCACCGGATCGGCTGTCGTATCGGGTCGGGAGTTCGGCGGGCACCGCCACTGCCCGCTGTTTTCTTGCGCGCTGCGCCGCACGTGCGGCGGGGCGGCAACGGCCCGCGAAGGTCAAAGCGGTATAAGATTACGGTTCGGTCACGCGCGTGAACCGGCTGTGTCAGGCCACCTATATCCTGCTGGGATCACTTAAGCAGGAGAGGCCCATATGACGTTCCAATCCAGCCGGTCAGCGCTGGCTGCGTTGTTTGTCGCCGCTGCGTCGGCGACGGCCGCATTCAGTGGCTTTGCTTCAGCGAAGGCTGCACAGACGGATGCGCCGGAGCCGCGCAAGAAAACGGCGGTGTCCGTCGAAACCTTTGCGCGAGGCCTGTCGCGGCCTTGGGGGCTTGCCTTCTTGCCCGATGGACGTCTGCTTGTGACGGAGAAAGCGGGACGGCTGCGCGTTGTCAGCAGTGATGGAACGTTGTCATCGCCCGTTAGCGGACTGCCCAAGGTCGCCGTCATCGGCCAGGGCGGTCTTCTCGACGTCGCCATCGCGCCAGATTTCGAAACAAGCCGCTGGATCTATCTGTCGTATGCGGCCGCCTATGATGGGGGCGCGGGGACCGCGGCAGCGCGCGGCAAACTCGTTGAGCAAAACGGGCGATGGGTGCTGCAAGATGTTCAAGAGATCTTTCGTCAGACACCGGCAACGTCGACCGGTTACCATTTTGGCTCACGGATTGTGTTTGCCGACGATGGCACGCTCTGGATCACGCTCGGTGATCGTGGCCGGCGCAATCGGGCCCAGGACACAGACCGTCACTGGGCCAAGATTGTTCGGGTCAATCCGGATGGCAGCGTGCCTTCCGACAATCCGTTTGTGAACCGGCAAGGGGTTTTGCCCGAGATCTATTCAATTGGGCACCGCAATGCGCAAGGTGCCGCCCGGCATCCAGAGACCGGCGAACTCTGGACCGTTGAGCATGGGGCTGCCGGCGGCGACGAAATCAACCGCGTTTTGCCGGGCCGTAATTACGGGTGGGCGGTGATCTCCTATGGCCGGCATTACTCCGGTCGGAAAATTGGGGTGGGTTCGCGGAAAGCGGGTCTGCAGCAGCCGTCCTATTACTGGGACCCGTCAATCGCGCCGTCCGGCATGATTTTTTATACTGGCGATCTGTTTCCCGATTGGAAGGGTGACATCATCGTTGGCGCACTGAAATACCGGATGCTTGTGCGCCTCGACGTTGAGGACGGCAAGGTCGTGGCTGAAGAGCGGCTGCTGAAATCCGTTGGCGCGCGCATTCGTGCCATCGCGCAAGGTCCTGACGGCGCGCTCTATGTCGCAACCGACAGCGCCGACGGTCGCATTCTTCGCGTTGCTCCGCGCAACCAGTAATGGGCCCGCCGACACGGCGTGAGCGTTGACTGTGCGGATAAGCGGGGCTGGCGGCAAGCTGGTCGGCCAACTGCGCTTTTCGGATATGCCACGCCAAGTCAAGAGGCTATAGCAATATCCGATCTTGTGCGTTCGCTTTGCGTTTCACAGATCGGATGGTTTTCTACGCGACGGCCACTGAGATCACTTCAGGTTCACTTGCGTTCACCTGCCGTGATCTCGGTTTTTTGTGTGATGTTTCCGGCTGCTTTCGGTTTCGGCGAAACCGCCGGAAGCGGACGCGCTTTAACAGCGCTCGTCGTTTTCTTGCTGAAGCGTTTTGGCGGCCCGATCTGCGCGTTGCTTGGCCGCGCGCAGCTTGGTCGTCGGCCGGTTCAATGCTTGTTCGTCGGAAATGGCCGACTGCAAAATCCCGGACGCGGTTTCTGCTTCACTCAACCCAGTGGCGAGTTGAACGCAAGTCAGTTGCGCTTTAGCTGCGACAAACGCCACGAGCCGGGCGCCCGAGACAAAGTCTTCAGCCGTCGGCTCTGAATCGATCCAAATGCGAGAGGTGTCCGCCTGGAGCGTTCGCAACCGTCGTTCGCATGCCCGGTCTGCGCCGCAAGACAAAGTGCCTGTCGCGGTCCGCTGGGCTGCCCCCGGTGCGCGCGACGTCCAGCGCAATTGCGGCACCGGCCTGCTCAACGGCTTGGGCTCGGTCGCCTTCGTCTCATCCGTTGTCGTGGCCTTGCGTTCAGCGTTTGCGGTGCGCTGTTGCCGCGGCGGTGCCGTCTCAGGTGCGCTGCGCTTTGGCTTTGCGGCCGGTGGCGGTGCGTAGGGCGATGATTTGGGCGACGATCGCCGGGACTGTTTCGGGCGGCTGGTCCGGCGGCGCGATGTTCCTGAAGGCTTTCGTGGTGCCAATGACGCATAGCGCTTGCGCGACGCCCTGGCCCGACGTGCGCGTGCGGCCCGCGCAGCCTTGCGGCGTCGTTCGCGTTCGATGCGGCGGCGCGGCTCAAAAATGTCCTCAAAGTAGCTGGCCCGCATCATGTCATCGCGCCAGCGGCCGCACCGGTCGCAATAGGCACATCCGGACAAAAGCAGCGCCATCAACATAACGGCCAGCGGCTTGACCAGCCGTCCGACCGTGAGACCCTGCCCTGGCATGAGTAGGCCCGCGCTCCGCGTCGGACCATCGCCCGAACGGGCCGGGCAGTACGCACAACTTGAACTCATCGGCCCCCAAACCCCGATGCGCGCACGGCCAGACTGGTCCGGCCGCGTAATCGCTCAGCCCACAGCAATCGTTTTAATGCGGACAAACCATGGTCAAATCGGGCGAAGTCGCGGAGAAGGCGGGGCGATTCGGCGGCGGCTGGTTGCGCGATGGGGCATCGGGCCTTGGGCGTTAATGCATGTCGCATCCAATCGGGTTCACGTCCCAAGGCCGCAAAGCGGCCCGGGCCATCGATGTTCGTGTTCGAAACATCGACAC
>CAZOGY010000133.1:0-9431 GCA_964579305.1 uncultured Hyphomicrobiaceae bacterium
CGTGTTCGAAACATCGACACGAAAACGGCCCGCCCCCGCGGAGGGCCAACGGCCCATGAGCGCAACAGCCTGCTAAAGCGATGCGCATTTCATGCGACACGCTTTAGGTGGTCTGCTCGCCCCCATCCGAGCCGGGCTCTGCGCCAGGCGATTGCGCTTCGCCATCTGTATGTTTGGCATCTGTATGTCTGGCATCCGCGGTGCCGGCATCAGTGCCGCCGTTGGCGCTCTCGCCCGACGTTCCAGCTGCTTCGGCCGCCGGTTTGGGTTTCATGCCGCCACGGGCAACGACAACCATCGATGGGCGCAAGACCCGTTCACCGATGCGATAGCCGTCCTGGAACACCTGAAGAATGGTGCCAGAGGGGACTTCGGGGTTCGGCTGCTCCATCATCGCCTGGTGCAAATGCGGATCAAACAGCTTGCCCTGCGCCTCAATCTTTTCGACGCCATGCTTGGTCAGCGCTTTGCCAAGCTCCTGACTTGTCAGCGCAACGCCTTCAAAAACGGCTTTCATTTCCGCCGTGTGGCTCTCGGGCGCGCCTGCGGCGTCCGTTGCGCGCTGCAGGTTGTCGCCGATCGCCACCATGTCGAGGGCAAATTTGGTGATCGCGTATTTGGCCGTGTCGGCTTTCTCGCGTTCCGTCCGCTTACGCAGGTTGTCCATTTCCGCGTGCGCCCGCAGCAGACGGTCGGTCAGATCGCTGACCTGGACTTCGAGAGCTGCAATGGCCTTTGCGGGATCGGCAGCGTCCTTTGTCGTCTCCGCCTCAGGCTCTGGCCCGCGCGAAGCGGCGCCCTGGCCGGTCGCTGCGGCGTCTGCCTTTGATGGATCTTGAGGCGTATCGGGTTTGGGGTTTGGCGCGTCCGCTTCGGACACGTCAGGTTTTCCGTCCGTTTCGTGGTGTCCGGTCATGGGTCCCGATGCTGTGTTGAGAGAAGGTTTCAGCGCGGTCTGAACCAGTGCGCTGTGCGGCCCGCATATCTGCCGGAGCGCTGAAAAAATCAAGTCAAGCGCCCCGCGACGATGTGGGCTTACGGCAAGATCACGGCTGCGACTTGGCGCTGAGGTGGCCGGTGCCGCCGTGCAACGCGTTGCCGGCCTGTCGCTGGGATATGTTAGCGGCGGGTCATGAGCTGGCTCATCACTTTGGCGGTGAAATCGACCATTGGGATGATGCGTGCGTAGTTGAGACGGGTTGGGCCAATGACGCCAAGGACGCCGACGACGTTGCGTTTTTCGTCCTGGAACGGCGCAACGATCACCGATGAACCCGACAGCGAAAACAAATTGTTTTCCGAACCGATGAAGATGCGGACGCCTTCTGCCGTCTCAGACAAATTGAGAAGCTGAACGAGCTCCCGTTTCGCCTCCAGATCATCAAAGAGCTGGCGAATCCGCTCCAGATCCTCTGCCGCTTTGAGGTCACTCAACAGGTGGGACTGGCCCCGGACAATCAGGCTCTTGCGTTCATCTTGCGCACCGGACCATTCCGCAAGCCCTGCAGCGATGACCTTGCGCGTCAAGCCGTCAAGCTCGGCGCGATCTGCTTCCAACTGGGCTTGGACATGACGGCGCGCTTCTTCCAGGGTCCGCCCACACACATGCGTATTCAGATAATTGGCAGCTTCGGTCAGCGCCGACGGAGGCAGACCGCGCGGCAATGCCAGGATGCGGTTTTCCACCGTGCCGTCCTGACCGACGAGAACAACCAGCGCCCGCTCCGGATCGAGCGGGACGAACTCGATATGCTTGACGGTGCCGACCTGTTTTTCCGCAAGCACAACACCGGCACAACGCGACAGCCCCGAAATCATCTCACTTGCATCGCGCAGGAGCTGGTCGGTTGTCATGTCGGGCTGTGCGCGGATCTGGCGCTCAATCTGAAGCCGCTCGTCGTCGGAAAGACCACCGACTTCCAGGAGACCATCGACAAAGAGGCGCAGCCCAAGCTGCGTCGGGAGCCGGCCAGCCGAGGTATGCGGCGCAAAGATAAGACCGAGATCTTCCAGGTCCGACATCACGTTACGCACTGACGCGGGCGAAAGCGCCATCGGCAGGTCGCGCGACAGATTGCGCGAGCCGACAGGCTCACCAGTCGCCAGATATGACTCCACAATGCGCCGGAAAATCTCGCGCGAGCGTTCGTTCAGCGCCGCGACGCCGCTGGTCAGGATCGGGCCGGAAGATTGCACGATCAGTCGGTCCGACACAGCAAGCTTGCTCCTTGGGTTGTTCCATGGTGGGCACAGGTGGCGCAGCCTAATGCCCCGCGCATCATCGCCAACCCATAAAGTAATGCACTGTGGCTGAAGCGCCAAGGCTGGCCGCTTTGGCCCAACGGCGGCACGGCGCAGCGGATGGGTGCACTGGTTTGTCGCCAACCCGGTTGAAGGCGCGCACGTCCTCACATACGGTGCGCGGCACATTGATTGCCGATACGGTCAGGCTGCGTCCTTCCCAACGCATCGCCTGGCAACGCCACGCTTGGTGACCGGCATCATCGCAGCCTGATCCCAACATCCGTCTCCGCCCGGCCGTGCCGGGCCATAACTCCTGGACATGTGCCCATGCGACCGTCGAAACGCGAGCCCGGCGAACTGCGACCCGTCTCGTTTGAACGCGCCTTTTCCATGCACGCTGAAGGCTCCTGCCTGATCAAGTTCGGCAACACACATGTGTTGTGCACGGCAAGCGTCGAGGAGCGGATTCCGCCCTGGCTGAAGGGCCAGGGCCGCGGCTGGGTGACGGCCGAATATGGTATGTTGCCACGCTCGACGACCGATCGCATGCGCCGGGAGGCTTCGACGGGCCGCATTGGCGGGCGGACGCAGGAGATCCAGCGTCTGATTGCGCGCTCGCTGCGGGCGGTCGTCGACCTGGAAAAGCTTGGCGAACAGCAAATCACCGTCGACTGCGACGTGATCCAGGCGGATGGCGGCACGCGGACCGCGGCGATCACCGGCGCCTGGGTCGCGCTGCACGATTGCATTCAATGGATGAAGATGCGCGACATGGTCCGCGACGGCGTTCTCAAGGACCACGTCGCGGCCGTGTCTTGTGGGATCTATGAGGGCGCATGCGTCGTAGATCTCGACTACGCAGAAGATTCCACGGCGCAGGCCGACGCCAATTTCGTCATGACCGGCAATGGCGGTCTCGTGGAAGTCCAAGGCACAGCCGAAGGCGACCCGTTCAGCCGGCAGCAGCTCGACGAACTCATGGCGCTTGCCGACGCAGGCATCAAAGAACTGGTCTCACTGCAAAAGCTCGCCGTGACTTGATCGGCGGGCGTGGGCGCGGGGAGCCGTCCGGGGCACGCGCGGCTGGACCTGCGGGGGCCGTCTTGAGTGGAGAGGATCAAGCATGACGCGCAAACTGGCGCGCGGCACACGCGTCGTTATCGCGACGCATAACGCGGGCAAGCTTCGCGAACTCAAGGAGCTGTTGGCGCCGTTTGGTCTCGACTTGGTGTCGGGCGGCGAACTCGGCCTGCCCGAGCCCGCTGAGACCGGACACATGTTCTCCGAAAACGCTGCAATCAAAGCGCACGCCGCCGCACGCGCGGCCAACCTGCCAGCCATCGCAGATGATAGCGGGATCGCGATTGCGGCGCTTGACGGCGCGCCGGGCATTTTCTCGGCGGACTGGGCTGGCCCGGACAAGGATTTCGGCCCCGCGATCGCGCGGGTCCAGCATGAGTTGGAAAAGCGGGGCGCAACCCAACCCGAAGCGAGGCGCGCGCACTTTGTCTCCGCGCTTATTGTGGCCTGGCCGGACGGCCATGACGAACTGTTTGAGGGGCGCGTTTTTGGCCAAATCACAAGCGCGCCGCGGGGGTTGCAGGGCTTTGGCTATGATCCGATCTTTCAGCCAGATGGGGAAGATCGCACGTTTGGTGAAATGAGCAGTTCGGAAAAACACGGGCTTGACTGGTCAGCGGACGGAAAAGGTGGGCTGTCCCATCGTGCGCGGGCGTTTCGCGCGCTTGCGCAACACTGCCTCGACGAGCCGGCTCTCTAAGTGGCCATGAACCCTGATCCAGCGGGCTTTGGCGTTTATGTTCATTGGCCGTTTTGCGCTGCCAAGTGCCCTTACTGCGACTTTAACAGCCATGTCCGTCACGGCGGTGTTGACGAGGCCTCGTTTTGCAAGGCGCTGCAGCGCGAGATCGCCACGACCGCAGAGGAGACCGGACCTCGCAAGGTTGGTTCGGTTTTCTTTGGCGGCGGCACCCCGTCGTTGATGTCGGGGACGACCGTTGCGGCCGTTCTGGATGAGATTGGCCAGCGGTGGTCGATGGCTGCGGACTGCGAGGTTACGCTTGAGGCCAACCCAACGAGTGTGGAAGCGGGCAAGCTTCGCGACTTCAGGGCGGCGGGGATCAATCGCGTATCACTTGGCGTGCAGTCGCTGCGCGACGAGGATTTGCGCGCGTTAGGCCGGTTGCATTCGGCAGGCGAGGCGAAGGCGGCCGTCGCGCTGGCCCAATCGCTGTTTGACCGGGTCTCGTTTGATTTGATTTACGCGAGGACCGGTCAATCGGTGTCTGATTGGCGTTGCGAACTTAAAGAGGCGCTTGCGCTCGCCGCTGGCCACCTGTCGCTCTATCAGCTGACGATTGAGCCGGGGACGCCGTTCGCTGCGCTCCATGCTGCTGGACGATTGCGTATCCCCGAGCCCGAATTGGCCGATGCATTTTATGATCTGACCCAGGACATGACATCGGCGGCCGGCCTGGAACACTACGAGACATCAAATCACGCCGCACCAGGCGAACAATGCCGGCACAATCTTCTCTACTGGCGCTACGGTGAATATGCGGGGATCGGCCCCGGCGCGCATGGACGGCTGATCGGCGCCGATGGGCAACGCCTGGCCACGGCGACGGAGCGCCACCCGGAGAGTTGGCGCGATCATGTCGCGCAGGCCGGACACGGACGGTGCGAGCTGACCCGTCTGTCCGCCAACGAGGTGGCTGATGAAATGCTGTTGATGGGTCTGCGGCTCGCCGAGGGATTTGACGTGGCGCGCCTTGAAGCTTTGACCGGATTGCGCGTGGACGTTGCGACGTTGCATGCGCTGAGCGAGGCTGGCTGGATTTCACTCCAGGATGGCGGCCGCCGGCTCCGCGCCAATCCCTCGGCGCGGTTCGTGCTCGACCGGATCGTCCTTGAATTATCAGCTACGATGCAAGCGCGCGCGGCCGCGGTCGATAACCCGGTTTGGCCACATCCTCACAGTCGATGACCATGCGTTCCATCTCCTCGTGCACCCACTGGCGGAAGGCCACGACTGTCGGGCGGGTCGCGCTGTATTCATCGCAAGCGAGATAGAACCGGCGGTTGATCGGCAACAGCGCGTCGAACGGAGCAACGAGCCGCCCGACCCGCAGATCGTCATAGGCGAGTGTTCGGTAGGCGAGCAGGACGCCGGCACCTTCAACCGCGGCTTCCAGAGCGTGGTCGGCGCTGTTGAAGCGCAAGTGCGGTTTGATATCGACGCCCGTCACGCCCTGTGCGGCAAACCACTCGCGCCAGTAGGGCACGTTGGGCAAGTTCGCGATGGAATCGTCGTGGATCAACGGCACCTTCAACAGGTCCTCCGGTGAACGTAAGCCCTTGATCTCTTCGAGGAAGCGCGGACTTGCGACCGGCAGCGCCCAGATGTCGATGAGCTTTTCCGAATGCATGCTCTCCGGCGCGTTGACTGCATTGCGGATCAGTACGTCGATCCCATCGGCGGTGAAATCGACCAACGAATTTGTTGCGGAAATTCGCACGTCGATGTCGGGATTGGCCGTGACGAACCGGTGGACGCGCGGGGCGAGCCACTTTGCCGTGAACCCCGGTGGCGCGCTGACGACAAGAACACGGTCGTTGCGCAAGCGCTCCAGGCTTTGGACGGCTTGGCGCAACTGCCCGAAGCCGGCGTGTATGCCCGGATAGAGGCTGCGGCCGGCGTCCGTCAGCTCGATAGCGCGTGGCTTACGCAAGAACAGCTTTACGCCCAGGAACTCCTCCAGCCCTTTGATCTGGTGGCTGAGGGCGGCTGGCGTGACGTGCAGCTCATCGGCAGCACGCGTGAAGCTCAGATGACGGGCCGTGGCTTCGAAAGCGCGAAGAGCATTGAGCGGCGGCAGCGGCTCAGACATGTGAATTTTCCTAAGGCAAACGGTGAGAAATCATCGTTTGTTTTGCTGTGTATGCCTGCGTATTTTGGCGTCATACAACGAGATGACATGAGGAGAAATAAAAATGTCGATCGTGAGCAAACAGGACCTGACGTCATTGGACCACGCCAACATTGAGCGCCTTGTTCAGAAGGGCCGGGGTTTGCGTTCGCAGGCTTTCCGCGGTGCTTTGAATGGCCTTGTCAGTGGGGCTGGCGCATCTCAGCCTCGCGACATTGAACTCCAAGCAGCCACTGCGCGTTCCTAAAAAAATGACGGCCCGCCCAGGGTTGATATGATCATGACGCGCAAAGGCGGCCGGGAAACCGGTCGCCTTTTCCTGTGCTGACGGCGAGGGTCAGCGCTCAGCCCAGTAGCAGATCCTTCAAATACAACAGGCCATTGAAGCCCAGAAAAATAATGGTTGCGGAGATTGCGAGCGCAGCGAAGCCTGCAAGGATGCCGAGGAGAAGAAGGATCCCGTCTTCCTCCAACAGGGCAAAGCCGATCAGGAAGACGGCGAATGCCGGTGCAGTGTTCGTACCGGGAATTGGCAGAACCATCGAGCTGGCCAACGCAATAATGAGCAAGCCCAGAACGATCCGCACGATGCGGGCTTGTGTCAGCCCGTTCAATCGTGGCCGCGTGAAGCGCTCCATGAAGCGGGTGAGCTGAAGCATACGGTCAACGAATTTGCGGCTGAAACGGCTCGGGTCGAATGTGCGCTTACGAATACTTTGGGGCACCCACAGCGTGTCATAGCCCAGCAGCAGCCGAAACCCGATGAAATAGAGCGGGATCGACAGGACGGTGGAATAGCCGGCCGCGGGCAAGGGCAATGCGGCGGGCAGCGCAAACAAGATCAAGATGACGGCCAAGCCGTGCCGTCCGATCTCGTCGATCAATTCGCCGAAGCTTCCGGGCGCTCGGGCCGGATCGAACACGCGCGTGACGATACTGGACAGGGCTTCTTGGTTCATTGCTCGCTCGGGTGAATGGCCTGTCAGGCCTTGGGAGGACGCGCTGACCGACGGCGTCGGCCGGCTACACCGCGCTGATTAGTGGCCGGAGTCAGTTGTGTCCATGTTCGCGAGGACGCGCGGCGCAGTTCGGCGGAAGGGTGCATCGCTTGCGATGTTACCCCAGAACCAAAATCGTCGTGCCAGGCCAATCGCTGCGTTGGGCAAGCCGTTCGATTCAGCATTCTCGGCATGACCGTGCGAACGCGCCGTCGCGGTCTATCCGCCGTTCAAAATCTGCGGTAAGCAGCGCTTGTGCCCGTGCCGGGCATTCCGGCAGACAACATGGTATACCCGCGTAATGGCCGATCCCGTTCGATCACTGACCCAGCAGCCTGGCTATGCGGCCGGAAGCTACGTCCTTTTCGGGGCGATCGCCGTCATCCTTGGCGCGCTGGCCTTTGAACACATTGGCGGTTTGGCGCCCTGCCCGCTCTGCCTTATGCAGCGCTATGCGTACTATCTTGCGATCCCGCTTGCGTTTGCTGGCCTCGTTGCGATGAGTGCCGAACGGCGTACCGTTGCCGGCTTGATGTTCCTGTTTGTGGGCCTTGCCTTTCTGGCAAACATGGCGTTGGCCGGGTATCACGCCGGCGCCGAATGGGGATTCTGGCCCGGCCCATCAACGTGCGGCAATGAAATGCAGCCGCTTGCGCCACTGGGGCAGGACCTGCGCAAGGCTCTTGAAAACGTGGCCGTACCGAATTGCACCGAGCCGGCGATCCGCATTCTGGGCTTGTCCTTGTCAGGCTGGAATGCCGTGGCGTGCGGACTGCTGGCTGGTTTTTCGTTTTTCACAACATCCACAACCATGGATCCGGCGCTCGAGGCTACGACGTGAACGATCTCTCATGCCTGAGATCGAGGTAGCCCCGAACGGGGCAGGGCGGATTTATCCAATAAAATCAATGGGATAGCTTTTACTCCGCGCAATGATTGCGCAGGATTTTTGTCGCTCGGACCGCCTTTTTTCATCCCTGAGCCGTAGCCCATTCACCAAACGTCAAGCGAATTTCCGCACGCCCGCCGTGTCCACGCCCCGTTGTGGTCACGAAGCAACGATTTATTCTCCCTTGTGAGCGGTTGGTGCGGAATTGAGTTTCGCGTTGTGAGTTTGCGTCACCGCACCGCGGGTTGTTCAGTGTTGCGTTCCCGTTATGCGTCACGACCAACGGCTCGCCGCAACCGTTGTGCCCATAGAGTTTTGCGTTGGCCAACGGCGGCGGTGAGGCAACCGCAGGTAGACGACAGCGTTTGCACTTTGAGTTTCGATCCCCGCGTTTCGTTTTGCGTACAGCCCGCGTCTCATTGGGTGGTGTTGCGTGTCCGCGTTCTCAGTTGTGTCGCGTCCTGCGTTCTCGTTCGCGGCTTGATTGCGTTTTGATCAGGCCAAGCGTGTCCCGTCCCGAGTGTGCGTTTCCGGTCTCGCGTTTGTGTACGTCGCGTTGCGTCGTGCGTTGCGTTCACGTCTGCCGCCCAGCTGGCGGTGCGTTTCAATAGGTCCAGAGCCACCGCGCAAAAATGCGTTGGAAGCCATGCGTCACAGTTCCAGCGCGGCGGCTCTTGTCAGTGGAGTTCCCCAATGTCGCATCCGGTTTTCAAGATCCCGATGGCAGCCGCAGAGCAGGAGGCCGCTTCCATGGTCAAGTCAGCAATGCCGGCGGACGGCGCGTCCTGGCTCGCGATCGGTGATTTGGCAGCCGGAATAGTTGCACAAGCGCGTGAACGGTCGCGCGGTGAGACACCGCCGGCGATACCGCACGCGCTTGCTGCGTGAGTTTCATCTTGAACGGCCGCGTTCTGCGCCGTTGTCAAGCTTAGCCTAAATGCCGTCCATTGCCCGAGGCCGCAAAGGACGACCCGAGTTGGCAGGTCCATCACGCCGGGGCCGGATCCCAAAAACTGGCGCAGCGTTACCGGTTTTGCGTCGTGACGCCAGAACAGCGGGGTGGGCCTGCCGCCTGAGTGAACGCGAAGCGTTCTTGCATGCGACCGCCGCAATGGCTCCGTCGCGCCCGAAGGAGAGCTGCACCATGACGCTGAACCACATCGACGCCATCCAGTGGGATCACGCCTTGTCCGTTGCCCGTCAGACTTGTGCGCGGCTGTTCCGCGATGGCGCGACGCCTCACGAAGCGCTGGCAGCGTTCGGCCTGAGCGCTGATCCGGCGGAGCGGGATTGGGCGCGGGTCATTGATCGGGTTGCGGAAGTGATCTGCCAGAAGTCGGCACGGCGGGC
>CAZOGY010000134.1:0-9292 GCA_964579305.1 uncultured Hyphomicrobiaceae bacterium
CCCGGGCCGCTTTGCGGCCTTGGGGCGTGAATCCGATTGGATGCGACATGCATTAGGCCGCAGCTTCTTTGGTGGTGTTGGTGGGGTCAGGGTAGCCAAGGGCGGCGTTGAGCTTGGTGATCAGGTCGGCGGCCGCCTCGGGGATGTTGGTGCCCGGTCCAAAGACCGCCACGGCACCGGCTTTGAACAAAGCGTCATAGTCGCCCGGTGGGATCACGCCGCCCACGACAATCAAGATGTCCGGGCGGCCCTCTGCTGCGAGCGCCGCTTTCAATTCAGGCACCAGCGTCAAATGCCCGGCCGCAAGCGACGACACACCAACGACATGCACGTCGTTCTCAACCGCCTGCCGCGCCACTTCGTCCGGCGTTGAAAACAGCGGCCCGATATCGACGTCAAAGCCGAGATCTGCAAACGCCGACGCGATCACTTTTTGTCCCCGGTCATGACCATCCTGACCAATCTTGGCCACCAAAAGCCGCGGACGACGGCCGTCATTCTCGCCAAAAAGCTCAACCATCTGCTGGACCCGTTCCAGACCGTCCCGCATGGCACCAGCCTCCGCACGATAAACCCCTGTGACCGCTTTGCTTTCGGCGCGATGGCGGCCAAACACATCTTCCATGGCCTGGCTGATCTCACCCACCGTCGCCATCGCACGTGCCGCATCGACCGACAGCGCAAGGAGATTGCCGTCGGCTTTAGCGCCCTCGCGCAACGCATCGAGCGCTGCACCCACCCGCGCCTCATCGCGTTCGCCGCGCAGCCGGGCCAGTTTGGACAACTGCTCTTCGCGCACGCGATTGTTGTCGACTTTGAGGATCTCGATTTCAGCTTCGTCATGCGGGCGGTATTTGTTCACGCCAACGATTGTCTGCGTCCCGCTGTCGATACGCGCCTGCGTCCGCGCCGCAGCCTCTTCGATGCGCATTTTTGGAATGCCCGCATCAATCGCTTTGGCCATACCGCCGAGCTCTTCGACTTCTTGAATGTGGGCCCAGGCTTTTGCCGCCAGGTCCGCCGTCAAACGCTCCAGATAATAACTGCCGCCCCACGGATCGGCGATGCGCGTCGTGCCGCTCTCCTGCTGCAAGACCAATTGCGTGTTGCGAGCAATCCGGGCTGAGAAATCGGTCGGCAGCGCAAGTGCCTCGTCGAGCGCATTGGTATGCAGCGACTGGGTATGGCCTTGCGTGGCGGCCATCGCCTCAATGCATGTGCGCACCACGTTGTTGTAAACGTCTTGCGCCGTCAAAGACCATCCCGACGTTTGCGAATGCGTCCGCAGCGCCAGCGACTTGTCGCTTTGTGGTGAGAATTCCGCCTGGATCAGTTTGGCCCACAGGGCACGGGCAGCCCGCATCTTGGCGACTTCCATGAAAAAATTCATGCCGATCGCCCAGAAGAACGACAGCCGCGGCGCGAACTTGTCGATGGGCAGGCCCGCTGCCACCCCGGCACGCGCATATTCAACACCGTCAGCCAGCGTATAAGCCAGTTCCAGGTCCGCCGTCGCGCCGGCCTCCTGCATATGATAACCCGAAATCGAAATCGAATTGAATTTCGGCATGTGCGCCGAGGTATACGAAAAGATGTCTGAGATAATTCGCATCGACGGGCCGGGCGGGTAAATATAGGTATTGCGCACCATAAACTCTTTCAAAATATCGTTCTGGATGGTGCCTGAAAGTTTTTCCGGTGGAACGCCCTGCTCTTCCCCCGCGACAATAAACAGCGCAAGCACCGGCAGCACCGCACCATTCATCGTCATGGACACGGACATTTGCGCAAGATCGATGCCGTCGAACAGTGTGCGCATGTCATAGATGCTGTCGATCGCAACCCCGGCCATGCCGACATCGCCCTTCACGCGGGGATGGTCTGAGTCATAACCGCGGTGCGTCGCGAGATCGAATGCGACGGACAAGCCTTTTTGCCCCGCCGCGATATTACGCCGATAAAACGCATTCGATTCTTCAGCGGTCGAAAAGCCAGCGTATTGCCGGATCGTCCACGGCCGCGTGACATACATCGTCGGATAGGGCCCACGCAGGAATGGGGCGATGCCGGGCCAGCCCCGCACATGGTCAAGCCCGGCAACGTCCTGCGGACCATACAGCGGCTTCACCGAGATGCCTTCCGGCGTGAGCCAAGGCGCCGTGTCCACACTTGGCGCGGTGTTCTGCGCGACCTGCCAGGCGACGTTTGAGAAATCGGGGATCTGGGTCATCGCGGCTGTTCCGTTTCGCACGAGAGCAATATCCGATCTGCCAGGGTCGCTTTGCGACACGCAGACCGGATGAAACTGCTCTACCTCCAACATGATCGAGCATCTTTATCTGACCCGTTGACCGCAAGTGCGGTCACGCGTGATCGCATAATGCCCTCGTCGTTCCTGGTTCAAACGCTCTTGCCCAATAGGTCGCGCCGTTCCGCGCAGGGGTCAAGATCGACATCCGGCGTCCAGGGCCCGCGCGGTCATGTGGTTTCTTCCGTCCGGCCTAATGCATGTCGCATCCAATCGGGTTCACGCCCCAAGGCCGCAAAGCGGCCCGGGCCGCGGAGGGCCAAAGGCCCGTGAGCGCAACAGAGCTAAAGCGAGGCGCATTTCATGCGACACGCTTCAAGCGTCATCGAACGGCAAACATCGGCAAATCCCACCATCCAGCCCTGTCGCGGTCATGCTCGATGCCGCACCTGCGGGACCGCAGCTTTCCGTCAGGGTGAGGAAACAACATGCTCAAATCCGATCGGCCGGCGGATGACCGCCCGCTGAGTGCAGCGGCCGCTTATCCAGCCCTGCGGCGCTTTATCGTCGCCGAAATGCTCCTCGGACGATGGGCCCGTCAGAAACGATGGCGCACGGCCGCCTACGAATTCGTGCGCTTTGGCGTGAAACAGGCCTGGGCGTGCCTATTCGGCGGGCTGATGTTGGCGCTTTTACTCGGCACTCACCTCGCCTATCCGCGCGATGCCTGGCTGGCGCGCTATGACTTCCTCGTCATCGCATCGGTCGCGATCCAGGTGGCAATGTTGCGATTTGGCCTGGAGACCTGGGACGAAGCCAAAGTCATTTTGGTCTTTCACGTCGTTGGCACGGCGATGGAGGTCTTCAAGACCGCCATGGGGTCATGGACATACCCTGAGGCGTCATTATTGCGGATTGCCGGCGTGCCCTTATTCACGGGGTTCATGTACGCCGCGGTCGGCTCCTACATCGCGCGGGTCTGGCGGTTGTTTGATTTTCAGTTCACACGCCACCCGCCATTATGGGCGCTATCGATTTTGGCGCTGGCGATCTATGTGAATTTTTTCACGCACCATTATACCTTGGATATACGGAACGGCCTGTTTCTAGCCTGCCTGGTCCTGTTTGGCCCGGCGTGGGTACATTTCAAAGTCTGGCGCACACACCGAAAAATGCCACTGCTACTTGGTCTGATCCTGGTCGCGCTCTTTATTTGGTTTGCCGAAAACATCGCAACATTCGCGAATGCCTGGGTTTATCCCAATCAGAAAAGCGGCTGGCAGATGGTGTCGCTCGCGAAGCTGGGCTCTTGGTTTTTATTGATGATCCTGTCCTATGCACTCGTCGCATGGGTCCAAGGCATTCGAAACCACCGTGTCCGCACGCCAATTGGCATTCCGCCTCAGCCGGCAGGATCACCGGCGCAGATCTCGGAGTGAAATCCCAGCCATAAACTGACACCACGCTGACAAAACGAACGCGGCGGCCCGGTCAGCGACGCACCACACCTCACACCGATAGAGCCTGATGCAGGTCGCAAAGCGCAGCGACCATGTCTTGGCCGGCGTATAGGTGGCCATCGATGCCGACACCGGTCGTGGTGACAGCCGGGTCGGCAGGCCTCCGCGCAATGTAGACCCGCTTGGCCCCGACCGTTTTGAGCAAGGCGGCTGTCGCGTCGACAAGTTGGCCGTACGCTTCGTCGGATCCTGCAAGGCAGGCGATCGTCAGGCCGCTTTGTGCGAACGCACGGCCGACATCTGCGCTGTTGGTGAAGCCATCGACGACCGTGCGCCCTTCAATGCCGCCGGCAGCCAGCAGGTTTTTCAGCCACATCGTCCGCACGGTGTTGTCGGCAAGCGGCCCCAGATTGGCGATGAAAACCGCCGGCCTGTCGCCGCGCGCAGCCGCCGCGTCAGCCGCATCGCGAAGCGCTTCGAACGGCTCCGACAAGCGCTTGGCAACAAGCGATTCCGCCGTCATCACAGCCTCGGGCGGTGGCGTGACATGGCCACGCGAGGCACCGTAAGCCAACGTGGCAATCAAGTCAGAAAAGCCCGTCTTGGGATTTCCACCGCGACGCGCCGGCATGCCCCGCTTGGGATCGGGCGATACCGTAAGAACGTCTGCGGGCCGTTCGTCGAGAGCGGGATAGGCGCTGGTGCCCGTCAGGGGCATGCGTCCCGTCGCAATAAGCTTTGCGCGTTGCTGTTGGCATGCGCGAACCCGATCCTGGAACGCACCGCGCGACAGGCTTTCGACGATCCCGCCCTCGCGCTCGATCTGTTGCAAGCCCTCCCACGCACGCGAACACAGCTGCTCACACAGCGTCTCGAATGCGCCGGCGCCGGCGGCCGGATCACAGACCCGCCAGAGATTTGATTCCTCCAGCAGAACAACTTGCGTGTTGCGCGCGATCCGCCGGGCAAGCGCATTGGGCAGACCCACCGCAAGCGTATGCGGCAGAACAGTGATGCTATCGGCACCGCCAACACCGGCCGTAAATGTGGCGATCGTTGCGCGCAGCATATTCACCGCCGGGTCGCGCTTGGTCATCATCCGCCATGCCGTTTCCGCATGGATCGCAATCGGCGCGGCCTCAAGCCCACAGCCCTGCTGAACCCGCGCCCACAACCGCCGCATCGCGCGCAATTTCGCCAGGCCCAGAAACTGATCCGCATCAATCGCGAAGGTCCACTGCAGCGCACGTTCGGCATCGGCCAGCGGCATCCCTGCCGCTTCCAGCGCGCGCATATAGGCAAGCCCGTACGCCACAGCCGCGGCAAGTTCCTGATCCTCGCTGCCGCCGGCGGCATGCACCTGGCGCACGTCGCATTCGATGAATGGGCCTTTGAAACCGCGCCGCTTGAGCACGTTCACGCTATCGGCCAACCGCGTGCCGACCTCGGCCCATGACGCGGAGAAGCTGCCCATGGCGGCAAGTGAACCAATCGGATCGAGGCCGAACGTGACGTCAAGCGCCGTGGGGTCAAGTCCGCGCTTTTCGACCAAGGCGGCCACCAGACCACCATTGATGCGGCCTGCGGGCGCGGGCTCAACGCGCAATCGGATCATCTCAAGGCCGACGCCGGCCAGCGCCGCGTCGAGGTCGGTCACACTATCGCAAGCAACCCCATAACCGGCCGCGCTCGGGCTTGCGGGAAACACAAGCGAGACCATGTCGGCACCGCCCTCGAGGTCTTTCAGGATCAGGCGGTTGGCGTCGTCTGGTGCGGGATGGTCTAGCCGCTGGGCCACGCGCCACGGACGCCCGGCAGCAACCCGGCCAATCGGCGCCGCTGACGGGGTTGGCTCGTAGACCGGCGCAAGCGTCAGGCCGCCGATGACTTTCGAAAGAAGCTGCTTGTCAACATCGCCACCCTTAAGGGCCGCGCTCGCCGCCGCCCGCCATTGCGCCTCATCGGCTTCGGGAAAGTCGCCAGCCAGTCTCACTGGCTCCAGGTTGCCTGTCGTATCCGTCATCGCTCGATCCGTTGCTTTGAGGCACTGCACCATGGCCGAACCTGCCTCAATGCACCATCCCGCCGTTCGGGCACCTTCCCGGTCCAACTTGCTTCGGAAATCGGGCCTGCGTCCTGGCCGGGATCCGACCGGGCGCAGTGGGCGTTGACCCTAAAGTCCTTGTGATCACAATGCGGTCGGGTTTCGTCTTTTGATCAGGAATTTGTGCGATTATGCTCGTACGGAAAATCGAGTGCCATCTGCCGGAGCGCGCGCTTAATCTGCGCCGTCCGGCTCACGCGTCCAGGGTCCTATCCATGCGTTCCAACACCGTCGCCTTCGTCGCAGCCTTGACGGCTTTGACCGCATTGGCCGTCAGCACGGTCGTGATTGAGCCTGCGCAGGCTAAAACACGGCGCAGCTCCGCACCGACAATCGTGAACACGGACCTTGGTTTTGCTCCAGGCACCATTGTCATCGTGAACAACGAACGCCGCCTCTATTACGTCATCGCGCCCGGCAAATCGAAACGCTATCGCGTGGCGGTAGGCGAGCGCAATGAGCGTTGGACCGGGCGCACGTTTGTCTCGATGAAAAAGGTCAACCCGAAGTGGTACCCGGTCGACGGCAAGAAACCCGTTGAAGGCGGTATTCCATCCAACCCGCTTGGCAAACGCGCGATCTACCTGGATTGGTCGTTGCTGCGCATTCACGGCACAAACAACCGCTATTCAATCGGCAGCGCGGTGTCGAACGGATGTATCCGCATGTTCAACCGCGATGTGATCGACCTCTACAGCCGCGTCCACCTTGGCGCACCCGTGATCGCGATCAACGCCCGCCGCGACGCTTACAAGTTCCACGATGGTAAGTTCACCGGCAAGCTGCCGTCTTGGCGCGGTCAGGCCGCGTTTTGGCGCCAGCGTAAGCGCGAACAAGCGCGCGAGCGCCGGGCGCAAGCCCGCGCCGAGCGCCAGCGCCGCCGCACGCGCCGGCAGACCCGTCGCAATCGCCAGGTCCGTCTGTCGACGGCGCCTTGGCTCCGCGGTTACTGATCGATCGGCCAGCCCTCGTCAGCGCTTATGATGCGTGGTCGTTGATGAAAGCGGCGCCGGCGCGCGCTGCCTTTTTCGACAGCGCGAACATCTCGATCGTGATCGACTGCGGCCGGCGCGGCCGCAAGCTTCATCGATCGCAGACGCCAACGCCGACGCCGCGCCATCTCCCGTCCCGCGCAGCCCACATGCAAACGTGGGCCTCAACGGCCTTTGAATTGCGGCTCGCGCTTTTCCATGAACGCGCGGCGGCCTTCGATATAATCTTCAGAATCAAAGCACGCCTGCACCATTGCATCGACCTTTGCCAGATCGCGCTCGTGCGGCGGCTTTCCAATTTCACGCGCAACGGCCTTGATCGTCGCAACCGTCATCGGCGCATTATTGGAGATCGTCTCAGCCATCTCTGAGACGTGCGCATCAAGCCCATCGGCTGGGATCACGGCATTCACAAGTCCGATATCGTAGGCTTCTTCGACGGGCATACGCCGCGCCGTATAAAACAGCTCCATCGCGCGCGAGACACCGACCACCTCAGCAAGCCGGTTCACGCCGACGAACCCATAACCAAGGCCAAGACGCGCAGCGGGAATGCCGAACTTTGAGCCTTCCGACGCAATCCGCATATCGCAGCAGATGGCAAGGTTCATACCGCCGCCGATGCAGTATCCCTGGATCTTTGCGATCGTTGGTTTTGGAAAATTATAAAGCCGCTCATACACGCTTGCCGACGTTGCGTTGTAGGTCTTGACCGCTTCTTGCGTCGACCGCTCGCTTTCAAACTTCGAGATGTCGGCGCCCGACACGAACGCCTTACCGCCAGCTCCAGTCACGATCAGCACACGCAAATCCGGATCGGCCGCATATGCGTCGAGCAACCCGCGCATGCGCTGCCACATTTCAAGCGATACCGCGTTGTGGCGTGCTGGATTGTTGAACGTGATCGTCGCCACGTGCCCTTGTCTCTCCGCCTTGAGCTTTTCCTCAACCGGAGCCTCACCGACCTGCGCTGTAGCCGCATCACCCATTGTCGCCTCCCAAGCCATTTTGTTGCGCCCCAAGCTTATCGTGGCCGAGGCGGCAAACACCATAAGCCGCGCCGAATTTTGCCATTGCGCTGCGCAGGCACTCGCGCCACCGTTCGCACGACAACCACCCGGCCATCAGAGAAGGTCGCACCATGCTTGAGATGTCACCGGAAAAAGTTGCACGGATCATCATCCGCGCTCGCGAATTCGACGCCAAGGTCGCGCCGTGGGACGAGGCTGACGATGAGGACGGCATCGAGGCCGTGCTGGAAAACACCGCCGACGATCCGATCGCAGCAGAGCTGAAAAGTTACATTGATGATCTGAACGTCGACGAACAGATCGAACTTGTCGCCCTGATGTGGGTCGGCCGCGGCACCTATGAGACTGACGAGTTCGCGGACGCCAAGTCGACCGCCCGGGCTGAGCGGGTCAACGAGACATCGGCCTATCTCATGGGCACGCCCATGCTTGCGGACCATCTCGAAGCCGGCTTGGAAAAGTTCGGATATGCCGTCGCCGACCTGGAAGACGATGTAACCTGATCGGTGGGACCATGATCCAACGCGACAACTGGGGTTGGAAGGCGCGCTTTGGACAGTTCGTTGTCGCAAGCGAGCCGGTGCCAGAAGCCGAATGGTGGGCCATGATGCCGGCCGGCGTTTCCCTACATGCTGCGCGGATCAAAGCCCCCACGCCGTGGGCCGCATGGAACGAAGACCGGTCCGGCGTGTCGCTCGAATCCGACCTTGCCCGCGGCGTAGCGCATTTTGCCAGCATGCAGCTTAACGTGGTTGTAACCGGCCACAGCTCCTCCAGCATCATGGGCGGCGACGGCTGGGATGCGGCCACGATCAAGCATCTGGAAGGATTGCTTGCGCCCGGCACGATCGCAACCACTAACGGCCGCGATATGCTGGCTGCCTTGCGCGCAACCGCGGTCGCCAAACCCTTCCTGGTATTCCCGCCGTGGTTCGGTGCCGCCACATTGGACAATGGCGTCGCGTATTTTGCGCGCGCCGGCTTTGCGCCGGTCGGCCACATGCGTCCCGATCCCGGCCGCGGCTGGCGGGATGTGCCTGAAGCGGAAATGTACCCCGAAGGCGCTGGCTTCGCACAGGACGTGGAAAGCCTTTACCGCCAAATCCGCGACGCCTGCCCTGACGCAGCCGACGGCGTCATGATCGTGGGCACCGGCCTACGCTGTGTCGGCCTCATCGCCGACCTTGAGGCCGATTTGGGACGACCGGTGCTTACGGCCAACCAGGCAAGCCTCTGGCACTGCCTGCGCCTTTCAGGCATTGCTCCAAGCATCGATGGCTACGGACGGCTGTTCGATTTGCCGATGGCGTCCGGCTCCCGCGTGTAACACGCGAGCGCAACACAGCTTGGCGGCCAAGCCCGCTCAGATTTATGGAGAAACGCACCATGTGCCTGATGTACCTGGCAGCCCGTAGGGGAATCGAACCCCTGTTTCCAGAATGAAAATCTGGCGTCCT
>CAZOGY010000135.1:0-8835 GCA_964579305.1 uncultured Hyphomicrobiaceae bacterium
GTAGAACGTCAGCTTCCCAAGCTGAATGTCGTCGGTTCGATCCCGATCACCCGCTCCAAAATCTTGACAATAGTTTTGCGTGAGCTTTTGCGCGCCCGCACATCCCATGAACGGCGCGACGGCATCGATGGACCAGAGCCACGCTTGGGCCACTGGGCAGGACCCGTAACAAACTGTAACAGCGATGGTCAGCAAGTGTTCAGGTGAGGTTCACCACTGACACGATGTCGAGGCTGGTGCACGGCTGAGGAGTGTGCTGGCCCGTTCAAAGTCAGGAGGTCTGCCATGATCACGCGCGTTCTGAGCGCTGCGCTTATCACGCTTGCCGGCTTGCTTGCATCACTCGTGATTGCAACCACGACCGCCGGAGCGGCACCCGTTGTCGCGCCGGGCCAAGGTGAGGCGCTTACGTCAAATCCGTTGGTTCAGGTCCACTATTGCCACCGCGGGGTGCGCATCGGACCTGTCACAGGTGTACCCCATCGCCACGTTGGTCCCGGCTGCCGTCCGGTGCGCGCTCGTGTGGGTGCCTGCGCGCGGTGGCGCCGGATCTGCGCGCGTCGCTGCTTTGAGTTTGGTGCGCCGTTTCCAGGCCGTTGCCGCGCAATCTGCTTCCGCCGCAATGCGCCCCGCTTCTGCTTCTGAGGCTGACTTGAAGCCGAACCCGGCATGTGCCCATGGGCGTCGCCATCACAGGCGGCGCCATTTTTATGGCATATCCGATTTTTGCGCGCGAAATGTTGGCGTGAGAACGAACTCGTCCAATGCGGCTGAGGCGAACATAACGGTGTCGATGGCGACCTCGACCGCAGTAACGATCAAAATGATGGGAATGCGGGGGCAATAGCGCGATACAAGTTCCACCAGCTCGAATTGGATTTAAAGGAACGCGGCCCACGTTGTTCTCGTATAATAATTCCGCTTATAAATTGGATCAGGGCAGAGAGTAACGCGGTCAAAAGCGCGTAAAAAGCGCGATGCCTGCAATCACGATCTCGCCGGACGCGCCGGCAGAGGTGCGTGTAAATCCTGTCAAAATGTTTATGCAAACAAATCGATCGTATACGGCTTACCTTCGCCATTCGAGGTGCTGGATAGAACAAGTCCTGCGAGTTCGGGCGGTCGATGGCCGCGACCTCAGCTGAGAAAAATCGCTGCCTGCGTGCGTGTCGATGGCGTTATTGGTGGTTGATGCTGGTCCGCCATCAATGCATCATCCTATGCACCACAGACGCCTTCGGCCCGCTCCAAAGAAAATGTGTCGTTTGGGGGTGGGAGCTTTGTCGGATACCGAGCCGCGGATCAAAATTTATTATGATATCTGAAAACCTCATCGTCTTGGAAACCGGATGCTGGACGGTCAGCTTATTCCCAAATCAGTGCTATTTGGGCCGGGTGCAGATCACGCTGCGGAGGGATTGCGAGGGGTGGCTTGTGGATTTGACCCCGCCAGAGTGGCACGATCTGCGTACGGTGTTTGAGCGTGTTCAGCGGGTCGAGGACCGCCTGTTTGCGCCGGACCGATTTAATCTCAAGCAACTCGGCAATCAGTGGCACCAGGTCCATGTGCATTTGATTCCGCGCTATGAGACCCCACGGACGTGGGCCGGTGTGACATTCACCGATGCGCGATGGGGCGACGATCCCTATCCTGAGGCGGCCTCGCCATTGGATGCGCCGGCAACGCAGGAGCTTGCCGACTTTCTACGCAGCGCATTCATAGCCGCGTAAGCGGCTGTCTTGGGGCACATGATTGGTGCCGGGTCGCTTACTCGGCCGCGCGCGGCGGCTGTTGCGGCTGGGGCTGCTGAACTGGGGTCGACCACTGGAAATCGGCGCCAAGCGGCTCCGTACGGCGGAACGTGTCGGCCCGCGAGACCCGCCAAGGCTCCGCATAACGCGGCGGCACGGCCCGCTCTTCGATGTTGAGAAGATCGCCGGGCCGCAAGTGCTCATACTGCTCGGCGAGGGAGACGACGCGGTCTGCGGCGGCGCGGCGCAGGAAGTGGTGCGGGCGTAGTTGTCCTGGATGTTCAAGGCCGGCGGCAGCCACGAGTTCGGCAAGCGCTTTCACCGTCTCGCGGTGGAAATTGTAGACCCGCTGCGATTTGTCGGAAACGACAATGGCGCGTTGGCGCGACCAGGAATTCGACGTGACGCCGGTTGGGCAGTGGCCCGTATGGCAAGCCTGCGCCTGAATGCAGCCCACCGCAAACATGAACCCCCGCGCGGCATTGCACCAGTCCGCGCCCAGGCCCATCACGCGGGCCATATCGAAGGCGGATGTGATTTTCCCGGATGCACCGATGCGGACTTTGTCGCGCACGCCAATGCCAACGAGCGCGTTGTGCACGAACGTCAGGCCATCGCGCAACGGCATGCCCATGTGATCCATGAACTCTAGTGGCGCAGCGCCAGTGCCGCCTTCCTTGCCGTCGACCACGATGAAGTCCGGGGTGATGCCGGTTTCGACCATGGCCTTGCAGATCGCCATGAATTGCCAGGGGTGGCCGACGCACAGTTTGAAGCCTGCCGGCTTGCCGCCGGACAGCTCGCGCATGCGGGCGATGAATTCCAGCAATTCGATCGGCGTGGAGAAGGCACTATGGTAGGCGGGTGAAATACAATCGCGGCCCATCGGAATGCCGCGGGTTTTTGCGATCTCTCGCGTGATCTTTGCTGCTGGCAAGATGCCGCCTTGGCCAGGCTTTGCGCCTTGGCTCAATTTCAGTTCGACCATCTTGATCTGGGGATCAGCGGCGACCTCGGCGAACTTGTCGGCGTTAAAGCTGCCATCGTCGTTGCGGCAGCCGAAATAGCCAGAGCCGATCTCCCAAATCAGATCGCCACCATGTTCGCGGTGATAGCGGCTGACGGCGCCTTCCCCGGTATCGTGGGCGAAGTTTCCCATCTTCGCGCCTTTGTTGAGGGCGCGCACGGCGTTCGGCGACAACGAGCCAAAGCTCATGGCGGAGATATTAAAAACGGAGGCGCTGTATGGCTTTGTGCATGCCGGGCCGCCAATCGGGATGCGGAACGGCTCTTTCGCAGGTGGACGCGGCGAAATGGAGTGGTTCAACCACTCAAAGCCACTTTGGTAGACGTCGTACTGGGTGCCGAAGGGGCGCTTGTCCAACACCGCTTTCGAGCGCTGGTACACAATTGCGCGTTTGTCGCGCGGGAAAGGTGTGCCGTCTTTCTCGCCCTCGAAAAAATACTGACGCATCTCTGGGCGGATGCCTTCCAGGATGAAGCGCAGATGGGCGGCAATGGGATAGTTGCGCAGGATCGCGTGCCGCGACTGAAGCAAATCACGCAGTCCGAGCAGGGCGAATCCGCCGAAGAAAACGAGCGGTGCCCAGAGCAGAAGAATGTTTGGGAACGCCCAGATCGCAAGGCCGCTGAGCGCGGTGCCGACGATCGCGATCGTCAGCAGAATGTAACGTGCGGTGAAGGGCAGGACTAAAAGCGACATCGCGAGGCACCTTGCGGAAGTCAGGTTGCACGGGTTTGCGGCAGCAGCCGTGTGGTCGCTGCGTGCTGCGGGCGACCGTGAAAGGTGCGATGCGGCTGCGCAAGCGATCCATTGAGAACGCCCCGTCTCATAACCTGGTTAAGACCACAATCTGATGACGGACGCAGCGCCCTTTGCGGATCGCTGCCTGCGATGGGGTCGCTTGGCCAGGTCGCGGCACGTTGTTGGGAGTTCAGCAAAGGAAAGGCCCGCGCGACGGCGGGCCTGATCTTATCAAGTTGTTGGGTCCGCCGCGCGCGGATGCGACGTCAAGGCCGATTGTCACAGCGCTACATCTGATGGCGGCGCTGGGAATACCGCGTCGTTGGCGCCGGGCGGCTGCGTTGGGCGCCGGTTTTGCGGAGTGGGCCGGGCTGGCGCTTGGCGCTGCCCGTTGCGCGCGAATTTGGTCTCGATGATGAGCGCAAGGCTGTTGTTGCTCAACTCGACCGCCGTGTAATTCAAGCTGGCGACGCCGTCGTTGCCTTCGCAAACGCCCGTCGCACGCGCGATCTTGGTGCCATTCCGGGTCGTTTCGGTCGGGCGCCGTTGCGTCGCGCTTCGTCCAGTGCAGTTTTTGGTTTGATCGCCAAGCAGGATCTTAATGCCCTCTTCGGCGTTCGCCTGCGTCTGCGTCAGGACCATCATGCCGCCGATTTGGCCGCCTGCGTAGCGCCAGTTCACCGGAAAATGGCGGAAGAAGTTCCGATTGCTTGGCAAAATCTCATAGCGTTGCGGCGCTTTCGACAGATAGCGCAGCGCGTACTCAAGCGTTTGCGAACGCGTCAGCATCTGCGATCGCGCCGGAGCCTTGGGGGCAGCACCTTTCGAATTGTAGGCCTGCGTCCCGTTGTTGCGGTTCGATGAGGCGCCTTGGCCAAAGGCGCCATTGTTGCGTGGTGCCGCTGGGGCGCCAAATGCACCATTATTGCCGGGGTTGGCCGGACCGCCAAACGCGCCATTGTTGCCGCCAGGCTGCGAGCCGGCGCGGTCCTTGTGGTAGGTCCAACAGCGGGCCACTTGTTTGGCGGCCTGGAAGGAGCCGGTCAACTGAAAGCGCGAGGTGCCCGAAGCCGATCGGATTCCCAGGATGCGACCTTTCATGATGGCGCGCACACGATCAGCGGATCGACCCAGATCGATGAACACGTTGCGGCCCCGGTAGCGGCCGTTGCCGTTCAGAATTGTGCGTCCGTCGACTTCCACAGTGACGGGGAATTCCGACACGGGGCGCTTAGCCCAGGTGTTCTTGTAAAACTGAAGCTTCCACATGCCGTCCGCGTAGGCGAGCAGCGTGACGCTGATGCCGCTCTTGTACTTGGCGTTGGCATAACACGTTAGGAAACGCGGCCCTTTGTAGAGCGCGGAAACCTGCCAGACACCGGCTTTGCTATACTTCAAAGTGCGCAAATCGCTCTGCGCGTTCGCTGCAGTCGCAGCCGCAAGCGTGGCGGCGGCACACAGCCCAAAAGTAAACCTTTTCATCGTTTTGACCTCGATCGACCCTGCATCCCGCGATTCCGTCACCCACCAGACGTAAGCTACCGGACGTGACTTACGACCGCATTCTCACGTACTCACCGATGAATCATGGCCCGAAGTTCCTTGCGGAACTTTGCCGGTTATTTCCGTTCCGCGATGGTCGCCGCGATCGCGGTTTCTGGCAAGCGAACGCGACGATCAAATTTTGAGCGATTCGCCCGCGCAACAGTTGCGGCCCGCGTCACTTGCGCCAAACGCTCTCTCAGCGACATGCACGGGCGGCCTACTCACCGCGCCGGGGTGGGCAAATCTTGTGTTTGTCGCCGGGCAATGCGTGAGGTGACCTGCGGCGCTTTGCATGGCCCCGACAAGCTGCCCGGATTGAGGCTTGCCAAAACCTGAGCTACAGGGTGCACATAACAAAAACATGTACATGACGGGAGACGCTCTGGTGCCTCGGGATGAAGAGAGCGCGCAATCGGGTCAGAGAACGCAAGACACCCCTTTGACTGGGCCCCGCGCTGCAGATGATGCCGCAAGGCTTACCGTCAAGGTTTGGCGCGGCGGTGACGACGGCTACTATGCCGTGTTTGAGGTGCCGCGGCGGGCCAATCAAACCGTGCTTGATGTCGTCACCTACATCCAGCGCCATCTTGACCCAACGGTGAGTTATCGCTTTGCGTGCCGCGTTGGGATGTGTGGTTCGTGCGGAATGACAGTGAACGGTGCGCCGCGCTGGACGTGCCGGACGCATGTTTCGAAGGTCGTTTCGGCTGACGAAGATACGCTCGAAATCGGGCCGCTTGCCAATTTGCCGGTGATCAAAGATCTTGCCACGGACATGAGCCGCTTTTTTGAAAAGTGGCAGCAGGCCAAGGGTACATTTGTTGGCTCGCGCACGCGCAAAGACCCGATTGCGCCAATCCGTCCCGACGCGCCGGAACGCGCGGCTGCCAACGCAGCGATCGAGTGCATAAACTGTGGCGTATGTTTTGCTGCGTGCGATACCGCGCGTTGGAACCCGGATTACCTGGGCCCGGCGGCACTCAATCGCGCATGGACTTTAGTCAACGACACGCGCGACGCGGGCCAGGCGGAGCGATTGTCAGCCCTGGCGCAAAATGGCGGATGCCATGCGTGCCATTCGCACCAGTCGTGCGTGGCCCACTGTCCAAAGGGATTGAACCCGACAGCGTCGATTGCAGGCCTCAAGCGGCGGACGATGTCGGCCTATCTGCGGGGCGAGATTTGATGGGCTTGCGGCTCTATATCCTGCAGCGGGTGTCGGCAGCGCTTATGCTGCCACTGCTGTTTGGCCATCTGGCCATCATCTTTTATGCAACGACCACCAAGCTAACGGCGGCAGACATCCTCGGGCGCACCGAGGGTAGCGTCGGCTGGGCGTTGTTTTATTCCGCTTTTGTCGTTCTGGTCGCAATCCATGGCGCGATTGGTTTTGCCACGATCGCGCGGGAATGGTTCGGGCTTCCGGCGGCGCGGCAGGGCTATGTGATGGGCGCGGTTGGCCTGGTTTTGCTTCTGTTGGGGCTCCGCGCGGTGTTCGCTGTCATCTGGCCGGGCGGAGTGTGACATGACGATTGCTACGGAACATCGCCGCGATCAGGCACACAGGCGCAACCTCTTGTGGTGGGCAGCGCTGGTTCACCGTGTTTCCGGCTTGGCGCTTGTCTGCTTCCTGCCGCTTCATTTCCTGGCGCTGGGTCTGGCCATTGAAGGGGCTGGCGCGCTTGAAGGTTTCTTGCGATGGACGGACGCGCCGTTTGTCAAGCTGAGCGAGACGGTCCTGGTCTTTCTGTTGGCCGTGCACGCGATTGGCGGTGTGCGGCTTCTGGCCCTTGAGAACCTGAATTGGCGGGATGACCACAAGAACCTCGCCGGCGTTGCGTTTGCGATCGCCGCGGCGGTTGCAGCGCTGTTCTTCCTTCGCGTCATTTAGAGCATCATCCGACCACACGAGACCGCGATTACGGTCAGGTGGACGGATATTGCTCTCGTGTTGTGTCATTGAGCCAGGGCCCCAAAAACGCGATAGCGCCTGGGCCAGAACGATCAACAGGAGCCGCCGGCATGGGCGTAGGTGTGCGCGATCTTCAACGATCCAAAACCGATATCCTCATCCTGGGATCAGGTGGCGCCGGCTTGTTTGCCGCGCTCCATGCCCACCGCGCTGCGCCGGATATGACGGTGACAATCGCCACGAAGGGTCTGCTCGGCAAATCTGGTTGTACGCGGATGGTTCAAGGCGGCTACAACGTGGCGCTGCAACCTGGTGACTCCGTCGAACGTCATTTCATGGACACGATTGAGGGCGGCAAGTGGCTGCCGGATCAGGACCTGGCATGGCGGCTGGTCGCAACGGCGCCCGAACGCGTGCACGAGCTTGAAAACGAGGTTGGTTGCTTTTTTGACCGAAATCCAGATGGCTCGCTGCATGGTAAGGCGTTTGCCGGTCAGACCTTCGACCGGACCGTGCATAAGGGCGATCTCACGGGCATTGAGATCATCAACCGCTTGATGGAGCAGGTCTGGGCAAGACCGATCAATCGGTTGGAAGAGCACCGCGCCGTGGCACTTATCAAGGATCGCGCGGGCGACGGTCTGGCTGGCGTTTTAATGATCGACGTGCGTACGGGCGCTTTTCATCTGGTGCAGGCGCGCGCGGTATTGCTCGCGACCGGGGGCGGGCCGACGATGTACCGCTACCACACGCCATCCGGCGACAAGTCGATGGACGGCCTGGCCATGGCACTGCGCGCGGGACTGGCGCTGCGTGACATGGAGATGGTGCAGTTTCATCCCACGGGCCTGTTGGCTGGACCCGATACGCGGATGACTGGAACTGTCCTTGAAGAGGGATTGCGCGGGGCCGGCGGGCAGTTGCTGAACGGCGACGGCGATAGGTTTATGTCGCAGTATGATCCCAAAGCGGAGCGGGCGACGCGTGATGTCGTCTCGCGGGCGATTTACGCGGAAATGAAAGCTGGCCGGACGACGCCCAATGGCGGCGTCTTTATCCAGATGAGCCATCTGGGTCCCGATAACGTGCGCCGCCAATTCAAGGGAATGGTGGAGCGGTGTGCCGATTGCGGGTTCGACCTGGCCAGCGGCCGTGTGGAGGTCGTGCCAACCGCGCATTATCACATGGGCGGTGTGGTTTGCGGCATCGATACCGAAACCGCAATTGCAGGGCTGTTCGTGGCTGGTGAGGACGCTGGCGGTGTCCACGGTGCGAACCGTCTTGGGGGCAACGGCGTGGCAAACTCTACCGTGTTCGGGGGCATTGCGGGAGACGTGATGCCAGGGTTCGTCAGCCGGAATACGGGTTGGCGCACGCCTGATGAAGATGCGATCGTCGATGCAATCGCCGCTGTCGAGGCGCCGTTCGATCGGGCACCCGCTGATCTTACGAGCGTGCGCGAGGCTCTACTCGATCTCATGTGGACCGACGTCGGTGTGATCCGCGAACGCAGCGGCATGGAGCGCGCCCTATCGGAACTCGATGCACTGTATGACACACTTCAGCGATGTGGCGTGCGCGACAGCGACCGCCGCTTTAATATGACGTGGCATGATTGGCTTAATCTTGAAAGCCAGATTACCGCGTCAAAAGTCATTACGGCTGCGGCGCTGGCGCGAGAAAACAGCCGTGGTGCACATTTCCGCAGCGATTTTCCCGAAGCTGGTGCGCTCGAAACATCAACCTATACAAGCGCAATCCTTCAAAATGGGACGGTGAAAGTCGACGCAGTACCCGTCCAATTCACGCGCATCCGTCCAGGCGAAACGCTCCTGGACGAACCGCTACAGGCGGCGGAGTA
>CAZOGY010000136.1:0-8806 GCA_964579305.1 uncultured Hyphomicrobiaceae bacterium
ACCCCGAGCGCAGCCAAGAATAGCCGCGAGTGAAAAAAGCTCAGGCTGTTTTCGACCTAACTCGGAAACATAAGGAGCATGAGAAAGTCTATGTTTCGAGCGTTGCTTTTGTCATTTGCGTTTGCTCGCCGACCTCGCCGCAACTGGGAGGCAAACGTCAATGACGCAACACCAATCACTTTCATTGCAGCACAGACCGCACCTTGGTGAGTGATTTCGGCAGAAGATCGACAGCGCGCTTGCCGTCGTTGTCCTTGATCGTTTTGTCGGCGCCCCGTGCCAACATCGCCGCGTAGTTTGCACCACTCTCGTCATCGGCTTCATTCGCGGCGGCGTAGTGCAGCGCAGTTCGCCCCCGGTCGTCGCGCGCGTTGATGTCCAGCCCCAGCCCGATCAGAAAATCGAGGAAGGCGACCTCGCGTGGGACCTGTACGCGCGGCAGATGATGCCGGGCCGTCAGGTTGTGCAGCAAGGTTTGTCCGCCAGGCTCCAGCGCGCGCGGATCGAGCCCCTTGCCCATGATGAGCCGGAAGGCGCCCTCCTGGAGACAGTAGGCCAGCGTGGAGCGCCCTGCGCCATCGGTGCGCTTCGCGTCGGCCCCCAACGCCAAGAGCGCTTCGACGACGCCCAAGCCGTCAAGACCGGCCATCAGCAATGCCGACTGCAGCGGGGTGTAGGAACTGATCGCGTCTCCTTCAGGCGGTGTCGCCCGCGCGTTGATATCTGCACCGGCGGCAACCAGTAGGTGGACCTTCTCAACTGTCCTTGCGGTGTGCAACGGCGTGTGGCCGTGTAAGTCGCGGGTATTGGGATCGGCACCATGCGCCAGCAGCACTTTGCCCGTTTCAACGTCGCCCCACGCCAGCATGGTGATGCCGTTGTCCCAAGGCGCATCCGGCTTGGCGCCCGCTTCTAGGAGTGCCCGTAGCATCTCCAGGTACACCGGCATTTCGATGTGCCGCGCGATCTTGTCGGCAATCTGCGCAGGGTCTGTTGGCCAGCCGCTTGCCTTGATCGATTCAATGAACTTCGCCTTCGACATCGCGGAATCACGGCCGCGCCTTACGACGAGATCGTGCAGGGGCCAGTAGCGCTGACCATCCCAGCCATTGACCCGCGCTCCGTTCGCAATCAGCCAGCGCACCGTTTCAAGCGAGCTTTCCTTTACGGCCGTGTTGAGCGGCAGATGATGCGTGTTGAGCGTGGCCCCGGCCTTCATAAGCCGCTCGATCATAGCGACATTATTGTGCCTGGTGGCGTAGGTGATGGCTGTCGCGAAGTTGTCCGCGTGTGCCATGGCGTCCATCATCCATTCGTGGGACGGCACGCAATCAGGCTTTGCGCCGGCCAGCAGCGCCGCGGTCACCGCATCAAGCGAGTTGGCGCGGGCGGCATCGAGCAGCGCGCGGTCCGCGGCGGTGGTTTCCACAATCGATGGGGGTGGCTCGTCTGGCCCGACAGCCGTGGGATCGCGCTCCAGCCAGGCAAGCCAGGCCTTGGCACCGTCTCCGTCGGCCCGCAGGTAATAGGTGTCGTTCTTCTGGCCGTCGCCGAATGGCATCATCGACCACCATTCGGTGCCGGCGTGCCCGAGCTTCGACATCACGGAAATGTAGGTGAAAAAGTCCGGCGCCAGCGCCAGGCCGTGGATCATCTCCAGCTCATGCGAGAAATAGCGTACTGGCTGCTTGGATGGATCAGAGTTCGCCATGTCGATGGTCAGCATGTCGCCGTTTACTAGGGTGTAAAAGGCAAACTGATTGTCCCACAGCTCCGGACGGTTCGGCGCCTCGGATAGATCACGGTTGGCGAGGTGGCGTTTCCAGCCGAGAAAGTTCGGAATCGCGTAGTCTGCTATGTGCGCGAGATCCCAGATCGCATTCCGGTTGGCGCTCATGTTCGGCAGGTTCTTCTGCTCCATCGCTACAAGATGGGGCGGCACGTACCAGCCGAAGGCAACATGGCGCGACAACTCGGTCAGCACCTGGCGCATCTGCGAAGGCACCTTGAGCCCGTGGCGCCGTTCGACCGCCGCGATCTCCGTCGCCGTGGCCGGCGGCGCAATATCGAGCCGCGTCACCTCCCAACCACGCTTGACGGCGAGCGCCTCCATCCAGCGCCAATTGGCCTGCCATTGCGTCCAGAGCTCTTGCAAGGCCCAATCCTCACGCGTGCAGCCCGACGCAAGCGGCACGCACGCAAGCGCGGCCGCCGACATAGCGATTGCCTCGCGCCGCGTCGGGTTCATCTGATCCGAGGTCATTTGCGGGTAATGTCCGCGTATTGGCAGATCTATGCAAGTGTTGCGTTAGAGGACTTTCCAGCCTCGGTAACGCGGCAGACACTTGGCTCGAAACTGCGCTTGGTGCGCTGCTTCATGAGACGTTGCGGGCCCGGGTTGTTGAACGGGCGTGTCACCACGCTGCTGCGGCTCACGTACCTCGCGCCCGACATCATTCGGGACATCCTCGACGGTCATCAGCCACCGAGCCTGACGCGGCAGAAGCTTCTGGAAAAAAGCCGTGGGCTGCCGCATGACTGGGCGGAGCAGCGGGTATGGCTGGGGTGGGAAACCTGAGCGGCGTTCGAGAGCAGAGCTAAACTCCCGCTAGGGTGCGATCGACGGAAAGTGTATCCATGTCGCGATGGGCCAGGAACGGTCATCGTTGGGCAGAGCTAGCGGTATCGAGTACGGTGCAGGATCTAAGCAGTTGCGCCAGCGTAGACTGGGCGATTTGTTTCCAATCCCCGGACGCAAGGGTGGTCGATGAATATGTGGGACAGCGAAAAAGCGGTAGCAGAAGCTTTTCTTGACCAAATGCTGGAAGCCGAACGCGTCAGAGATTTCACTGCATGGGCCAAGCATTGGGATCTGGAGGACTTGAAAGGCCTTAACGAAGAGGTTTTCCAGAACGATATGAAGATAATGTCTGATGTTCTCGGCGCGTACCGCAGGCGCGAGTACCTTGGGGCCTACGAGGGGCGCCGGGACGAAGCGCCTACAGACGCGGTTCGATTAAAATTTGTTTGGCGAATGATCTACGAGAAGAACGAAGCATTGTCTATCATCGGAATCCGCAATGCCGATGGCAGATGGCGAGCCTACCAAAACATGTGCCACGTTTGAGCATCGTAGACGGAGTAACATGGGGTCGCTCCGGGTCAACACAAGCAAGTTTCGATCTTGAGGCTTGTTCTGTTACCCCTGCGACCGCGGAAGTTCATAACCCGTGCTGGACCGAAGATCGATATGCGAGAACGCATCGCCCACCGCCTTTGGCCAATACGGCGGCCTGAGGCTTTCGCGGGTTAGGGCGGGCTCAGCGCCTGAAATCCGGTCTCAGTAGACCGCCAATCTGGCGCAGCCGCACTAACCGCCCGGTACCACGGCACGATCCGGCGGCCCAACGACCACCGCCCGCCTGCCGGAAGACTGGGAAAAATTGGCTGGGGCGGGAGGATTCGAACCTCCGAATGTCGGTACCAAAAACCGATGCCTTACCACTTGGCGACGCCCCAACGCGAGCGCGCGTTATAGTGTTGTGATGCGACGGGCGCAACACTCAGTTATGACCTGCGCCAGAAAGTCTTGTGAAAGCCGCCGAACCACTCAGCCCGCCGCGACGCGCAGCCGATCAGCCCCCGCAACCATCGCCAATCTCCGACGCCGGCGGCGAAGCTTTCGTTGCCGTGGGATTTGCCTGGGGCCGCGACGCAAAAACCAAACTCAACGCGGCCCTCTGGGGCAATGCCCGGTCTGTTCAATACGCGTCCAGACCGGGTGACGATGCCGTGGGTGGGGCGTGCCATGGGACCTGGCACTGGCATCGACAGGCGAAACATAGCCTGCCGATCAGGCCTCTTTATGGTATTCGCCGGGCGACAATCAGACTGCGGCGTAACAGCAACCATGGCGCCCTCACCGTCAGTGAAGACCGGAGCCTGATGCATGTCGCGTCCAATCGGATTCACGCCCCAAGGCCGCAAAGCGGCCCGGGCCATCGATGTTCGTGTTCGAAACATCGACACGAAAACGGCCTGCCCCGGCGCCCCGCGGAGGGCCAACGGCCCGTGAGCGCAACAGAGTTAGATCTGCGTTGCGCAATCATCGATTGCCGTCGGGCAGCACGCTCGCTACCCATCAGGCCGAAATCTCACATCACACCGCGCGCGAGCTCTCACACCGCGCTGCCCGCTCACCGGAAAACAACGCCATGCAAGGCGAGGCCCAGACAGCCGCAAGCGCTCAATCCTCAACGCAGCCGCGCTTGCCCTTTGCGACCATCCTCCTCGTGCTTGCCCCGTTCGGCTTCGGCTACTTCCTGTCTTATTTTTTCCGCGCGGTGAATACGGTTGTCGCGCCCTCTCTGCAGGCGGATCTGGATCTTGGCGCCTATGACCTGGGCATGGTCACGGCAGCTTACTTCTTCACGTTTGCGGCAATTCAGCTTCCCTTGGGCGTCGCGCTGGACCGCTACGGCCCACGGCGGGTGCAAACCGTACTGATCTCATTGGCGGCCGCTGGCGCGTTGCTGTTTGGATATGGCGAGACGCTGACCGAATTGACGCTGGCCCGTGCTTTGATCGGTTTTGGCTTCGCTGGCGGTTTGATGGCCGGGTTCAAGGCGGTTGCGGTTTGGCTTCCGCCCCAGCGTCACGCGCTGGCGAATGCTTGGGTGATGTCTGCCGGCGCCGTTGGTCTTTTGGTTTCAACCGCACCAACCGAGTGGGCCGTTGACGCGTTCGGATGGCGCTCCGTCTTTATTGCTTTGTCGGCCGTGACTGCGGTGTCGGCCGCCCTGATCTGGCTTGTTGTGCCAGAACGCCCAAGCACTGTCGCGCCGGGGACCACTGTCGCGGCGCAACTCCAAAGCCTTGGGAAAATCATGTCGGACCGCGTGTTTTGGTCCATCACCCCAATGCTGGCGATGACGGCGGGCACGCAGATCGCCATCCAGACGCTGTGGGCTGGACCCTGGATGCGTGATGTCGCCGGACTTGACCGGGCCGCAGGTGCGGACATCCTATTTATTGCCGCGGCCGGTTTTTTGGTCGGCATTCTTTTCGCTGGAACTTTGGCCGATGTTCTGTTGCGACGCGGCATTTCCCTGTTGACCACGCTGACCGGTTTCATCGCTGTCTTTTTGATGTCGCAACTCGCCGTTCTGTCCGAGCTTGTCACGCTCAATCCGCTTGTCTGGTTCATTTTCGGCATGACCGGCCAGACCGCAGTGCTGGCTTATCCCTGGCTTGCCCAGCACTTCGGCCAGGCCCTCGCGGGCCGATCCAATGCCGCCGTGAACCTGTCCGTATTCAGCGCCGCCTTCGCAGTGCAATTCGCAATCGGCGCAATCATCGAGCGGTTCCCGGCCGACTCCAATGGCGCATATCCTGCGCGCGCCTATTTCGTTGCCTTTGGTGTGTTTTTCGCAATCCAGGTGGCGACTGTTCTCTGGTATGCTTTAAATCTCAAACGTGTACGCGCCGCTGAAGATCGGTTCCAGGTTTAAGCGCGCCCAGTGGCGAGCTTATCGCAGGCGGGTCGGGAAAAACTGCCGCGGCCACGGCTAACGAGGGCGGCGGTTTGGTTTGCGTGCGAGCATGATGGCGTCATCGCCGCGCGCACCGGTTTGCACAAGCAAAAGAACGTCGGAGGAAACAACCATGATCCGCTTTGCCGCCAACCTTTCGTTTCTTTTCCCAGAAACGCCGTTTCTCGACCGCTTCGCAAAAGCCGCCGAAGCAGGTTTCAAGGCTGTTGAGTATCTGTTCCCTTATGAGTATGCGCCAGACGAGATCAGCGCGCGCTTAAAAGACAACGGCTTAACCCAAGCCTTATTCAACTTGCCGCCTGGAGATTGGGCCGCAGGCGAACGCGGCCTCGCCGCAATTCCCGGGCGCGAAGCCGATTTCGCAGCCGCCGTCGGGCAGGCTCTGCGCTATGCTGAGGCAACAGGGTGTCGCCAGCTTCACGCCATGCCGGGCCTGCGCCACCACGGCGCGGACCGCGCAACCTACATCGCGAATCTGAAACATGCCGCCAAAATGGCTGCCGACGCCGGCGTGACCATTCTGATCGAGCCGATCAACACGCGCGATATTCCTGGCTTTTTCCTCAACACGACCAGCGAGGCCCGTGCCGTGATCCACGAAGTCGGGGCATCAAATATCGGGCTCCAGTTTGATCTCTATCACCGGCAAATCCAAGAGGGCGATTGCGCCGTCGCCATCCGCCAGTTTTCCAGCCTGACCCGGCATTATCAAATCGCAAGCCCCCCAGACCGCGGCGAGCCCGACGATGGGGAATTGAATTACGCTTACCTGTTCAAGGTGATTGACGAGACGGGCTTCGACGGTTGGATTGGCTGTGAATATAAACCGCGCGGGGAAACCGAAGTGGGCCTGCGTTGGGTGGAAAACTGCGGTGTCACACTTTCCTGACCGCTTAAGCTCGTCCGGTTTCGGCGCAATCGGCTGAACGCGAGATTTAGTGTCCATGACAAACCCGGATCAGGGCAGGTGGACGCAAGTAAACCTCAAACGATCTCAAGGCCCGCGGTGGAAAAGCGGCCGTAAGATGATCCGCACAAAACAGAGCAAACCAACCGGAGGAACAAACTGCCATGCATATCCTGGTGATTGGTGCGGCCGGAATGATTGGCCGCAAATTAACCGAGCGTTTGATCCGAGAAGGCCAACTGGCAGACAACGCGATCTCGAAAATGACGTTGTTTGACGTCGTCTCACCAAGTGAGCCCGAGGCGCCGTTTCCGGTTACGACGGTCACCGGCGACTTGCCTGAAGCGGGAATGGCGCAGACGTTGGTATCTGACCGCCCGGATGTCATTTTTCATTTGGCCGCGATCGTTTCGGGTGAAGCGGAGGCTGATTTTGCCAAAGGCTACCGGATCAATCTTGACGGCACGCGCAACTTGTTCGACGCGATCGTCGCGCACGGCCCGGATTATGTGCCACGGGTGATTTTCACCAGTTCGATCGCCGTTTTCGGGGCACCGTTCCCAGACGCGATCCCCGATGACTTCCATCTCACCCCGCTTACAAGTTACGGCACCCAAAAAGCGATCGGTGAACTTTTACTGGCTGACTTGACGCGACGCGGCATGATCGACGGCGTCGGTATCCGCCTGCCCACGATCTGTGTGCGGCCTGGTAAGCCAAACAAGGCCGCATCGGGCTTTTTCTCTAATATTATCCGAGAGCCGTTGGCCGGCGAGGAAGCCGTTCTGCCGGTGCCCGAAGATGTACGTCATTGGCACGCCTCGCCTCGGTCGGCCGTCGGGTTTCTGATGCATGCCGCCGCAATGGACACATCCGCGATCGGCCCACGGCGCAACCTGAGTATGCCAGGCGTATCGGTTACCGTCGGCGAACAGATTGCTGCGCTGCGTGCCGTTGCTGGCGACCGCGTGGTCGCACGCATCCGCCGCGAGCCCGATCCAGCGATCATGGCCATCGTCGGCGGTTGGCCACGCAATTTTGTGGCCTCACGCGCCCGTGAATTAGGTTTCAAGTCCGAAGACAGTTTTGAGGAGATCATCCGCGCCCACATCGAGGATGAACAAGATGGGCATATCGCCTGACCAAGCCCCCGCGGACGGGCCGGTGCTGGCGATCCCCGCAGCCGTGCGCCGATCACATTTCATCATTTCACGCAGCGATCACAGTGCCGCGGGGAACGGCGCCGATCCTATTTGCGCCATACTTGTCGCCTCGTTGATCACGCCTGTGGGTGGGCGCGCATGAACTGAACGCTGAGCTTGCGCGTTAGTGCTCCGGACCCTGAGGTCGCACCCGACATGCGGGCTTAGCGCGGGGTCCGGGCGCGGGTCGTGAACGTGCGTTTTGGCGCCCGGTCCCGTGACGGGGAGCGTGCGTCGCAAATAAGGCTGCCGAAGCCGGTTGGGTCACCAGCCAGCGCAAAGCCTGCAGCCACTCATGAGCAAAACGAACGAGGCGAATATGTCTGTCACTAATCGACCGACCGCGGCGTCGCCTGCGGCGCAGGCAAACGGTTCGGCCGCGCACGGCACAACAGCGCGGATGCGGGCCAGTGCCGATGCGATCAAGATGATGCCGTGCGGTAAGCCGCAGACGTCCGCGGCGGTGACGGAGGGTGAAGATCGACCCGTGTTTGATGAGATTGCCAAGACGGTTCTGCCAATCGAATTCCGCGGAAGCGAAGTCCGGTTTGAAGCCCACGCGTTTGAAGACGATTCCTCATCATATCAGGCCATGGCACTTGTCCATCGCGGTGAAAACGCAGATGCGGTGACAGCGCCGCTTGTCCGCGTCCACAGTGGCTGTGTGACCGGCGACATCTTCCACTCGCTGCGTTGCGACTGTTATGCGCAGCTGCAACTCGCAATCGAGCGTGTGCTTCTATCGGATCTGGGGATCATTCTGTACCTCCCACACCACGAAGGTCGCGGCATCGGGCTCGTCAAAAAACTTCAAGCTTACGCCGAACAGGATCGCGGGCTCGACACGGTCGACGCCAACGTGGCTGTCGGTGCCCCGATTGATGCGCGCGATTATGGGCTCCCCGCAAAAATCTTGCGGCATCTCGGCTACGGCCAAGTGCGGTTGATGACCAACAACCCGATTAAGGTGTCGAAGCTGGCCGAGCATGGCATCGACGTTGTCGAGCAGGTCCGCTCGATCACAAAGCCGTCAGAGCACAATCAGCGCTATCTCGATACCAAGCGCGATCGCATGGACCACAAACTCTGATGATGCCCCTAAAGCGTGTCGCATGAAGTGCGCCCCGCTTTCGCTCTGTTGCGCT
>CAZOGY010000137.1:0-6786 GCA_964579305.1 uncultured Hyphomicrobiaceae bacterium
GCCGGGTCGCGTTGCTCCCAAACAGGTGAATCCGATTAAAGGCGCCATGCTTTAGTCCGCGCTCAAGCGCGGGTCGGACGTCGGCCCAGGTTTTTCGGCAAACTGGCCGCTGCGCGGTTATTCCCAGCGGTCCTGCATGTAGCGGTTCCACATTTTTTCGCCAATCAGGCAGTCGTAGCTTGGCTTTGGCACCGTGAGCTTGAACTGCGCTTTTTGAATGCGCGGCTGATCGGCGCGTTGCCGGGCCGGCGGGGTTGGCGTCAGTCCGGCGATCTCAAGCAGGAGCTTTTGTCGAATAGCGGTCGCAAACTCGCCCTTGGTGCGGATTGGGAGCACAAACGACCCTGTGCCTCCGATCACGCAGGCCGCGTAATACTTGTCCAGGTCGGGAATGTCGAAGTAGCTGTAAAGGCCCATGCCGCGTTTGATCTGGATGGCAAGCCCGTTAATGACGATACCGGCCCGGATCGCTGCGTCTCTGGCCTCCACAACCGGCCCGCCGCCGTTGTTGGGGCCATCACCGGAGACATCGATCACGCGGCGATGGCCGGCGAACCCATTGGACCCAAAGAGCTGAGTGGAGGTGCGGATTGCCCGCGAGATCGAGGTCATGCGGGCTCGGCCGATGGGCTTTGCGGCAAGGGCGTCGGCGAACGCGTGCGCCTCGCTCTCGCTGCTAATCAACTGCCACGGGATCGTGACCTGTTGCAGATGGCTTCCGGCCCACTCCACATAGGTCAGCGCAATACGTCCAAGCGGGCCGGAACGAATGGCCTGGATCACCGCTGGATCGCGCAGGGCGGTCACATAGCCATCGCGCTGAAGCTTTTGTTCGTCATGGTCCATCGATAACGACACGTCGACGGCCAGGATCAACTCCAGATCAACGGGCACTTCGGCTTGCGCTGTTGTCGCGCCGTGGAAGGCGATTGCACACGTCAGGCCAATCGCGGCCATAGTTCTCCTCGGGCGCGCCAGCCCGGTCCACTGATCGCGAAACCGTTGGCGTTCACGTTGCCCACCCGCTTTGCGCGTTGAAAGCATCAGGACGCGCAGGCAGGCGCGAACGAGGTTGGCGGCGAAATCCGTTTGATCAGCGGCACGACGTGACATGGCAAAAACTCCCTGTCGATGGCAGCCCTCCCTGATTAGGCGCGAAAAAAGTCGTGAGATGCAACTCTTGGGTGCAGGCTTGGCGCAAACCTGCTCTGCGCCACTTGCAGCGTCGCGGGCGGGAGGACTTCCGATTTGACGGGTGTTGGCGCTTGCGCTGCCAATGCGTGGCGGACGCTTATTGCCCAAAGGGCGCTCTTGCGGACGCGCGGCGTCACTGTTCGTTGACGCTTGTCAATGTCACAACGCTGATTGCACTGCTACGAGCGAGCCCGTCCATGGTCCTGGCGCCCTGGACTGCGCTGCGGCCTGTGCCAGACAACGCCGCAGCGCCAGTTCAGGAATGGCGGCGCCAACGCGATCGGGCGGAGATGAAAGGTCTGAACATGCTTGATCAAACACCAGCGACCGCCGCGCCGTCACCGGACGCTCCCAAGGCGCGCTCGAAAATGCCCCGCGAGACCGTGCTGGAGATTACCCACTACACCGACAAGCTGTTCAGCTTTAAGACCACGCGTTCGCCAGCCTTCCGATTTGAATCGGGTCAATTCACCATGATCGGGCTCGAAGTCGATGGAAAGCCGCTGCTGCGCGCCTATTCCATGGCCAGCGCCCCTTACGATGAGTATCTGGAGTTTTTCTCGATCAAAGTGCCGGATGGGCCGCTTACGTCGCGGTTACAGCACATTGCGCCCGGCGATGAGATTATCGTCAGCCCCAAACCAACGGGCACTCTTTTGAATGCGAACCTCAAGCCGGGTGCGCGGCTTTATTTGTTGGCGACGGGGACGGGTTTTGCGCCGTTCTCCAGCATCTTGCGCGATCCGGAGACCTATGAGCGTTTCGAGAGCGTGATCCTGGTCAACGGGTCACGCCGGGTTGCCGAATTGCAATATGCCACACAGGTGGTCACCGATTTGCGCGATCATGAGTATCTGGGCGAAATGGTGTCGGACAAACTTTTCTATTATGCGACTGTGACGCGTGAGCCGTACTATCATCAAGGCCGTATCACCGATCTGATCGCGGACGGAAAACTGTTTGATGATCTTGGCGTTCCCGCCTTTTCGGCCGACGTTGATCGCGCAATGATTTGTGGCAACCCCAACATGCTGAGTGATCTGAAAGTCATGTTGGAAGCGCGTGGCTTTGTCGAAGGCTCCAGCGGTTCGCCGGGGGACTATGTCGTGGAAAAGGCCTTTGCCGAGCGGTAACGTTTTGGTGCCCAATTATCACGCACCGGCAATCAGCGCACATCAGCAGCCGTAAAATAAATACCCCAAAATATGAGAGCCGACGCGGACACAGAGCCCGCGCCGGCTTTTTTTGATGGTACGCAGCCAGCTGCACCGCGATCATCGGCCCAAAGGTTATTTCAGGCTTGGTGGCTGGCGCCGGAACAGATCGCCGAGATTAAATTTGTAACCGATACCGGCACTGACAATCAGCGGGTCAATGTCGAGATCGGCGCGCACGTCCTGGCCGCCGAGGCCGCCGGATGTCGCGTTGCGCCAATGGGCTTCGGTGTTGAGCCAGGTTTTCTTGGCGTCGATGTTTAAGTACCAACCACGACCGATCGAGAGGTCCAAACCAGCCTGCAAGGTGAAGCCAAAGGCGTCGTCAATGCTGACGCTGCTTGAGCCGAGCGTATTGGCGCCAGTTTTCTCATCGAAAAAGTGAATGTACTGAGCGCCAATTCCAACATAGGGTTTGGCATTGCCAAGGCCGGTGAAATGATATTGCAACGTTAATGCAGGCGGGAAGATCCAGAAATCAGCGATCTCACCGGTCAGTCCGCCTCGAAGGTCTGCGGTGTGGGTTGCAAAACAGCAGAAAAGCTCAACGGCGACGTTTTTCGTGAAGAAATAGGAAATCGTCGCGGCTGGAATGAACTCATCGCTGATTTCAGCACCAAAGCCAGCGGATTTCAGATCGGTACCACCGGATGTGGTCAGGCTGTTGACTTCGTCTTTGGTAATGACGCCCGTGCCTAAAACGCGAACCATGAAGTCGCCAGCGTTTGCGGGCATTGCAGCGCTGCTCACGCTGACGATCATGGCGCATGCCAGACCGAGGATGAAACGTCCCATTGGAGCCTCCGGGTTGGAGCGAATCAAATCGTATGCGCCATTACAGTCGGAGAGCGTCGAAAGCGGCGTCTATAGATCCTGTGGGTAGATTGGCTGATCTATGTCAGAGTGAATAGTCACCTGGCTGTGCCGTGTCGATCAGGCCACGGCTTTTGCGCCTGTTGCCTCGTGTTGGTTGAGGTTTTGAAAACAGGCGCTGCGACAATCCAAATTATTCCTTGATAACGCTCAATGACCCTCTCCGACTAAGGGGACAGGCTCTACGGCTTAGAATGCAACAGGAAAGCTGGAGCCGTGGCGAACGTCGAATTGGGCCGACACCATCCACTTGCAACGCAAGGTGCGATTGGCGCGCGTGATTGCAAAATCGTGCGGACGGCAAGCGTTGGAATGCGCGAACGTTTGCCGCCGGAGTTTGTGTCTGCCAAATCCGTGTTTCTGGTCGTCGAGGGTTGTCTCGCCTGCGAAGCAGATGGGCCGAATGGGCGGCGGCATATTGTTGACGTTCACTATCCCAGCGATTTGGTGATCGGTGCGGCGGTTCCAGATTTGGCAGGTTTAGGCTGGGTCGGGCTGGTCGACAGCCAAATCGGCCTCTTGGACTGTTCGCAGATCAGCGGTCGCGACGGGGCTCACAACGCATGCGGCCGCGCCGTCATGGATGCCGTCTCTGCGCAGCTCGCACGCGCCAAACTGCGTACGTTTGCGCTCGGCGTGTTGAGCGGTGAACAGCGTTTGTCCAGCCTCCTTTTTACGTTCGCATTGCGGTTCGGCGTGCCCACGGGGCCGAGCGGCGTCATGTTTGCCCCGCCCATGGGGCGCGGTGACATGGCCGCTTGCCTGGCGCTTAATCCCGACACGTTGAGCCGGATGATGTCGGGTCTTAAAGCCCGCGGGGTGCTCGCCTCGGCAAGCCGCTCTCGGCTGCTTGTTCCTCAGTTGCATTGTCTGGCCGACCTCACGCCGATCGCACCCGCCCTGCGAACGTTGCACGGGCCAGGGCAGGCTTGATCGAGGTGAGGTGCGGACCCGGAACCGCGACGACGGGGAGGGGAGCGGCTCCGGGTCCGGTTGCGCGACGGCGGCTCCTCAATCGCCGGTCAGCGCAGATGCGAGATCGCGTGCGCGCGACAGCGATCGAGCGGTGGCGCAAGCAACGGGCGGTCTCGATTGCTGTGTCGCGCGCGGTGCAAGAAATGTTCCCGGGACCTTGGGCGCTGCCTTGACGTTTGCGCTATGCGCCGTGCGACGCGGCACCGCGACGGCATCGGCTTGCGTGGGCTCGTGCACGCGGCTATGAGGCGCCATGACCACCATTCAAACACGTATCGATGCCACGTTCGCACGGTTGGCAGAGGCTGGGCGCGCTGGCTTGGTCGCCTTTATCACGGCTGGCGATCCGGATGTTGAGACGTCGGCTGCGATTCTGGCGGGCCTACCCGACGCAGGCGCCGATGTGATCGAACTTGGCATGCCGTTTTCGGACCCGATGGCTGATGGCCCGGCGGTGCAGGAGGCCTCCCTGCGGGCGCTGAAAGCCGGTGCGAGTTTGGCCAAGACGCTCGATATGGTGGAGGCATTCCGCAAGCACGACGACACGACGCCGATTGTCCTGATGGGATACTACAACCCGATCTACGTTTACGGCGTTGACGCTTTTCTGGCCCGCGCGAAAGCGGTGGGTGTTGATGGGCTGATCGTTGTTGACCTGCCGCCGGAGGCCGATGACGAAGTGTGTCTTCCGGCCGCTTCGCACGGTATCAGCTTCATTCGGCTTGCCACGCCGACGACCGACGAAAAGCGGCTGCCGCGCGTGCTCCAGAACACATCCGGCTTTGTGTACTACGTAAGTATTACGGGTGTGACCGGGTCGGCATCGCCAAAACCGACGGACGTGGCTGAGCATGTCGCGCGGATCAGCCAGCATACGCCGCTGCCGGTGTGTGTTGGCTTCGGCGTGAAAACGCCGGCGCAGGCCGCTGCGCTGTCGGAGGTGGCGGATGGTGTGGTTGTCGGGTCGGCAATCGTGTCTCAGATCAAGCAAAGTCTTGACACGTCAGGCCGGCCGACTAGCCAAACCGTTTCGTCTACCCTAGATCTCGTGAAAGAGTTGGCCGGCGCACTCCGCAAAGCGTGAATGTGCCTTTGCCGGTCACAAGTGGACCATGCGAGGAGTTTTTGCTCCTCCAGCCAGGAGCATTCGTCGGCGTGAACTGGATCAGCAACGTCGTGCGTCCGCGGATCCGCAGCTTCCTGACAACGAAGCGCGAGATCCCCGACAACTTGTGGATCCAATGCCCTGAAAGCGGGCAGATGGTCTTCCATAAGGATCTGGAAGCCAACCAGTTTGTCGTGCCGGGCAGCAATTTTCACATGCGCGTTGCTGCGGAAGTGCGGCTTAACATGCTGTTCGACGATGGCCAGTATACGGCAGTCGAACTGCCTGAGGTGCCGGCGGATCCGCTGAAGTTCAAAGACGGGCGCCGCTATACCGACCGGATGAAGGACGCTCGCGCTAAGACGGGCATGGCCGATGCCGTCCTGGTTGGGGAAGGCCGCGTCAAAGGCCGGCTGATCGTGGCTGCTGCGCAAGACTTCCGCTTCATGGGCGGCTCGCTTGGCATGGCGGCCGGCGAAGCGGTGATCGCTGGTATGACACGCGCTGTGGATCTCAATACGCCATTCATCCTGTTTGCAGCATCGGGCGGTGCGCGCATGCAGGAAGGTATTCTGTCTCTGATGCAGATGCCGCGCACCACGATTGCGGTGCAGCGCCTGCGCGATGCCGGTTTGCCCTACATTGTCGTGATGACCGATCCGACAACCGGTGGCGTCACCGCGTCTTACGCGATGCTGGGCGATGTCCACATTGCCGAGCCAGGCGCGCTGATTTGCTTTGCTGGACCGCGGGTTATCGAACAGACAATTCGCGAAAAGCTCCCGGAGGGCTTCCAGCGCGCGGAATACCTGCTTGAGCACGGCATGGTCGACATGGTTGTGCACCGCCATGAATTGCGCGACACGCTCGCGCGGTTGTGTGGGCTGCTCGGCCCGCAAGACGGCGACGTGATTGCATGGCAAGAGGGCGTCAGGGCCGATCCGGGCGATCTGGCGCCACCGTTGATGATCGCTGAAGACGCCGGTGGATCCGGTGATGGTGGGCTCAACGCCAATGGCCATGATCCATCGGCCGCATTGACTGCTTCGGATGGGCCCGATGCAACGCCACAGCCTGACGATAGCGAGCAAATCCAGAGTGCTGGCGAACATACGACAGGCGCGTTGAACGGGGCTGGCACGGCCAAGGGCGGCGCGTCGTCCAGGCAGTCCAGCACGAACGGCAGCGGCAAGGCTGCCAATGGCGATGCGCGGATCGCCGACGCCGACGATGGCAGGGCCGCTGACGAGAACGACGCTGATGGCGTAGTTTCAGCGGCTGTTACAGGCAAAGCTGGCGAACAGCGGAGCGATCGCGGGCGCTGATCCCGTACGGGTGCTTCGGCGGTGTCGGCTTGTGCCATGCGTTTCGGGGACGGGGGTCCGTGGATGGCGGCGAGGCCATTGCCGCAGGCGCGGCACAGTC
>CAZOGY010000137.1:6886-8754 GCA_964579305.1 uncultured Hyphomicrobiaceae bacterium
TGGCATGGCCGAATTTGCAGCGCTGCACGGGAACAGATCTGGCCTGCGCGCATTACGTGCGCTGCGCTTTGGGGGCAGGCAGGATCGCGCGCGACAACGCGTTCGCGCATACCGATGACTGATCCTCCGGCGGACTTCGATCGGGAAATTTGGATCTTGGCCGCTTGGCTGCCTCGTACACAGCAGCTTTGACGACGGTCAGGTTGATCCTTTGATCCCCATCGCCGCGCGCGATAGGGTTTCAACGCTGGTATCCGCGCCGCCAATCCCTGGCAATTCCATGCAATTGAAAATGGGAGCGATCGATATGGCGTCTGGACCGTCGCAGACGGATGGCAGCAATGCGCGGGCGCTTTCCAAGGCGGGGGAGCCAACCGCGGCTTTGGCTGGGATACCGACCAGCGCGGCTTTGCTGGCGGACCTCAAGCGGTTCCACCCCAAACTCATTGATTTGAGCCTCGATCGCGTCGTGCGCATCCTCGACGCGCTTGGCAATCCACACGCGAAGCTGCCGAAGGTCGTGCACATCGCGGGAACGAACGGCAAAGGATCAACGACGGCATTTCTATCGGCGATTCTGCAATCGGCTGGGCTGCGGGTTCATGCCTATACGTCGCCCCATCTTGTGACATTTCACGAGCGTATTGCCCTGAGCGGGCCCGATGGAAAGACGGCGCCGATCGCGGAGGACCAGCTTGTCGATGTTCTCAAACGCGTCACGGATGCAAATGCCGGGGGCGACCTCACATTCTTTGAATTGACGACGGCTGCTGCTTTTGTTGCGTTTGCCGAGACGCCGGCTGACGTGGTGCTGCTTGAAGTTGGGCTCGGCGGGCGTCTCGATGCTACCAATGTGATCGCGCGTCCGGACCTTACCGTCATCACGCCTGTGGCCATGGACCATGCCGATAAGCTCGGCGATACGATTGGCGCCATTGCGCGCGAGAAAGCGGGGATCATCAAGCCGCATGTCCCATGCATTGTCGGGCCGCAGTTGGACGACGCATTTCTTGTGATCCAAGCGGTGGCCGAGCGGCTGCAAGCCCCCCTCATTGCCTATCAACGCGATTTCGACGCCTATGCGCAGAACGGTCGGATGGTGTTTCAGGATTCCGACCAGTTGATAGACCTGCCGATGCCAGGATTGCGTGGCACACACCAGATCGAAAACGCCGGCACCGCGGTTGCAGCGGTTAGAGCTTTGTGCGCGCGCAGCGGTGGTCGCCTGGCTGTAGATGAACGCTCGATTGCCCTGGGCCTCGTTGATGTCGCATGGCCTGGGCGGATGATGCCGATTTCGTCAGGACCGCTGCGCGCTGCGATCGGCTGCGATGACGAGCTTTGGATTGACGGCGGGCACAATCCAGCGGCTGGGCAAGCCGTCGCACGGGCGATTGCCGACCTTGAGGATGGCGCACCAAAACCGACGTTTCTGATCGTTGCGATGCTCGCCAACAAGGATCACCGCGGCTTCCTCGCCCCGTTCGCAAGCCTTGTGCGCCGCTTGATCGCGGTGCCGATAACGTCAAGCGGGGAGACGGGCGGCGGGGCTCTGCCCGACGTCATTGCAGCGGCTGCGCGGGCTGAGGGGATCGACGCGGACGTTGCAGAGACGCTGAACGCGGCGCTTTGCGCAGTCCATGCCCAGCACCCCGGCGCAAAACGGGTCTTGATTTGCGGATCGCTTTATCTTGCCGGCGAAGCCTTGGAGCGCCAGCGCGATGGTGTGAGTGTCTGACACGCGCGTTATAGCGTGTCGCATTAGATGCGCCTCGCTATAGGCCGTTGCGCTCACGTCGCTATGCCTCCCTGCGGTCGGGCGCCTCCGCGGGGGGCGGCGCTTGCGCCGGGTCGCGTTGCTCCCGAAC
>CAZOGY010000138.1:0-8705 GCA_964579305.1 uncultured Hyphomicrobiaceae bacterium
GTCGAACTCGACGGCGACGAGATGACCCGCATCATTTGGCAGTTCATCAAAGACAAGCTCATTCACCCTTATATCGACGTCAATCTGGAATATTACGATCTCGGGATCGAATATCGCGACAAGACCGATGATCAGGTCACGGTCGACGCGGCCGAAGCGATTAAGAAACACGGCGTTGGCGTGAAATGCGCGACGATTACGCCCGACGAAGCGCGCGTTGAAGAATTCGGTCTCAAACGCATGTACCGTTCGCCCAACGGAACGATCCGTAACATCATTGGCGGCGTCATTTTCCGCGAGCCGATCATCTGCTCAAACGTGCCCCGACTTGTCCCAGGATGGACGAAGCCGATCGTGATCGGCCGCCATGCATTCGGTGACCAGTACCGCGCGACCGATTTTAAATTTCCAACGGGCGGCAAACTCACCATCAAATTTGTCGGAAACGACGGCAACGTGATCGAGCACGAAGTGTTCGACGCGCCGGCCGGCGGCATCGCGATGGCGATGTATAATCTGGATCAGTCAATTATCGATTTTGCGCGCGCATCGATGAACTACGGACTGAACCGCGGTTATCCGGTTTATATGTCGACCAAAAACACGATCCTGAAACAATATGACGGCCGCTTCCTTGAGCTGTTCCAGAAAGTTTATGACGAGGAATTTAAGGACAAGTTTGAAGCCGCCGGCATCACCTATGAGCACCGCCTGATCGACGACATGGTTGCGTGCGCCATGAAATGGAACGGCGGATATGTTTGGGCGTGTAAGAACTACGATGGCGACGTTCAGTCCGATACGGTCGCACAGGGCTTCGGCTCGCTGGGTCTGATGACGTCTGTCTTGATGACGCCGGATGGCAAGACGGTCGAAGCCGAAGCTGCACACGGCACCGTCACCCGCCATTACCGCAATCACCAAAAGGGCCTTGAGACGTCCACGAACTCGATTGCGTCGATCTTTGCATGGACACGCGGGTTGAAGCACCGCGCGAAACTCGATGACAACGCGGAATTGGCCAAGTTTGCCGACACGCTTGAGCGCGTTTGCATCGAAACGGTCGAGGGCGGACAGATGACCAAAGACCTTGCCCTGCTGATCGGCCCAGACCAGCCCTGGCTGTCGACCACGGGCTTCCTCGATGCCGTCGACCAGAACCTTCAAAAGGCGATGGCATAAACGACAAACGGCGCAACGGGGCATTGGCCCTGGTGGGTCGGCGTCGCTCAAGCTGCGGGCCGTGTCAGGATATGGGCCGGTCAACGGCGACCGACGTCAGTTTCGCACAGGCGATAACAAACAAAAAAGGGCGCTGCATGGAGCGCCCTTTCTGGATGTCGCAGAGGGATAAGACTTACATCGCTTTTTCAGCGAGACTTTCCACGTAGTCCCAGTTCACCAGGTTATCGAACCACGTCTCGAGATATTTCGGCCGGGCGTTGCGGTAATCGATATAGTAGCTGTGTTCCCAAACATCGCAGCCCAGAATTGGCTGCGCGCCGTGCATGAGCGGGTTTTCACCGTTCGGCGTCTTCATGACGTGCAAGGTGCCGTCCTTGACAGCAAGCCAAGCCCAACCGGAGCCGAACTGCGTCGTGCCAGCCTGAATAAAATCAGAACGGACTTTGTCCAGGCCGCCATAGGCGCTGACAAGCCCTTCAACCTTGGTTGGCAGGCTTGTGCCGCCGCCGTTCGGCTTCATCCAATTCCAGAAGTGGACGTGGTTGTAGTGCTGACCGGCTTGGTTCACGAGAGCTTGATTGCCCTCCGCGAAGGCCTTCTTGCAGATCTCGTCGAGATCCATCGAAGCGAAGTCCGTGCCTTCGATCAGCCCATTGCCTGTGTTCACATAAGCAAGGTGGTGCTTGTCGTGGTGGAACTCGAGAGTTTCTTGCGACATGTGCGGTGCGAGCGCGTCGTAGGCGTAAGGCAGGTCCGGCAATTCGAAGGCCATCTGGCTGCTCCCTTGGTTGGTGGTCGGGTCCTGGGCGACCGCCGCCGTCCTCTCCGAAAGTCGGCCGACGATCGTCGCGGAATCGGCGGCACGCTACCCATCCCGCACCCCAAAGGCAAACGAGACACACTTGACAGCGGTTCCCTGGCGGACCCGGCCTTATCCCCAGACAACCGGGCGTGCCGATCTCGGACAGCGATTTGCGATTTGCTAACCAACGCCATGTCACAAGCGAGAGCGTTCGCGCGTTTGGAGTGTGTCCATGTTGGGTTGTCGTACCGTGTCGTCGCCGGCTGGGTTGAAGCCAAGTTTAGCCGTGCGTCGCGGGGCTCTCGTCGTTGCAGCAGCAGCGTTGCTGGTTGGGGGATGTGCCCAACACCGCTACGCGGCCTCGCACGTGACGGGCCCGGCGAAGGCGGAGCATGTCGCATCCGTCCGCAAGCCTCGTGTGCAGTTCGAAGATGACGGACTGCCCGTTCAAAGTCCGCCATTACGGGCGTCGCTTGGCCAGGATGATGATCCGACCGAGCCGTTCAGCCCGAACTATGGCTCGATTCCGATCGACGACCTGGCCGATGATGATGGCAAGAACACTGCCATTGCCGACGCTAATGCGGGTCGCGATACCGGCTCACACCACAATCGCGGACAACAGCCGGTCATGGCAGGCAACGCGACAGTGCCCAAAGTGAGAGTGTCTCCACTTTCACCGCCAAAGCGGACGGAGCCCGGCCTGTCCGACAGCGAGGCAGCGCGCCTTATTGCTCGCGCAAAACGCGCGCACGGCTGGGGTATCTGGTAAGCGCTGCTGCAATAAAGCCTATAGCTTGCGGACCGGACCACTGTATCGGTCGTCACGCGGGGAAATCTGCTTTCGGTTGGCAGCCGATCGGCGGCAAACCCATACTGCTATTGGGACCGTTCCGCGCCGCTATCGCGCTGGCTTGAATGTCAGCGCGAATTTCTGCGCGGCTCTCTTTTGGGCTTATGACACAAACGGCGGCGCATTATTCTCAGCGCCGCCGTATTTCCTCCGTCTTCGATTATTGCGCCTGACACCGAGGTGCGCTGGACTCCGGCGCGCGCAACAGATCTTTTTTGCCAGTGCGCATTAGAAAAACGCCTGCAAACCGGTCTGAGCGCGGCCCAGGATCAGTGCGTGAACGTCATGCGTGCCTTCGTATGTATTCACCGTTTCCAGGTTTTGGGCATGGCGCATCACGTGGTATTCGGCCTGAATGCCATTGCCGCCGTGCATATCGCGCGCCACCCGCGCGATATCCAACGCTTTTCCGCAGTTGTTGCGCTTGGCCAGCGAGACCATCTCGGGTGCTGCGCGGCCCTCGTCCATCAGACGACCGACCCGCAAAGCCGTTTGAAGACCCAGTGCGATTTCGGTCTGCATATCGGCAAGCTTCTTTTGGACAAGCTGGGTCTGCGCCAGGGGACGGCCAAACTGCTGGCGATCGAGCGTGTACTGGCGCGCGGCATGCCAGCATGCTTCGGCAGCGCCCATCACACCCCAGGAAATACCGTAACGGGCACGGTTTAAACAGCCGAACGGACCTTTGAGGCCGGCGACATTTGGCAAGAGGTGCTCTTCGCCGACCACGACGCCGTCCATCACAATTTCGCCCGTGACCGACGCCCGCAGGCTGAGTTTGCCGCCAATTTTGGGGGCGCTGAGCCCGGGCATGCCTTTTTCAAGCACGAACCCGCGGATCTGGCCGTCGTGCGCCTCCGACTTTGCCCAGACCACGAAGACATCGGCGATCGGGCTGTTGGAAATCCACATCTTAGATCCGGTCAGCCGGTAGCCGTCGGCAACCTTCTCAGCACGGGTCTTCATGCCGGCGGGATCAGAGCCCGCATCTGGTTCGGTCAAACCAAAACAGCCGACCCACTCGCCGGAGGCCAACTTTGGCAGGTATTTTACGCGCTGGTCTTCTGAGCCGTAGGCAAAGATCGGGTACATCACCAACGACGATTGAACGGAAGCCATGGAGCGATAGCCAGAATCCACCCGCTCGATTTCGCGCGCGATCAAACCGTACGACACATAGCTTGCACCAGCGCCGCCATAGACGTCCGGGATCGTCACGCCGAGCAGGCCAAGGCCACCCATTTCGTTGAAAATGGCCCGGTCGGTGACTTCGTTCAGGTAGGCGTCGGTCACGCGGGGAAGCAATTGGCCTTGCGCGAACTCATGCGCGGCATCGCGGATCATGCGCTCGTCTTCGGTAAGCTGGTCGTCGAGCATCAGGGGGTCCGCCCAGGAAAACGTCGGCTTGGCCTGGCTGAGTTGGACGGCGGCGTTTGCTGAATGGTCCTGCATGTGCGTTTCCCGGTTGTCTGCGTTTCACGTACTTGAAAGAGGCGCGCTCGATGTGCTCCGCCCCGGAAGGTTGCAGGGGGGCGCGGCTGCCGCGTCGTAATCCGGGCGCCGTGCCAAACCCTTTCCTCTGACCTTTGTATGGTAGACGTTAGCAGCTTCGTTAAGTCGCTGAAATGTTTGCGAGCGGGCACCTGCCCCGCGCGTTAACGTCGCGCACAGGGCCCTCACACGACAGGCCATGGATGTTCGCCGCAAGCCCGGGTTGCGCCAATGCTGTAACGCAAGGTCTCAGTGGACAGATGCGTTCATCCGGTGTTCAGGCCAATGCCTCGGTCTCGCCATGCGTTGGTTGCTGGAATTTCACCATCGCAGGATCGCGGTGGCCGGCAACGCACCCGCGATTGGTTGCGTTACATCGGCAGCCGGGCTCAGGTGGTGGTTCCTCGGCCCGGTCCGACAGAGAGGATCCAGTCATGCAGACTTCAACCAATCGGACGTGGCTTGCGGCCGTTGTACTGGCGCTTGCGGCCCTGTTCGGATTTGGCAGTGGTGGTGCCATCGCTGCGCCAATGCTCAAGCCCGGCATTGCCGCCGATCAGGGTACCCACGTCCAGCGGGTGCACCGGCGGCGCTATCGCCATCGGCACTATCGCCGGTATCGCCGCCGTCGCCGGCTTCTGCGGTTCTACCACTACCGGCCGTACTACCGGCCCTATTACCGCCGCTACTACTACCGGCGTTACTATCATCGCCGCCGCCGGTATTATCGCCGCTATCGGCGCCGGCCGCGTTTCTCGATCGGGATCTATTTCTGATTGAGGATGGGTGTCTGACGGTCGGCCGTCGCGCGAGAGCGGACGGCCGTTTTTTATGTCACACGCCCATCCCTGACCGCGTCTAAACTGTCGTTTCCAAAGGAGCGAAGCGACCCCACAGCATGCGCCAAACCGCAGAGATTGAAATCAAACCCTGGCGCGCGATCGCAGCGCAACCCAATGCGCGGGAGGCGGTGGCGCAGATTTTCTACGAAGCGGCCGGCACGCAAACCTTCGCATCGCCCGAGGCGAAATCGGCGTTTCAGACGCTTTGGCTCGACGGCTATCTCGACAGTGATCCCGACCTCGCATGGGTCGCGTGTAATCGCGCTGGCGCGTTTGTTGGCTATGTCATCGCGAGCCAGCGCAACCCCGCGCGGGACCCACAATTTGCCGAACTCGATTATTTTCAAGCCATTGGGGAAATCACCGCGCGCACGCCGGCACATCTACATATTAACCTGGCAGCGCCATGGCGCGGGCGCGGCATCGGCCAACGCCTGATTGCGGCTGTTTGCTGTAAGCTCAGCGCGCTTGGCGCACGCGGCGTACACGTTATGACCGCGGCCGGTGCCCGCAATGTCGGCTTTTATCGACGCTGCCAGTTTGAACCGGTTGCCTGCGTCCAATGGCGCGGGCGGGCGCTGATGGTCCTTGTCCGCGAGTTGCCGCCGGTCCCGCCGAGCGCATAGAACAAGTCTGGAGCAAATTGCGTGTCCGGCGGCAGCATGCGCGTGCTGCTTGGCCATCGTCTCAAGAAAGTGGCGCTGGACATGACCGTGGAGGGGACGCCTGGATGACTTCTGAGCTGGACGATGTTCTGGAGACCTACGATTACGTCATCGTTGGCGCAGGAACGGCGGGCTGCCTGCTCGCCAACCGGTTGTCACGGGATGAAAGCGCGCGGGTCCTTCTCCTCGAAGCCGGCGGGGTCGACGATTATTTCTGGATCCACATCCCGGTCGGCTATCTGTATTGCCACGGCAATCCGCGTGTCGATTGGGGCTATAAGACAACAGCGGAGCCAGGCCTGAATGGCCGCGCCTTGAACTATCCGCGTGGGCGCGTGCTTGGTGGATGCTCCTCCATCAACGGCATGATCTACATGCGCGGTCAGGCCCGCGACTACGACATGTGGCGGCAGATGGGTAACGACGGCTGGGGCTGGGCCGATGTTCTGCCCTATTTCCTCGTGCACGAAGATCAACGCGCTTTGGCCGAAGACGAGTTGGGTGAAATGCACGCCACCGGCGGCGAGTGGCGCATTGAGAATGCCAGGGTCAAATGGGACATCCTGGAAGCGTGGGCGGACGCCGCCGAGCAAGCGGGCATCCGCCGGATCAAAGACTTCAATGGCGGCAACAACGAAGGCTCGGCCTATTTCCAGGTTAATCAGAAGCGCGGCGTACGCTGGAACACCGCACGGGCATTTTTGAAACCTGCCATGGCGCGCGCTAACCTGACCGTCATGACGCATGCTCAGGTTGAGCGCCTGATCATTGAGGATCGCAGCGTCAAGGGGCTGAAACTGCGCCGCAATGGGCTGCCGCTGACGATCGGTGCGCGGCGCGAAGTGATCTTGGCCGCCGGCGCGATCGGATCCCCGCAAATCCTGCAGCTTTCGGGCATTGGGCCAGGCCAATTCCTGCAAGATCTCGGCGTTGGTGTGCAGCACGAGCTGCCCGGGGTCGGCGCCAACCTGCAGGACCATTTGCAGCTGCGGTGCGCCTATAAGGTCAGCGGCGTGCCGACCTTGAACGAGCGCGCGCGGCATTTCTGGCAGAAAGGTCTCATCGCACTTGAGTATGCAATGTTCCAATCGGGGCCGATGTCGATGGCCCCGTCGCAGCTTGGCACGTTTGCACGGTCTGATGCATCGCGTGAGACGCCAAACCTGCAATATCATATTCAACCGTTGACCCTGCCGAAGTTTGGCGAGCCACTCGATCCGTTCCCGGCGTTTACGGCCAGCGTTTGCAACCTGCGTCCGACAAGCCGTGGCTCGGTCTACATCACATCGCCAGACCCGACCGCGCATCCCGAGATCCGGCCGAACTACTTGTCGACTTTGGAAGATCGGCAGGTTGCAGCCGATGCGATCAAGCTGACGCGGTACATTGTTGATCAGCCCGCACTGCAGCGCTTCAAACCTGAAGAGTTTCGTCCCGGTCCCGACATCGTCGGTGACGAGGCACTGGCGGATGCGGCCGGTGATATTGGCACGACCATCTTCCACCCGGTTGGCACCTGCAAAATGGGCGTTGATGACATGGCGGTGGTTGATCCAGCGCTCCGGGTTATGGGCCTGCGGGGCTTGCGCGTCGCCGACGCATCAATCATGCCCACGATTACGTCCGGCAACACCAACGCGCCCGTTCTCATGATCGCTGAGAAGGCTGCCGACATGATCAGTCAAGCTTGGGCGAACGCGCAGGCTGCATAGCCCGCCGCATATTAGACCACCGACCCGCCGCACCCGTGTCACTGACACCGCCGATGACCAAAACGGAGCCAGCGAATGACCGACACCCAACGCGCCTGGCGCGCTCAAGATTTGACGGACTGGGCGGCTGAGGTCTTCGCGGGCGTTGGCATGGAGCGCGAAAAAGCACACAGCGTTGCCGAAATCCTCGTTGAGGGTGATTTGCTTGGCCATGATACGCACGGTCTTGCGCTGCTGGGGCCCTATCTTGGCAAATTGGCCGACGGCGGGATGCGATCGACGGGCAGCGTCGAGGTGGTCTCCGACAAGCCGGCTGCTCTCGTTTGGGATGGGCGTTGGTTGCCCGGGCCGTGGTTGACCGTTGAGGCCGTGAAAGAAGCCTCTCAGCGCGCCCGCACTTTAGGGACGGCCAGTGTCGTGATCCGCGCTTCAGGCCATATCGCGTGTCTTGCGGCCTATCTGGAACGGCCAGCGCGCGACGGTCTTGTTGTCGAAATTTATAGCTCCGACCCTTCCGTGGCTTCGGTTGCCCCGTTCGGTGGAACGCGTGCGGTGTTCACGCCAAACCCGATCGGCGTTGGCATTCCGACCGGCGACCTTCCAATCCTGATCGACGTTTCCACATCGATTACCACGAACGGCATGTCTGCGCGTCTCGCGGCGGCCGGCGAGCGCTTTCCCGCAAACTGGCTGTTAGATGGTGACGGGCAGCCGACCGACGACCCGACAGTTTTGCAAGCCTCGCCGCCTGGGACGATCCAGTTGCTTGGCGGGCGCGATGCCGGCCACAAGGGCTACGGCTTGACGTTGACGGTCGAAGCCATGACCGGCGGGCTGGCCGGCTCTGGCCGTGCGGACGGTGTGACAGGCTGGGGCGCCAATGTGATGGTCCGTATCAGCGACCCCGACGCTTATGCCGGGTTAAGTGCCTTCCATCGCGAACTTGATTGGATCGTTAAAGCATGCCGGCAAAGCCCTGCCGTCAATCGGGATCGCCCGGTCCGCTTGCCGGGTCATGCCGGTCTCGCCCGCAAAGCCAAAGCCCTGCAGCACGGTCTGATTTTGAACCCAATCGTTGCAGGCAGCGTGGACAACATCGCCGAAACCCACGCGCGGCCGCTGCCCAGCCCGCTGTAAGCTCGCGCGAGCGGCATT
>CAZOGY010000139.1:0-8677 GCA_964579305.1 uncultured Hyphomicrobiaceae bacterium
CGCGCGGCGGCACAATTCAAATCTTCAGTCCGAACGCTGTGAATAGGAATGAAGCACCGTCAATCGGTCAAACAGAGCCCGACAGGCTTGCCCCAGAAGACTGCAACCGCTGCAGCACCTCGCCCGCAAGCACGCGCGTGACCCGCCGACGATGCGCCAGAGATGCGCGATCGATAGCAGCAACAAGCGCCACGGCCATTTCCGCCGACCTGTCCATATGCCGAACCAGATACTGGATCACCGCAGGCTCAACCTGAATTTGCCGGTCGGCGAACAGTTTCACAAGCATGGCTTGCAAAAGCGTATCATCGGGCGGCGCAATCTCTGCATTGGCCAGCGCCCGCAACCGCGAACGCAAATCCGGCAGTTCCGCATGCAGCGCCCCTGGCCCGGCCCGCGCCGTTAACAGCAGATGACCACCGATCTCGCGCGCGCGATTGATCAGATGGAACAGCACGCGTTCGTCAATCCCGCCAGAGCCGCCCACCGGTGCGCTGTCGATCCCATCAACGGCCAGGGCGCCGCCCGCGTCCAATCGTGCAAGCGCACCATCGTTGAGATCGGCACCGGCAATGACGTCTGCACCCGAGCGGGCCCGCCAGACAGAGACCAGGTGCGACTTTCCAGAGCCGCTGGGTCCATGGATCAGAATGGTCGGGCCTGGCCAATTCGGCCATTGCTCGATCAACGTGACGGCGGCCAAATTGGCTTGACTGACGAGAAAGTCGTCGGCGGCCAAAGCTGACCGGTGCGGCAACTCCAACGGAAGCTGCTCGGGTCCATCGCACGCGTTGTCTGCCCCGCTTCGCCCGCTCACGAACCCTTCCCTTGCCCGCCGCCCGCCTGGGTCACGTCATGCGTGCCCGACGTCGCCGCCGCATCGGCCACCGCTCTTGCGTTGGCACCACGATAAAAACCGCTGCCAAGATACACCTTTAACGCGAACCTGACGAGGACACCGGTTGCCGCCGCCATCGGAACCGCGACCAGAACGCCGACGGTGCCAAACAAATAGCTGAAAACCATCAGCGCGAAAATCAGCCAGACCGGATGCAACCCGATCTTCGACCCCACGATGTTTGGCGACAAAACGCCCACGTCCAGCGCCTGCGCACCAGCAAAAATGGCAAGCACCGACAGGAGAAGCGTGATGTCCGGCCATGACTGCACAACCGCCAGCACGGTCGACGTGATCAGGCCGAGCGCCCATCCAACAAACGGCACAAAGGTCATGACGCCGGTCATGATCCCCACCAGGAGCCCATATTTCAGCCCCGCCAGGCTCAGCGCGACCACGTAATAAAAGCCGAGGATCAGACAGACCAACCCCTGCCCGCGGATAAACGCGGCAATCCGCTGATCGATATCGCCAATCAATTCCAGCAGCGTGTGCTCGTGATCGCGCGGCAGCCAACTTTTGAGAAGCCGCATCATCCCGTCCCAGTCGACCAGGACGTAAAACGCGACCAGCGGAGCGATCAGGATAAGCGCAACAATATCGATCAGCGCGCGGCCTTGCGCCCAAACCGACTGCGCGACAATACCGGCAATGGACGCCCAATTCTTCGATAACTCCGCGATCCCCTGATCAAAACCCGATTTGAAATCGGCAAAATTGCTGCCGAAGTTCGCGCGCGCCCAATCTTCAAGCACAACGCGCAGGCGCTCGAACTCATCTGGCAGGGTGGCGATCAACTGCTGCGCCTGCGCAACGATCAGCGGCACCAGAAAAACCATTGCGAGAATGAAAACGGTCACGACCAAGGCCACAACGAAAAGCGCTGCAGCGATCCGCGGCAGGCCAAACGCCGTGAGCCGGGCAGCCAACGGGTTCAGCGCATAGGCAATGACCAGGCCCGCGACGAACGGCAAAAGCACCTCGCTCAAAAGCAGGACCGCGATCGAAAAGACCAAGCCGACCGATAACCAGAACAGAACCTGCCGTTCCGCGCGCACCGCTTTTGGTCGTGCGTCCCTGTGGTGCTCAGCCATGATATCGCAAACCTGTGTTGGGAAACTTTGAGATCCGTCGACGCCAAAAAACCAAATCTGACACAGCGTTTCGCGCGCCGATCGTCGCGTGATGCTCGCACACTGATTTAACAAGCGTTTGCATGTTGGCCAGTTGCCGGCCCGCAATTTGCCGACCCGACCGGGGCCGCCCAGCACAAACGCGTGAGATGCCAAATGCAGACAGACGCTTATCGCGGACGGCCCTGAGCCGATACTAACGCAAGACCCATTGCGCACCGACCTGTTCCAGCGTCAGGCCGTTTTGCGCCAGCGTCGACGTCAAGCGCTGCGCGCCGGCCGGAAAGGTGACAGCGACCTGGGCCTCACGTGTCGACAGGCCATTCAGAGCAACGTTTGTGGCCCCCGGCAGGGTTTCCAGAACGCGCCGGATACGGGTCCAGTCACGCAATGTCGCAAACTGGACGCGGATATCGAAAACGCCGCCATTGCCGCCTGGAAGCGGCTGCCACGTTGCGCCACCGCCAGGCGCTGACGCCGCCGCAGCAGCGGCGTTGGCAGGCGGAGTGACCGCTTTCCACCGCCCCTCCAAAATACCATGCGAGATGACCGCAGCCAACTCCACCGTGTAATCGAAATCCGCGGGCTCGAAGCGCAACGACCGCTTGATCGCAAACGGCCCAACGGCATCCTGGCCTGCAAGCCAAAACGTGATCCGCTTGGCAGAAAGATCAGGCTGAAGCAGCGCAAGCACGACCCGCGGAGCACCGTACGCCTTTGCCAACGCGGCAATGCCGTCAGCCCGATTGGCGATCACGGCATCGGCCACTTGCGCCGTCAGCCCACGCGCTGGCCGCGCCAGCCGCGCCGGCGCAATCGCGTTTTTCAAGTCCAGCCCCCCCCAAACGGTCCGCCATACCCGCGCCCCGTTTCGGCCCTGGTAGGCAGAGGGTACGGTCGCGCCACCAACCATCTGTGGGGGACGATAAACGGCGACCACCGTCGTCTCCGCAGCCGGCGAATCGACGAATGCAATGCCGTTTTGCGTCAGCATCTGGCGGACGGCGGTCTCATTGAACGCGAAGTTGAGATTGGCCTCGTAACGCGTGCGTGAATTGCGCTCGTCGGCGACCGTGACGCCATTGATCAGCTTGCCGACATCGAGCCGTTCCAGCGAACGGATTTGCGCAAACCGCGTAACGGGCACAAGGCGACGCAAAAGCGAGCGGAAGGCTGCCGCTTGCCCATCGGCGATCGCTTGGTTTTTGGCCGCAACAGCATTCGCCGCTTCCGCTTCAACAGGATAATTCGACACCGTGAAAATATCACCGAATTGCGCAAGCGCTGACGGCGCGCCGGCCACCGCCACACTGAAGAAAACAGTCATTCCCGCCAGCAAACAGATTGCGGAGTTCGCAAGGTCTCGCCGCTGTCCCGCCAAGCCAGTCGTCACCATCTCATTCCCCAACGCCGCCAATTGCGCCACGGTTGATCCTGAGTTGCCAAGCGCGTTAAGCGCATCGGCCGGATCGTCCCAACGCGTCACCTCGTCGTGGCCGTATGCGCGCAACGTTTCCGGCGATAGTGTGTTGGCGTCAAATCCTTCGCCGACAAGGGCGGACCAAACTGCGCTGCTGTGGCCGATCAGCGTGCCCCTCAGCGCCTGGAAAGATCGCATGACCCAATCGCCAAGAGGCCGCAACGCACCGGTTACGTACCGCGACGCTGGTGTCGACATCGACGCGGGCAACGCACTGGTGGATGCCATTAAGCCGCTTGTCAAAGCAACGCAGCGACCCGGCGCCGACCCTACCCTTGGCGGTTTTGGAGGACTGTTCGATGTCAAGGCGGCCGGCTTCATCGACCCGATCCTGGTTGCCGCCAACGACGGTGTGGGCACCAAGCTCAAGATCGCAATCCAATCGGGCATCCATGATTATGTCGGCCAGGATCTGGTCGCCATGTGCGCCAACGACCTGATCGTCCAAGGCGCTGAGCCCTTGTTCTTCCTGGATTACTTTGCCACCGGTCGGCTTGATCCCGCGATTGCCGAAACCGTGGTCGCCGGGATCGCGACGGGTTGTAAAATCGCTGGATGTGCCCTCATCGGCGGCGAGACAGCGGAAATGCCGGGCATGTATGCCGATGGTGATTATGACCTTGCAGGATTTTGCGTAGGCGCCGCAGAACGCGGCCAACTCCTGCCGCGCAATGACGTAGCACCTGGCGATGTGATCCTCGCCATTGCGTCATCCGGGGTGCATTCCAACGGCTTTTCGCTTGTGCGCCGGCTTGTCGACGACGCTGGTCTCACTTGGAACGAACCAGCACCATGGGCGCCTGAAATGAGCTTGGGCGAAGCTCTGCTGATCCCCACACGGATCTACGTGGCCCCGGTTCTCGCCGCGATCCGCAAGACCGGCGCCATCAAGGCCTTGGCCCATATTACCGGTGGCGGGCTCACCGAAAACATCCCACGGGTTCTTCCCGACACCGTGGCTGCATCACTGAACTTACCGGCGATCGCGTTCCCACCGGTGTTTGAGTGGCTCAGCCAACAGGCGCGATTGGAAACGGCAGAAATGCTGCGCACCTTCAACTGCGGCGTCGGCATGGTGGCCATCGTTGGCGAAGCTGACGTCGACGCCGTCGCACCGTTGCTCGCAGGCGACGAAGCGTGGCGCGTCACACCGATCGGGCGAATTACCGAACGGGCGCCAGACGATCCAGCCCAGGTGATCTGGACTTGACGCGCAACTGGGACCTCGCGCCGTAATGCACGCCGGCGGCAATCGGGGCACTGCTGATCACGCTGGCCGAGAACAAAATCTGATCTCAGGGCAACGCTTGGCGATCCGCAGATCAGATGACATTGCTCGATTTTCAACATGATAGAGCATCATCCGACCACTTGACCGCAATTACGGTCAGGTGTGGTCGGATGATGCTCTAGCTGGCTGCGTCAAGGCGCCCGCTTCAGCCAGCTCCAAGCCGCCTTGACGGGCGATTGACTGCTGCGTTGCGGCACGGCGAGATCCGGCCGATGCGCGCGGATGGCGTCGATGATCTCCTCGCCAGTCTTGTCGGTGAACCAGACCATGACCTGGATGCAGGCCAGGGCCCAACTGGCCGAGGGCGACCCGTTCTTCGCGTGGATGGTCAGCACCCAACCATAATACTCGTTCTCTTCATATTCGAGTCGGTCGACATCCTGCCAGCGGATCGTCTTGGTGCCATAAAGCGTGAAGCCGCTGACATCGCTGTTGGTGAGTTTGACGGCCGTCGTGCCCTTCAAGGCTTGAACGCACCACGCGATCCCAACGAGCCACATGATGATCGCTGCGCCCCAAAACAGCTCATAATCGAACGGGGTCAGCGGGATGAGGTTTTGGGCTTCCTCGTCGTAACCCAACATCGTGTGGGTCGTGGTGAAAGCACCAACCAAGACTGCAAACGCGAGCCAATGCATGCGCCACGTATAGCGCGCTTCAAAGCCAAAGTGGCTCAGATCCGGCATGCGACGTGCCCGTCGCTCGGTGCCACCCGCGATCGTCGCGTTCCCGCCGAACTGTCGAGAACCGGTTGCTGGCCTTGCGCCACCGCGCCTGCCGAATGCATTTGCCTGTCCCGCCATGCCCTTTGCCCCATCACGCATCACAAAAGAGGCAGCCAGAGTAGCCAACGGAGACTTTGCCAAGCGTTACCGCGAGTCGTGTGTTCCGAGTAAAGACGGAATTTTCTGAACGAGCCTGGGCATTGGAACAGAGCCGCGCGCCCAAAAGCATGGTCGCCAAACCAGCGCACTTGCGTTAAGGCCCGCGCCCATGAACAAGCCGACGCCCCCGCCCGAAAGCGCACAGCCAGCCATGGTGGTCCGAACGGCCGTTTTCATCTCCGGCCGCGGCTCCAACATGATGGCCCTGATCAATAGCTGCAAAGGCGCGCGTTCCGCCGCCGACATTGTTCTGGTGCTTGCCAACCGGCCCGACGCAGCCGGGCTCGCTTGGGCCCAAAGCCAGGGTCTTGCCACCGCAAGTTTTGATCACCGCGCATTTGCCGACCGCCACGCGTTTGAAAGCGCAATTCAATCGACCCTGAACGCGCACGGTGTCTCACTGATCGCGTTGGCTGGTTTCATGCGTCTGCTGACGGCGCCTTTCGTGGAACACTGGCGTGGGCGCATGATCAACATCCACCCGTCTCTGTTGCCAGCGCACAAGGGCCTGGATACGCATGCCCGCGCGATCGCCGCAGGCGACACCCATGGCGGCTGCTCGGTCCATTTTGTTGAACCAGAAATGGACGCAGGCCCGGTTATTGCGCAAGCGCGCGTTCCAATCGAACCTGGCGACACGAGCGAGACACTGGCCCATCGCGTGCTTGCCCAGGAACACCGGCTTTATCCGCTGGTTCTGCAATGGGTCGCCGCCGGTAAAGCCAAGCTCGAAGCCGGAGCCGTCCACATCGCGCCGGATTTGGTCGCGCCTGACTGGGTCGTCCTGCCAGCATCGGCCAAGGACACCCAGCCTTCACAATAATTGCGAATTTTCAGGTGGTTCGCGGCCACTGCGCGCTCTCGTTGCATGGACAGGGCCTGCGCTCCGGTGCTAGCCCCCAGCCGGTTAGACGCCCGCACGCGCGAGCGCTTGGCCGTCGAACCCGGTGCGGCCCCCCAATCAGTGGCCTGGCCGGTGCATAACTTGCAGAACACATGTGACTTATGCGTCACGGTTGACGTCGATCAATGATCACGCGGCCGATCGCACGGACAAGCCAGCGCAGCCGGCGCTACGGATAGACAGGATTGAAGCCCGCGGTCCGGTGGATTTGCAGGCTGAGCGGAGACCGACCCATGAATGCGATCCCAACCCACGTCGACAAACTCGGTGACGCGTCATCGGTCTGGTTCAAGCTGACCCCGCTGCTGAAAGCCAGCGGCGCCGCCAATCCGATGACGATCCTGATGCAGATGGGTAAGCGCTACGGCGGCGTGGTGCCCATCAACATGGGCGACCAGCGCGTCGTGTTGCTCTTCGAACCGGAGCACTTCAAACGCGTTTTGGTCGCCAACGCCGACAATTACATCAAGTATTTCGACGGCTTGCGCCCGATTTTCGGTAAGTCGATGATTACCCACGACGGCGCGGTCTGGCAAAAGATCCGCATGCCGCAGCAGCCGGCATTTCACCCGGATGCATTTGCCGACTACATCCCGTATTTCAACCAGGCCATCGATATCAAGATGAAAACCTGGGAGGAGAAAGCGAAGTCCGGCGAAGCGTTTGAAATGGTGGAGCAGACGTGGACGCTGGCTGCGGACATGATTTGCAAGGCGCTTTTTGACCGGGACATGCCTTTCAATCCGCATTTTGTATTCAAGTGCGTGAAAACCTACACCGACGTGTCCGAACACAAGTCCGTACGCCTGAGAAAGACGTCGGGCGAAGAGTTTGAATTGGCCGCTGAAGACACCGCCAAGGCCGTCGACGCTTGGATCAGCGTGCCGCCTGCCGTGATCGCGGCTGACCCGCGCGAGGAGCGCGAACGCACACTCCTGAAAATGATCCAAGCCGCCGCCGCTGATCCCGACGTTCCTGAATTCGACGAGCAGCAGGCCATCGACGAGATCAAGCAATACCTTTGGGCCGGCACCGAGACGACCGCGCTGACGCTTGCCTGGGCCATGTATCTGAGTTCGCAACACCCTGGCGTTGCTGACCGCATCCGCAAAGAAGGTGAAGACGTCTACGGTGACCGCGAACCAAATGCACAGGACTATTCCGCATTGGCCTATACGCGTGCGGTCATTCAGGAGACCATGCGCATTTACCCGCCGGTTTGGGGGCTGATCCGCGTTGCCGATGGTGACGACGAAATCGGCGGCAAGGAGATCAAGAAGGGCGACAGGATCGTGCTATTCTCCTATGGCGCACATCACGACGAACGTTTTTGGGAAGCGCCTGAGGAATTCCGCCCCGAACGCTGGATGGGCGACGCCGCGAAAAAGCGCGTCAAGTACTCCTACTTGCCGTTCGGAGCCGGCAAGCGCTCTTGCATTGGCGGCGCCATGAGCCAGGTTGAGAATACGCTCGCGCTGTCCAAGCTTTTGCGGCGTTTTGAACCCGAATATGTTGGCCAAACCCCGGCTGGGATCAACGCCACTGTGACGTTGACGCCGAAAGGCGGGCTCATGTTCAAAGTCCACGAACGCGCTTGAGGCCCACGCACCATAATCGCCGGACATAAGAGCGGATCAGGGTCAATCCACGCATAAGGCACGATGGAGCGCATCATGGAAGCCGATGAACTCATCGCCGTCTGGCGCGCTCTTCTCATTAATCCCAATGCGCGTTGGGCATTATTTGAGAACGGCACTTGCGTTGTGGTGACCGACGACACCGCCGAAGATATCGCCGCATATGCACGGGACCTGCTCGCCGAATGGGGACCGGTCCATGCTGGCACGTCATCTGGCGATTTCAATATCGTGACATTACAGGATGCGCCGGGCTGGGTCGTTACATGCCACCACCCCGACATTCTCACCTATGTTAACCCCGACGATCTGGCCGAGGATTGGACCGAGCTTTCGGTGGGCCTACAGGGCCGCTCAAAACGCGACCACGATGCCGAGACTTTGCGCATAATTCACACGCAGTCTTAAAGCGACATCCCCTCAAAAGTCCGTCAGCGCAATCGCAAAGCG
>CAZOGY010000140.1:0-8649 GCA_964579305.1 uncultured Hyphomicrobiaceae bacterium
ACGCGACCCGGCGCAAGCGCCGCCCCCGCGGAGGCGCCCGACCGCAGGGAGGAATTGCGACGTGAGCGCAACTGCCCATAGCAAGGCGCATTTCATGCGACACGCTTTAGGACCCGGTCGGTTGAGAGGCGCGCGCGGCAAGCGCTTCGATCCGGTCCCAGTCGCCGCTGGCAACGGCGTCCGGTGGCGCAACCCAGGAGCCACCGACGCATGCGACATTCGCCAACCCCAAATACGCATCGACATTGGCCTGCGAGATGCCGCCCGTGGGGCAAAAACGCAAACCGGGCAGCGGCGCGGCAAGGGCTTTGAGCACGGCCACGCCACCGCTTTGTTCCGCCGGGAAAAACTTCAAGATATCAAATCCAAGTTCGGCTGCACGCATCGCTTCCGACGCCGTGCTGACACCGGGCAAAAACGGCAGACCGCTTTGTGCTGCGGCCGCGGCCAGACGCTCCGTACAGCCTGGTGACACCAGAAAGCGCGCCCCAGCACCAACCGAGGCTGAGACGTCGTCGGGCGTGATCACCGTACCGGTGCCCACGATCGCATCAGGCACGGTTTCGGCGATCGCCTTGACCGCATCTAACGCGGCCGGAGTGCGCAGCGTGATTTCAAGCACGCGCAGCCCGCCGCGGACCAGCGCCCGGGCCAGATCCGGAGCCGTTGCCGCATCCTTGATCGTCAGGACCGGAATCACCGGTGCAATGCCACACAGTTCGGTTGCGTTCATGATCTGAGATCCTGAAGCCGGTTGAGCAGTCCGGCGGTTGATGCATCAAGGTCATCGGGCACCTGCCCCCTCACGGCCGGGATCAGGGTTTTGGCAAGCGCCTTGCCAAGCTCAACGCCCCACTGGTCAAAACTGTTGATGTCCCAAATCACGCCTTGCACGAACACCTTGTGTTCAAACAGCGCGATCAAGCGGCCGAGCGCGTACGGTGTGAGTTCGCGAAATAGAATGGTCGTGGATGGCCGGTCGCCCGGAAATGTGCGGTGCGGCGCAAGGCGGTCAATTGTCGATGCGTCCGCGCCCGCCGCTGCCATTTCACCGCGAACGTCCGCCTCGCTGCGTCCAAAGGCAAGCGCCGTGCCCTGTGCAAGCATATTTGCCAGAAGAAGCTCGTGCTGGCCGGGGTCTGCGTTGCGCGATCGCGCAGCGGCGATGAAGTCAACCGGTATCGTGTCCGTTCCCTGATGCAGCAATTGGAAAAACGAATGCTGAGCGTTCGTTCCAGGCTCGCCCCAGATGACGGGACCTGTCGCACCATCGACCGGCCGGCCAGCACGGCTCACGCGCTTACCATTCGATTCCATATCAAGTTGCTGCACATAAGCTGGGAAACGCGCCAGCCGCTGATCATAGGGGATCAGAGCGACCGTCGGCCAGCCAAAGCCGTTCCGGCGAAGAATGCCGACAAGCGCCAAAACAACAGGCAGGTTTTGCCCAAGCGGGGCAGTGCAGAAATGACGGTCCATCGCCGCCGCGCCGTCGAGGAAAGCGCGAAACCTGTCCGCACCAATCCCGATCGCAACGGATAGTCCAATCGCCGACCACACCGAATAACGCCCACCAACCCAGTCGTGAAAACGAAACACACGCTCTTGAGGAATACCAAACGCAGCACAGCCGGACACGTTGGTTGAGACGGCTGCCATTTCCCCGCGACCATCAAGCCAAGTCTTTGCGAGTTCCGCATTCGCCATCGTCTCAAGCGTCGTAAAGGTCTTGGACGCGACAATCACCAAAGTGGTTTTGGGATTGAGCGCGGCCGTCACATCGGCAAAATCAGCACCGTCGACGTTAGCCACATAATGCAGGCGGGGTCCGTCGCGATCCGGGGCCAACGCGCGCGCGACCATAGCCGGCCCCAGATCAGAGCCACCAATCCCGATATTGAGAACGTCGGTGATATGGGAACCGCGGACGATCTCTGCGTAGGCAAGAAAACGCTCAAGCTCGCTGGTGCAGTCATCACTTGGCGGCGGAGCCGCTCCCCCGCGCAACGCCATGTGCAAAACGGCGCGATCTTCCGTGAGGTTGAACGCCTCACCGGCAAACATGGCATCGCGTTTGGCTTCGACCTCAGCGGCCTGCGCAAGTTCAATGAGGACCCCGAGCGCGGCCAAATCGATCTTTTCTTTGGAGATATCAACGGTGAGATCATCGAGCGCGAAAGACAACGCATCGAAACGGTCAGGTGCGCGCGCGAATAATTCTTTGAGGGTGGTGCGACCAAGCCGGTCGGCCTCATGCTGCAGCTTGTTCCACAACCGCGTGATCTCTTCTGTCATCGCACCACGGACGCCCCGGTTTCAGCGGTTCATAATTTCAAATCGCAAACGCGAATACCGTGTTTGAGACGGCGGCGCAGGCTGCCCCAAAGCTTCCGCAAAACGCCAGTCGCGCGATTTCACGGCGCGATCTCCCGCCACCGGCGCCCATCCCGATGCAGCAGCATAAGCGCATCTTCCGGCCCCGACGACCCTGGATCATAGGGCCTTGGCGCATCGCCTCGCTCTTCCCAGCTGGCAATGATCGGATCAATCCACGCCCACGCCGCTTCCACCTCGTCACCGCGCATGAAAAGCGTCTGGTCGCCGCGGATCACATCCATCACCAGTCGTTCATACGCATCGGGCATCTTGAGACCCGACGTGCCCAACTGCTCAGCAAACGTCATGTCGAGTTCGGTATCGACAAGACGCATGCCGCCTGGACCCGGTTCCTTGATCGTCATACCCAAATTGATGCCCTCATCCGGCTGCAAACGGATCGCCAGGACATTGCGGTGGGTCTCCTTGCGATAGCTGGAAAAGATCGAATGCGGCGGCGACCGGAACACGATTGAGATTTCCGACACGCGCGACCTCAACCGTTTCCCCGTGCGCAAATAAAACGGCACGCCAGCCCATCGCCAATTATCGATATCGACTTTTAGCGCGACGAAACTCTCCGTCCGGCTTCCGGGATTTTCAACGTCATCGCGATAGGAAACCGTCGCCGAATTCCCGCGATATTGTCCGCGCACCACATTATTGTGGTCATTCACCGGCGCCAGTGCGCGCAGCACTTTCAGTTTCTCATCACGCACCATATCCGGCTCAAACCGCGACGGTGCTTCCATGGCAATCAGGCAAAGCAGTTGCAAGAGATGGTTCTGCACCATGTCGCGCATTGCGCCGCTTTGATCGTAGTAGTTGCCGCGCCCGGCAACGCCGACGCTTTCAGCCACCGTAATTTGAACGTGATCAACGTGGTGCGAATTCCAGAGCGGTTCAAAAAAAGCATTCGCGAAACGCAGCGCCATAAGATTCTGGACCGTTTCTTTTCCAAGATAATGATCGATCCGGTAAATCTGGCTTTCATCAAAATGGCAGGCCAATTGCGTATTCAATTCCCGTGCCGACGCGAGATCATGACCAAGCGGTTTTTCGACGACGACGCGGCAATCCTGGCCGCCCACTTGCGTCTTGATAATCATTTCAGAAATCGGAGCAAAGAAGCGGGGCGCCACAGACAAATAAAACGCGCGGACCCGGTCACCGTGTTCTCCGAGCCGGGCTTTCAGCGCCAACCAGCCCGCCTCACTCGTCGCATCTGCACCCAGGTAATCAAGGCTCGTGACAAACTCGTCCATGTGGGACGCGTCGAGATTGGGCACGAACGCCTTCAGCCAGTTGGACACCGACGCGCGGAACGCCTCAACCGATTGCTCCGTCCGCGCGGTTCCCACAATCCTGGAGCCGGGGGGGATCTGCCCGACACGAAACCGTTCATACAGCGCGGGAAAGAGTTTGCGGCGCGCGAGATCGCCTGTCGCGCCCACCACGATCAAGTCGAACGGCGGCACAGGAACCGTCAGCGCAACCATCGGTCTTCGTTCCTCATTTCACAGTCAGCGACCGAGAACGGGCCGAGCGTGACACGATAGCCGCGTCAGCGCGGCCAGCCGGTGCTCCGCCCTACCCCGCAATGATCGACCGCCAACGCAAACGGGGTCAGCGCAACCACTGACAGCCGTCGCCAAACTGGACCGAGCGCGCATTACCTTCAACATATCGAACAGTATCGCGCCTGAAAAAATCAGCAAGGCGACCGGGCCAACGACGACAGGTGTCTGCAATGACCCGATCCTTCACGACCGTGGGCTGCAGGCTGCGCGAATCGGACACCGTCAATACATCCCCCGCTTCGCCATCTCAGCCGTTTGCCGCGCGTTTTCCTCATCCGTCAGGTCAGGCACATGCGCACGCAAGATTTCCGCATACGTGGGCAACGCAGCTCGGTCGATCTGCGCGGCCGGGTCCCAGAGCTTGGCGCGGTTCAGCGCCTTCGCACAGTGCATGAAAGCCTCTTGCACGTGGATCAGAATGCCGATTTTGGGGGCCCGGCCCTGGACCATACTATCGGCCAAAAGCGTGACGTCGTCGGTCACACGGCCCGTGCCATTGATGCGCAGTGTTTCCGCCATGCCGGGCACGAGGACAAGCAAACCCACACGCGGGTCTTCAAACAAGTTTGCAATATTATCAAAACGGTTGTTGCCGATCCGATCGGGCAGCAGGATGTGGCGATCGTCGAGCACGCGCAGGAACCCTGGCGGATCGCCACGCGGAGTCACATCAAGCCCGCCGCCGTCCGTCCCCGCCGTCGCAAGCAGACAAAACGGCGACTTGGCCAGGATCGCGCGACAATGCTCATCCAGCCGGTCGAGCACTTTGAATTCTGCCCGCGTCATCATTTTTGGATGGCACGCCCGCACCTCGTCGATTGAGGCAACATAGCTGATGGCATTGGGGTCAAACGTCATCGCGGGCTCCATTGTAATGAGAAACCGAGCACAAGTTGTACCGCCGGTCCAAGCGCGTCGCGATCGATCGCAGTCTCCGCACGACGTCTTGCGGACGCGAGGCGCATGGGCCCCAAACTACGCCCGAATGCGGGAAGCGTAAGTTCAAGGAGCGCAGCGCACCATAACCCGTTGCCGATTTGACCAGGGCGGACGCCAGATTTCAAATGACCTGTCGAGAGCCCCATAAGTCATCGGGCTCACACAGTGCGCATCGGCGCGGATTGCTAAGGCTGTCGCGCGGCGAGCCACGCCCCACACCAAGCGCCGCAGATCGCAGCAAGCAGCCCCAGGCCTAATGACGCGGTAATATAGGCCGCGCTCACAGCCAACCGGTCAAGCGCCGCATCGGTGGCGGCGAGGCTCACGTCGGCCGCAGTGCTTCCAGCCGAAACCACGCGCTCCTGTAGGGCGCGCGCCAGGTTGCGCGCCCGCGTTTCCCATCGCGCAACAATTGTTTCGGCGCGCGACCGCGTTGTCTGCAAAAGCTCGCGCACGGCATCGATCGCCTCCGCCCGCTCTTTGGAATTGGGAAAGCCGGCGTTCTCAAGCGCTGAGACGGCATACTGCCGGATCTGCTCCAACCGGGCCGCCATCCGCCCGGCAAAGCGTTGCGCAGCATCCTGCAAGGCCCGTCGTTCCTGCGCGGTCAGCGACAGCGCTGAGGTGAGGCCGGTCTCATCTTGGGCCACTTGGGAGGAGCCGCTGGCGCTCGCATCTCCCTGCGCACCGCCCGCGATCCGCTCAACGGCCCGCTTGCGCAACCGCGCCAATTCCTTGCGCCATTCCTCAATCAGGCTGTCGGCTTCGGACGCTGAAATGGACAGCAGCGCAGCAATTGTTTTCACAAGATCCTGGCCGATGCTGTCATCGCGTTCGGCACCTGACATGGCCCACGACTCAATCTGCGCCGCCAATCGCTCCCGCCGCGCCTGCGTGTCCTGCCAAAGCTCCACCGCATAGGAACGTAACGCGGCCTGCACTTGCGGATCGTCCAGTTGCTCCGCGGCCTGTTGCACCGCAAACCACGAAAGAACTTGAAGACTGGAGACAACGCTGCCGTCATCGGCGCGACCAGCCGGACGCGGTCTCACAGCGCGAGAATTGGGCTGCGCGTCAGTCTCGGCCGCACTTTGGCCCGCGCGACGCGCGTCGGCTGAGCGGTTGCCTTGTGACGATGGCGCTGGCTTTGGCTGCCGAGTTTGCGATCCGCTTTGCCCGCCGGGCCGATCGATCACGAGCCGGATCTGACGCTCCACGTTCTGTGTGTCGTCAACCAGCGCACGATAGACGCCGCCGGCCGCAGCGCCGAGCGTGGTCGTCGCAATCCACGTCATCACGAGTGCGGCACCAGCCCATATCGTCACGCCCAAAAGCACGGGTTGGAGCAAGTCCCAGTCATCGGCGGGAGCACCGCCGCGCCGTCCGATGGCCGCCATGGCGCCGGCCGTCGCCCCAGCCAGCAACAGCGCCACCAGAGACGTAAGCGTCCACCAAGCCCCCACAGCGCCGGGGATCTCGGTCGGCCCCAGTGTCTGGTTATCACTTGGTCCGATTGCGATCAGCCCAAGCGAGAGCCCCATCAACGATAAGGTCAGTTGAAGGGCCACCCCGACCAAAGCCCCCGTGATCACCGCGGACCAATGCCAAGACGTTTGGGTTTGTTCGCGCACGCCAGATGTCCCCCGGACCCATCAAACCTTCCCCCGTGACATCGCGCTTGCGGCTGAAAGCCAGCCGCTGACGCATGTCCCGTCCGATCCGCTCGTGGCTCGAAGCTGCGAGCGTCCCGGTTGGGATCGCAACGGCAGGTGCTCCAGAACGTTCCTCAACCGCGCTGCCGTGCAGCCAATAGCCCCCTGTTGAACCGCCCACCTCCCACGGCCCCGCGGCCCGGTTCCAAGACGCAATGGCACGGGCTTTGATGCGTCACCGGGCTTGCGGCCACCCTGCCCGATGGTCTTAAAGCGGAAGTCGAGGGCGCCGGCATGAGTTGCGGACGCCGGCGACGACACGCGGCGCATGGCCGCCAACACCGGGAGAGGACGCCAAATGGCTTACACCGAACTCAATCTCTACATCGACGGCGAATTCACGAAGGGCAACTCCGGCGCCGGCGAAGACGTCATGAACCCGTCGACGGATGCCACGCTCGCCCATCTCCCGCACGCCAAGAAAGAAGAGATGGACCGCGCCCTGGCCGCGGCTGAGCGCGCCTTCAAAGAGTGGAAAAAGACGCCGGCCGTCGAGCGCTCCAAGATCATGCGCAAGGCCGCTGATCTGATCCGCGAGCGCATTGACCATATCGCCGAAGTCCTCACCCTTGAGCAGGGCAAGGTCAAAGCCGAAGCCAAGGCCGAATTGATGGGCTGTGCTGAGGTCATCGAGTGGTTCGCCGAGGAAGGCCGCCGCGCTTATGGCCGCATCATCCCGCCGCGCGCTGACGGTGTCCGCCAGATGGTCATCATGGAGCCGGTCGGCGTTGTCGCCGGCTTCTGCCCGTGGAACTTCCCCGTCATGCAGGCCGTCCGCAAGATCGCAGCCTCGCTCTCGGCCGGCTGCACCATCGTGTGCAAATGCCCTGAAGAAACGCCAGGCTCGCCGATCGAGATGGTCAAATGCTTCCACGATGCGGGCCTGCCGAAGGGCTGCCTCAACATGCTCTATGGCACCCCGGCTGAGTTGTCGGAGTACATGATCCCGCACCCGACGGTCCGCAAAGTCTCGTTCACCGGCTCCGTTCCGGTCGGCAAACATCTGGCCGCCATCGCTGGTGAGCACATGAAGCGCATCACGATGGAGCTTGGCGGCCACTCGCCAATGCTCGTGTTCGATGATGTTGACGCTGAACACGTCGCATCCGTCACGGCGGCCCTCAAATGGCGCAACGCCGGCCAGGTCTGCATTTCGCCGACCCGCTTCCTGGTCCACGACAAGGTCTATGACCAGTTCGTCTCCAAGTTCACCGCGATCGCGTCGGAACTGAAAGTTGGCGACGGCCTCGCCGCAGACACCCAGATGGGTCCGCTCGCCAACCCGCGCCGCATTACCGCGATGGAAGAGTTCATCGGCGATGCGGTCGAAAAAGGCGCAAAGACCACGACCGGCGGCTCCCGCATCGGCAACCAGGGCAACTTCTTTGAGCCAACCGTCCTGACCGACGTGCCGCAAAACGCGCGCATCATGAACGAAGAGCCGTTCGGCCCGGTCGCCGTCATGCTGCGCTACAACGACGAAGACGAGATGCTGGAAGAGGCCAACCGCCTGCCGTTTGGCCTGGCCAGCTACGCCTTCACGCACGATGCCAAGCGCGCGACCAAAGTCGCCAACGCGATCGAGGCCGGCATGCTGTCGATCAACCACCACGGCATCGCGCTGCCAGAAACGCCGTTCGGCGGCATCAAGGACTCAGGTTTCGGCCACGAAGGCGGCATCGAAGGCCTGTCCGCCTACATGCAAGCCAAAATGGTCAGCCACCTCGGCTAACGCACCACCCCACCGGCCGGGCACCCCCCGGCCGGTTTTTTGCCTGCCAGGCAGATTGTGTAGTTTTTGCGCCTACGCTCGACGGCTTTCGATTCTGCTGAGTATTAAGCCCCTGAGGGTACCGAACGGCCGAGGGGCGTAGGAAGCCGACCATGGTGCCGTTGAGAGAGCTTCGGCCTGTTTTCTCCGCCCTCACCAGCTGCGGACACGCATTGCGCGGCGCGGAAACTCACTTTTGATCCATAGTGTGCATTCAGCACAGAATAACTTTCGCGCTCGCAGCTCGGACTAGATCATTTCAGGATCACGT
>CAZOGY010000141.1:0-8584 GCA_964579305.1 uncultured Hyphomicrobiaceae bacterium
GACTTCTAATCTCCAGGTCGCACGTTCGAGTCGTGCCGGGCTCGCCATTTTTTGAATTGATACAGAAGCGGCGCGTTTCAGGTGAGCCGCACAGAAAAGGGTCTCCACCCAAAGCGGTTGCGGTGGCCCAGCAAGCGACGTTTCCGCGTTCATGCAGCGCAGACGAGATGATGACCCATGCGCCGCGACCCAAAGCGATGTCTGCCGTAGGCCGTGCGTCGTGTATCTGGGTCTTGCGGCGGGGGATTTGGAAACGTCGCTACCGCTGATCACCGCCTCACGCGCGGATGCGCGCAAGTTGTTTGCGGACAGGCGGAACGAGAGAGCTTATGCGCGTTTGCAATATCTGGACCCAGCATTACCGCACGATGCGATACGGCACCGTTGCCAGCCCCCATTGCCGCGCAGAACCGCTTCCGCTCGTGGCCCGCGCGCCCGCGACTGCGCGCTCGATCTGCAAGATAAACCGCATGAAATAGCTGGTCGGCCGATTAACAGGCGCAAAGCCTTTGGTCCGGATTTCCGCTTGCAGCGCGTGCGTCAGCCCCGCGGTCTCAATGTCGAACGTCACCGGCACGACGAGCGCAAGCAACTGGCCTTGACCAACCGGTTCGCGCGCCTGGAACGCGGTGAAGCCATAGCCAGGCCCTGGGATGGTCAAGCTTTCTTTCGCGGCGACGAGACCGAGAGCGGGGCCTTCTGTAAAGCGGTTGGGAAAGATCAGCGTGACCTTGCGATCGGCATTGATGTCGAAGATCAACAGGCGGCCGGCCACGGGGCTGCGCACGCGGAAGGCAAACTCATTGCCAAGCCGGATTGGACGTGGACCTTCAATATCGAGCTTGATCCGTGTGGCGCCGGAAAACGCGGCGCGAAGTTGGCTGAGAGCTTCGGCCAGTTCAGTTGGCGTTAGGCTGCCTTGCGACCGGCCAGCAACCGAAGCGCTCGCGATACCATCCAACGCGCCAACATGCGATTTTATCCAATCTGCAAACGCGGAAATACGCGTGTACACGCCATAGGATTTGCCAGAGCCACATAACTGCTTGCCCCATGACACAAGGCCAACCTGATAAGGTCTCGCATCGCGTCCATAAGCAACCAGCGGCCCGCCGCTGTCGCCGTTGCAGCTATCGCGGCCCCCGTTCTCCAAACCCGCACAAATCTGCTGGCCGCCAATCGCAGCGTCGGCGTAGTGGGCTCTACAGTCCGTCGTTGGTATGACGCCGAGGCTGGCTTGCAGCAGGCGATTGGAGCCTGCGTAAACATCGCCGCCGTCAACGGCGCGAAATCGCCGCAGACCGGCCTTCAATGAGAAGTTCGTATAACCAAAGCCTGCCACCCGGACGCGCGCAGCGCCGCTTGGATCGGTGCCGTTCGCCAAAGATACGCGCGCCCGCGCCGAACGCGCGGGCCTGGCCAACTCTAACAGCGCGATGTCATGTCCATGGTCGATCGCCACGTTAGCCAGCGCCTGGGTGCGCGCATCCGCATCGGTCAACGCTTTCGCCGCTGCCAAGTGCTGAAAATAAGTGGGGTGGATCACCACGCGTGCGACGCCAATGTGATCGGTATCTTCGGCTTGCGTGAGGTTTTGCACGCCAATCACGACTGCGAGTTCCGCATCGTGATCCCTGCCATCCGCCGCTTTGACAAAACCGCGCGTTGTTTCGGTGTGGTCGTGCAAGCAGTGGGCAGCGGTCAGCACCCACCGTGCCGCGATCAACGTGCCACCGCAGAAATACAATGACGTTTTGCCAGATTTGGAACGCAGGGTCAGCGCCACCATGCCCGGCCAATCCGCAATCCTTGCGGGCTCACCGCCCACCACCTTGGCGCCGGAACGCGCATGGGAGGACACCGACAACAGCGACGCGCTGAGTAATGCGATCAACAAAAAAAACCAGCGCTCACGCATGGCCCCGGGCACTCCAATGCGATAATCTATGGCCGCGGTATAGCCGCGCGCGTGCGCGTCGTCGAGGGTGCATCGGGAAGACTGACATTATGTTGCGACTGATAATATCCGCATGCGTTGGATGGCTTTTGTTGTCGACCGCACCTGCCAATGCAAAACGCGTTGCGTTGCTCATCGGAAATCAGACTTACGCAGATGAAGTTGGGCCGCTCAAGAATCCGGTGAATGACGTCACACTCATAGCCCGCTCGCTGCGCCAGATTGGGTTTTCTCAAGACGCGATCCGAGTCGTCAAAAATGCAAGTCGCCGGACCATTCTGGCTGAAGTCGACCAATATATCGATCGCGTGGCTGCAGCAGGCAAAGATGCCGTTGGCTTCTTTTATTATTCCGGGCATGGCGCGGCAAACCGGCGGGACCTGCGGAATTATTTGATACCGGTTGACGCCAAAACGCTCGATGGGAGTGTGTGGTATGACGCCGTTCAACTCGACAACGTGGTTGATAAGCTCAAGACGCTTGCCCCGAACGCTGCGCATTTTGTGATCTTCGATGCATGTCGGAACATACTGAGAATGCCGACCAAGGGTGCCAAGGGCTTTACGCCAATTTCCTCCCGGCGCGGCATGTTGATTGCGTTTTCGACCGATCCGGGTCAGACGGCCACTGACACCGGGGTCGGCAGTGGTCCATATGCGGCTGCTCTGGCCGCTGAACTGGTTAAACCCGGATTGGACCATGTCTCGCTCTTCCAGAACGTGAAAGAGCGCGTCGTTGCAAAAGTGCGAAATCAAGTGCCTTGGGAACGCAACGGCTTGATCCGTCGCATTTATTTGGCTGGGCCATCGCCCACCAAAAAGCAGGTCGCGCCGCTTGCGCCAATGTCACAGGCTGCAATTGCCTGGAGCGTGGTGGAACGATCAAAAAGCTGCGGGACAATCCGTGCTTATGCAAACCAGTTTTCTGGAACAATCTGGGAAACTCTGGCTGCTGCCCGTTTGACTGAGCTTCGGTGTGAAGAAACACAGCCCAAACAGTCCAATGCGTCATTAGACGCGGGTTCGATTACGCCGGAAAAACCAGAGCCGGAAAAAACGGCGCTTGCCACAAATCCCACGCGTGAGGAAACGGTTCCCAAGGAGGAAAAGGATTACGGACCGGATCTGCAACGCGCATTGAGCAAACTGGGCTGCTATAACGGTCGCATCGACGGCATATGGGGGCCAGCATCGCGCCGCGCGCTGTCCCGGGCGCTTGGTGCATCAGCAAGGAACGCAGTACCAAGCAAGGAGCTGCTCAGCAGATTGAAAAGCGTTTCAAAAACTGCATGCCGGACCGCCGTCCCCAGAGCCACGACAAAAAAACGCGAGCAGAAATCGACCCCGCCGAAAGTCAGTAACGTGCGGTCTTCGGGCCGTCCCAAATCAAGTGGCCGGAAGTGCTTGAGCTATTCGCAATGCCTGAGGGATTGCAATGCCGGTGTCTACAATGTTCCGCCGCGGTGGTGCGCACAGGGCTGTTCTCAGGGAGACGACCGGCTGCCACCGCTGTGCTGAGATGAACGTCCTGCGATAAATCGGGGGCGTCAGCCTGCAGACGTCAGCGGCATCGAGAAACGTAGCCAATTCGCGCGGCCCTGAGACCTTCGAGCCTCAAGCGCCGCAATACCGCGCCGCGATGTGCGCCATCGCTGCGATTGAACACGGCGCCGTGCCATGTGATCGTTGCTCCATCGGCCACGTGCGCAGGGTCGCGCGTGCAACACGGATATCCGTTTCACTGGCCATGGAACGTTTTGCAGCATCGTCCGTTGCGCCCGGTGGGGTGGTTGTGACGCGGCGTGGGACACGGGGCAATCTTCATGTGCGGCATCTGCGGGGAAATACGGTTCGATGGCGGTCCGGCTTCGGCGGGACGGATCGAACGCATGACAGACGCGATGTCGGCGCGCGGACCCGATGGCACAGGTGTGGTTCAGCGCGGCCCGGTGGCGTTTGGCCATTGCCGGTTGAAAATCATTGATCTGTCGGAGGCATCAGCGCAGCCCTTCACCGACACTGCGCTCGGCCTGACGATCGCCTTCAACGGCTGCATCTATAACTACCAGGAATTGCGCGCAGAGCTGCGCGACCTCGGCTATGACTTCGCGTCGACGGGTGACACGGAAGTTATCCTTAAGGCTTGGCACGCCTGGGGTGACGCCTCCGTCAGCCGCTTGCACGGCATGTTTGCTTTCGCCATCCACGACCGCGAAAACGGTCGCACTGCGTTCGTGCGCGACCGATTCGGGATCAAGCCCCTGTATCTCGCCCAGGTCGGCCAGAGCCTGCGCTTTGCATCCAGCCTACGTGCGTTGCTGGCATCGGGCGATATTGACACCACGATCGACCGCGTCGCGCTCCACCATTACATGACGTGGCATGCCGTCGTGCCGCCGCCCCATACGATTTATGCCGGTGTCAGGAAGTTACCGCCGGCGACGATCCGTGTTGTTGGATCAGATGGCGCAATTATCTCTGAGACACAGTATTGGCAGCCAGATTTCTCGCGCACGCCATCCGATGCGGAAAAACCATTCGAAGCCTGGCGTGATGAAGTCTTGGAGGCGCTGCGTGTTTCAGTCCGCCGCCGCATGGTGGCTGATGTTCCCGTCGGTGTTTTGTTGTCAGGCGGCGTCGACAGCTCCTTGATCGTGGGATTGCTTGCCGAAGAGGGTCAACGCGACCTTGCAACCTATTCCATTGGATTTGAGGAAGCGCACGGCGAAAAAGGGGATGAGTTTGTTTATTCTGATTTGATTGCCAAACATTACGGGACAAACCACCACAAGATTTTTATTCCGTCCTCCGAGATGCTTGAAAACTTGCCATTCGCAATTGCCGCCATGTCTGAACCCATGGTGTCGTATGACAATATCGGCTTTTTCTTGCTCTCACGGGAAGTGTCTAAAACCATTAAAGTCGTCCAATCGGGCCAGGGCGCCGATGAAGTGTTCGCCGGTTATCATTGGTATCCCCCGCTGGTCGATTCCAACGATGCCGTCAGCGATTACGCAGCTTCGTTTTTCGACCGCACACACGCCCAGTTGGCCGCTCAACTGCAGCCGGACTATCTTGCTGATCGCGATGAAAGCCTGGCCTTTGTCGAAAGGCATTTCGCACGGCCCGGCGCGGATGCGGCCGTTGACAAGGCCTTGCGCCTCGACACCAACGTCATGCTGGTGGACGATCCGGTCAAACGGGTTGACAATATGACGATGGCATGGGGCCTTGAAGCGCGCGTGCCATTCCTCGATCACGAATTGGTGGAGTTGGCGGGCCGCATTCCCGCCGCTCACAAGTTGGCACATGGTGGCAAGGGCGTCTTGAAGGAAGCCGCGCGAAAGGTCATTCCCGCTGAGGTGATTGACCGGCCGAAAGGCTACTTTCCTGTGCCGGCTTTGAAATACCTCCAAGGCCCTTATCTGGACATGGTGCGTGATTGCTTGACGAATGACCGCGCGCGCCAACGCGGCTTATTCCAGCAAAGCTATCTGGATCGCCTCTTTGCGGCGCCGGAAGAGCACATCACGAAGTTGCGCGGCTCTGAGCTCTGGCAAGTTGCGCTTTTGGAAATGTGGCTGCAGACGATGGAAAAATGACAATGGCGTCAACAACGCCCCGAAAGCCCCGCGCACAGCAGCATCGCTTGAAACGCAAGCACCAGGAAAGCCATGTCGCGTCGACGGGGGTGGACCTCAATGCCGTGCAACAAAACGCCAGCGTTGACTGTGGCTGGGGCCGTTTGATTTTCGCCAATACGTTCGAAAGCCCGCAGGTGCTTGCCGAAACATTGCGCGCGGAAAGTCCCGATCGCCGGGATATCGCTTTTTACGTGCTGGACCCGCATGTCGCTTTGGCGCAAGCGCCGCACGAATTGTTCCTGGATCCCTCGCATACATATCGGTTGGAGCTTCCAACCTATCGGCCGTCCCACCGCCGGCAGACGGCATTCTTCATTCGTCGCCTCACAACCGGCGCTGACGCCGATGCGGTCAATGCGATTTACGCGGCACATAATATGGTTGAGGTGCGGCCCGACTATTTCTGGTCCCGCCGGGATGACCGCACGGTCACCGCACTTGTCGCCGAGGATGCCGAAACGGGCCAGATCCTGGGGACGGTGATGGGCGTCGACCACACCCGCGCCTTTAACGACCCTGAGGCGGGCTCTTCGCTCTGGTGTCTCGCCGTGGCCCCGCAAGCACCGCACGCAGGGCTTGGCGAAGCTTTGGTCCGGCGGCTTGCGGAACATTTCAAGGCGCGCGGTGCCGCCTACATGGATTTGTCGGTTCTGCACGATAACGCGCAAGCCATTGCGCTTTACGAAAAACTCGGGTTTCGTCGCGCTCCGGTTTTTGCCGTCAAACGCAAGAACGTCATCAATGAGCGCCTTTACACCGGCGTTGCAGACGACGACTCCGCATTTAATCCGTACGCCCGATTGATCATTTCCGAAGCGCGCCGCCGCGGGATCTCCGTTGATCCCATCGATGCCGAGGGCGGCTTCTTCCGGCTGTCTTACGGCGGCCGGTCCATCACATGCCGCGAATCCTTGAGCGAATTCACGACCGCCGTTGCCATGTCGATTTGCGACGACAAACGCGTGGCACGGCGGATTGTTGCGGCCGCCGGTGTCAAGGTCCCTGCCCAATTGAGCGATCATGACGCCGACGCGCGCGCCGCCTTCCTGAGCGAGCACGGCCGCGTCGTCGTCAAGCCGGCGCGCGGCGAACAAGGCCGCGGCGTCTCGGTAGGCCTTGCCACGCCTGAGGATGTCGAAGCCGCCGTCATGGCAGCCCGCGACGTCTGTCCCGACGTGGTCATTGAAGCGTGTTTCACAGGCGAGGACATGCGCCTCATCGTGATCGATTACAAAGTGGTCGCCGCAGCAATCCGCCGCCCCGCCCGCGTGATCGGTGATGGCGCCAAGACCATTGAACAGTTGATCCAGTCGCAAAGCCGCCGTCGTGCGGCCGCTACCGGCGGGGAAAGCACAATTCCGCTCGATGCGGAGACCGAACGCTGCGTGCGCGATGCCGGTTTCACGCTCGCCCACGTGCCCGCGCCCGGCCACGAGGTCGTTGTCCGCCGCACCGCCAATTTGCACACGGGCGGGACGATCCATGATGTGACCGGCGAAACGCATGCGGAATTGATCGATGCCGCGATCCGCGCCGCCCGGGCAATCGAAATCCCCGTGACCGGCATTGATCTGATGGTGAAAAGCCCGCGCGAACCAGAGTATGTCTTCATCGAAGCCAACGAGCGGCCGGGCCTGGCAAACCATGAGCCACAACCCACGGCGGAACGTTTTGTTGATTTGTTGTTCCCGCTCACCGTTCCCCAAATTGTCCGCCAGCAAATAAGGAAAACGATCACGTGACCGGCCAAACGCATCGCCTCGATATTGATACCGAATACTTGACGACAGAGCTGAAGGCGTTGCTCGCAATTCCCAGTCCCACGGGGTATACCGACAGCGTCGCACGGTATTTGTGCGGTGAATTGGAACGCATCGGCGTGGAGTATGATTTGACGCGGCGCGGTGCGGTTCGCGCAATCATGCCAGGCCGGGAAAGTGCCGGCGCGCGCGCCATTGTTTCGCATGTCGACACGCTCGGCGCGCAGGTCAAATCTATCAAAGACAACGGCCGGCTTGAGCTTGTTCCGATCGGCACCTGGTCGGCCCGTTTTGCCGAGGGCGCCAGGACCACGATCTTCACAGACAAGGGCACGTACCGGGGTACGATCTTGCCGCTGCAGGCCTCCGGGCACACCTATGGCGATGATATCGATACCCAGCCGATCGGCTGGAACCATATCGAATTGCGCATTGATGCGCTCGGCACGACACCAGATGAAATCCGGCGGCTTGGGATTGAAGTTGGCGATATCGTTGCCATTGATCCACAGCCAGAGTTTCTCGAAAATGGCTTTATTGTTTCACGCCACCTCGATAACAAAGCCGGCGTTGCCGTCATGCTTGCCGCCTTGCGCGCATTGGTCGAAAGCAACCACAAACCGCCCGTCGACACGTTCTGGCTATTTACAATCGCTGAAGAAGTTGGGCACGGCGCAGCGTCAATCCTGTTGCCAGACATCGCTTCCATGGTTGCCGTCGATAACGGAACGTCGGCGCCCGGTCAGAACTCGTCTGAATTTGGTGTGACAATATCGATGGCGGATCAAACGGGTCCGTTCGATTTTCATCTGACGCGGAAACTCGCCGAACTCTGTGTCGAAAATGACATCCGGTATCAAAAGGACGTTTTCCGATATTACCGGTCTGATAGCGCATCGGCGTTAGAGGCGGGCGCCGATGTCCGCACCGCGCTCGTCACATTCGGGGTTGATGCAAGTCACGGCTACGAACGCATTCATTTACATGCACTGCGCTCATTGGCGGAGCTTTTGACCGTCTATACGCTGTCCGATGTCGAAATCCCACGCGACCGGAAGGCCGTTGGCGGTCTGCGCGGCTTCACGCGACAACCGTCAGAACCCGCAGCCCAGAACGCCAAAGAAGAGCAGTTGGCCGTCATTGACAGCCAAGGCGACACAACGGGGGGCGACTAAACTGTTTGAGAATTAATGCATGTCGCATCCAATCGGATTCACGCCGCAA
>CAZOGY010000142.1:0-4569 GCA_964579305.1 uncultured Hyphomicrobiaceae bacterium
AGGCTGCCGGCGTGATCCGGCGCGCCAAAGATAGGTCGCTCAAGCCGGCAGGCCGACCCGGGCCCGCCCTTCAGGTGATTTGAGCGAGAAATCCTGGCCGGCCAAGTCACCGGCCGCCTCTGTGCAAAGCCACGCGACAGCCTGCGCAGCCCACGCCGGCGGGATATGCACCGAAGGATCAAGCTGGCTGACAGGATTGATGCCTGACGCCTTGATCTGGACCTGCATTTCCGTCGCAACCGTCCCCGGGCTCAATCCGACAACACGGATGCCGCGGTCGCCCAGTTCCTTGTCGGCGCAGCGGGTTAGCGACAACACAGCAGCTTTGGTTGCACAGTAGTGGCTCCAGCCTTCCAACGCGCTGGTTGCGGCGCCTGACGAGATGTTGACGATGACGCCGCTCCCCTGGGCTTCCATGATCGGAACGGCCGCGCGCAAGCCGTGATAGACGCCGTTGAGGTTGATCGCGACGACCTGGGTCCAGGCGGCCGGATCGCTGTCGGCGAGCCGCGCGATCGGCTCGATGACACCAGCGTTGTTCACAAGGATATCAAGCCCGCCGTAGGTGTCGACGGCGGCCTGGACTACGCTTGCGACCTCTGAATAGTTGGCAACATCGCACGCGACTGCGGTTGCGGCCCCGCCCTGGTTTTTGATCTGTGACACCACGCTCTCCAGTGCCGATACCGAGCGTGCCGCAGCGATCACACGCACGCCATGCTGGGCCAATGTCTTGGCGATCTCCGCACCAATTCCGCGGCTCGCCCCTGTGACGACGGCGGTTTTTCCCTGAAGCTCATGCATTGGCTCGATCTCCTTGATTGGCTTGGAAGAGCGCTTCGGCGCTTCGGCGCGCCTCATCGGCCGACAGCGCGCGGCTTTGTGGATCGCCGTTGGTTGCTTCGACCGCGATGACATGGACCGTATCGATCCCAATGAACCGCAGGACGAATTCCAAGTAGGGCTGCATGAAGTCGCCGCGTGCAAGCGGGCCACCGGCGAGATAGCCACCCGCTCCGTAGGCGCACGCAACATAAGCGCACGAGGTGTTGGCAAGCCCGCTGAAGCGGCCGCTCTCGTAATTGAAGGTATGGCCGACGCGCACAACCTGATCGATCCAAGCCTTCAGGGCGGCCGGGACGCCAAAATTATAGAGTGGCACGGTGACCAGCAGCTCATCGGCGCGCTGGAGTTCGGCGATCAGGTGATCAGACAACGCGGTCGCCTCTTTTTGCGCCCGCGTCAACTGCGCCTGCGGCGTAAAAAAGCCTTCAATCGTCGTCTGATCGATCAGCGCAACCGGTTCACGCGCCAGATCGCGCGTCACGACGGTGCCAGCCGGGTTTTGATTTCGCCAAAGGCGTTCGATGTCATCACCGAGAGCGCGTGAGTGCGAGCCGTGTCCGCGCGCGCTTGAGTCGATGCGAAGCAGTGTGCGCATAGGAACCTCCTGTTGGATGAGGTCCATTTTGAAAGTTGCCGGATTGGCGTTAAATCCGACGCTGTGCAGGAGTTTCATGCGAGTTGCGCATCAATGGATATGGACACCGCCCGCCTGGTTCTTGAGGTCGCGCGCCTTGGCAGTTTCGCTGCGGTGGCCCGCCAGAGGGATCTTGATCCATCAACCGTCTCGCGCGCGGTTGCCTTGGCCGAGCAGGGCATTGGCGTACGGCTATTCCAGCGCACCACGCGGCGGCTTTCACTGACGCAAGCCGGCGAGATGTTCGTCGGGCGCATGGGCGCCGTCGTTGAGGAGTATGATCGCACGCTCGAAGCAACGTGTAACGCGGCGTCGGGCGCTGCTGGAACGCTGAGGATGACCGCATCCGTTGCGTTCGGTCAGCATTGTCTGACGCCGCTCATGCCCGAGTTTCGCGCGGCTTATCCAGGCATTGCGCTGGAGCTGCGTTGGACAGACGCTAACATCGACCTTGTTGACGAGCGCATCGATCTGGCGGTGCGATTGGCGCCGTCGGTGCGCGGAGATTTGATCTGCACAAAACTCAAGCCGACGCGCTATCGGGCTTGTGCAAGCAATGGCTATCTGTCGCGAACCAGCAAGCATCTTTCAGCCCCGCAAGATTTGGCAGAGCACGATACTTTGCGCTTTGATTTGTCAGGGTTTCGCGACCGTTGGATCTTCAAGAGTGCGGATGGCGCGACCTGCGAAGTGCCCGTGTTCGGCGCGATCATGAGTACCAGTGCGCTGGCCTTGCGCGATCTCGCGCTGGCGGGTCTCGGCGTGGCGCTTCTGGCCGACTGGCTGGTGGAGGAAGACCTCGCTGCGGGCACACTCATTGACCTGTTTCCCGAACATGAGGTCACGGCGACGTCGTTTGAAACAGCAGCTTGGCTCTTGTACCCCAGCCGCTCGTTTCTCCCCCACAAGGTCCGGTTGATGATCGACTTTCTGAAGGTGCGACTTGCAGACTGAGGTCAATGCAGGCTGCATAGGGCTGAACGGCGTCTGCAACAGGTTGTGCGGCAAGCGCGGCCGATAACAGGAGGGAATGCTCATGCAATTAAAGCTGCACCACATCAACCTATCGACCAACGACGTCTCGGGCTTGGCGCAGTTCTACAAAGAGGTGATGCAACTCGGCAGCGAGCAGCAGTTCGCCGACAACCGCGTGAAAAATGAAGGCTATGCCGGCAATGTGGCTTTCCTCACGGACGGTGAGACCCATTTCCATATCGCTGAGAAAGATTTGGAAATCGGTTTTCGCACCGGCATGGGCTTGAACCCCGTAGAGAGGGGCCATATTGCATTCCGCACCGACGACATTGCGACCTTCAAAGCCCGCCTAGAAGAGCGCGGCATTAAATACGCCGACATGGGCGATTGGGCTATGAAAGGCTGGCAACAGATTTTCTTTTATGACCCGGACGGCAATATCGTGGAAGTCCATCAAGTCGACGAAGGCGCAATGGGCTAGTGTCCCGTTTCGTATATTTGCCACCAGCCGACCGAGAGTTCAGTGCAAATACCTGAGGCATAAGGAACACGAGCAAGTCTACGGTTCTAGTGTTGCGTTTGACATTTGGGTTTGCGCGCCGACCTCGTTGCAACCTGGAGGCAAACGTCAATGACGCAACACTAGAGCAATATCCGATCTTACGGAGTCGCTCTGAGACTCACGGATCGGATGCGATTGCTCTATTGCCAAAATGAGAGCGCATCATCCGGTGCTGGTTCAATAGCCCGAACGGCAAGATGCGGCGACCATCAAACTTCGAGATCAACGCCGACGGACGGGCGCCAACCTAAAAATGATCTCGTGCACGCGCCAAACGAGGCCTATTTCGCGAACGGCCCAGGGCACTGCCCGGGCCGCCTATTTTGAAAGCCTGACGAGACTATTGTAAGACTGCGGGTCCCCAGTCCCGCCGGCGAGGGCGTTGACAGTGTCAGTGTCTAACCGCGTCCATGCGGTGCACGCCAATCCATTGTCGGCATCTGAGCGACGATGCCCGTCGGGTTCACGTCTTCGTGGCTTGTATAATAGTGCTGGCGGATATGGTCGAAATTGATCGTTTCGCTTACGCCGGGCAATTGGAAAAGCTCGCGCGCCAATCCCCACATGGCTGGATATTCAATCAAGCGCTTGCGGCTGCATTTGAAGTGAACGTGATAGACAGGGTCGAATCGAACCAACGTGGTGAAAAGCCGGATATCGGCCTCGGTCAGTTGCTCGCCTGCCAGATAACGCTGTCGCGCCAGACGATCCTCGACCGCGTCCAGTTCTGCAAATAATGCGTCGGCGGCATGGTCATAGGCGGATTGAGTTGTGGCGAAACCGCATTTGTAGACGCCGTTGTTGATCGCATCATACACGCGTGCATTCACGCTATCGATTTGCGGGCGCAGGTCTTCTGGATAATAGTCTCCTGGCTTCGCCCCGACCTCGTCAAACGCCGTGTTGAACATGCGAATGATTTCAGCGGATTCGTTATTGACGATCGTATTTTCTTGTTTGTCCCAAAGCACCGGCACCGTGACTTTGCCCGTATAATCCGGGTTGGCGGCGGTATAGACCTGATGCAAATAATCGGCGTTACAGTTGGGGTCTGAGATCACGCCAGGGCCGCTTTGGAATGTCCAGCCTTGGTCACCCATGTGCCAGTGGACGACAGAAAGCCCGATCATGTCGTCAAGCCCTTTGAGCTTGCGCAGGATCAGCGCGCGGTGCGCCCACGGACAGGCCAACGAAACGTAAAGGTGATAGCGTCCGGGTTCTGCCTTAAAGCCGGCCTCGCCGGTCGGACCGGCAGCACCGTCGGCCGTCACCCAACTGCGAAAACGGCTGTCCTCGCGTTGGAAATTGCCACTGTCGTCCCTCGGCTGGGGTTTTGTGTGCCAGGTCCCGTTAATCAGCCGGCCCATGGTCGCGGTCTCCCTGTGGTTGCACTTGGGCAACGCAGGCAGGCCGGTGGCGGTTTCCTGAACAGTCCGTCAACAAAAAAGCCAGCGAAGTACCACTGGCGTCGACCCATTTGCCCGTGCGGGCGCTCAGCCCAACGGCGGTGTTCCGCCGTTGGCAACAAAAGTGTCGGCGGTGTTCCGCCGTT
>CAZOGY010000142.1:4669-8474 GCA_964579305.1 uncultured Hyphomicrobiaceae bacterium
CCCAACGGCGGTGTTCCGCCGTTGGCAACAAAAGTGTCGGCGGTGTTCCGCCGTTGGCAACAAAAGTGCCGGCGGTGTTCCGCCGTTGGTAACAAAAGTGCCGGCGGTGTTCCGCCGTTGGCCGGGAAAGCAAAGATGCGCGCACAGAGCCCGATTAGTCGAGGCTGCCCGTCGGCTGCTCTTCGCCCTCTTTCGGGGTGACATCGAGGATGCGGGCGCGCATCGTGATCTTCACGTCGGCTTTACAGTCCTTCATGCAGGGCTTGCCCGCCTTCAAGGTCTTCGTATCGGGCCGTGCATCCTCAATGAAGTTCTTCTCATTCGGCATCCGGATCGTCGTGAAGTTCTTGTTTGAAAGAACAAAGTCCGGATCTTCGATGATGTTGTTCATGTTCAGGATGTAGGCGATGATCGAGTACACCTCATCGGGCTGAAGCGACTGGGCATCACCGTACGGCATCGCGCGATAGATGTAGTCATAAGCCGTCGACAAGTATGGCCAATACGAGCCCACGGTCTTGACCGGGTCTTCCGACTTCAGCGTATCTACGCCGCCGGCAAGCACCGGCCAACGGTCAACGCCCTCGGCAAAGTCGCCATGGCAAGACGCGCATTTCTCAGCGAAGATTTCCTCGCCTTTCGCAGCCGTGCCCTGACCAGCCGGCAGGCCCTGGCCATCAGGACGCACATCGATGTCCCAGGCTTTGACTTCGGCTTGCGTGGCAGCTCGGCCAATCCCGAACTTTTTTGTTTCAGCCGACGCCATGGGCGCTGCCAGAAGGGCAGCCGCGCTCAGCGTGGCAATGACGGTCGTGATCGTTTTCATGTCAGGAAACCTCAACGTTCTCGACCTTGCCGTCGGCGCCGACGTGCCAGGTTTGGATGCCGTTGTTGTGATAGATCGAGTTCGTCCCGCGGGCGTGACGCAGCTCGTTCTTGGTCGGCTGGATGTAACCGGTTGAATCGATGGCGCGCGACTGCAGCAGCAGCGGTGAGCCATCCCAGTCGAACTCGTAATAGAAGCGGTGAACCGACTTGTTCAGGCTCGGTCCATCGATCCGCGCGCGCCGCCAGTTCTTGCCACCGTCGATGGACACGTCGACACGGTCGACCGTGCCACGGCCCGACCAGGCAAGGCCCGTGAGGATCGTGAAACCCTTCTTGTGGGTCAACGGTGCCTGCGGCGAAGGATTGGTGATGACAGACTTGGCGTCCATCTCCCACGTGAAGCGCCGGGCTTTGCCGTTCTCCATGAGATCGGTGTACTTCGACGTTTCTTCGCGTGCGTGCCAAGGCTGATCGCCGACTTCGATGCGGCGGATCCACTTGACCCACATGTTGCCTTCCCAGCCTGGGACGACGAGACGGACCGGATAACCCTGCTCAGGGCGCAGCGCTTCGCCGTTCATTTTGAAAGCGATAAGGCAGTCGTCCAGCGCCTTGAACATCGGCACCGAGCGGTTCATGCCCGACGCGTCGCCGCCTTCCGGCATGATCCATTTGGCGTTCGTTTTCAGACCGGCTTCGTTCAGCAGGTATTTGAGCGGCACACCCGTGTACATCACGTTGTGAACCATGCCGTGCGTGAACTGGCAGCCATTGAGCTGTGCACCGCGCCATTCCATGCCCGAGTTCGCCGCGCATTCCAGGAAGTAGACGTGGTTTTCGCGCGGGAAGCGGAGCAGATCCTGGTATGTGAACACCAGCGGCTTTTCGACGAGACCGTTGATCATCAAACGGTAGTCGTCCTTGGTCACTTCCGCGACGCCAGCGTGGTGGCGTTCAAAGCACAGGCCGTTCGGCGTGATGATTCCGTCAAGCTCATGCAGCGGAGTGAAGTTCACAGACGATGCCGTGTCGGCCGTCAACCAGGCAACGTTGCGGCGCACGACCTCGGCTTCATGCTCGGAGGGTTTGCCATAAGGCGCGTTGTCAACGCCAGGGCCCAGATACTTTGAGGCATCGGGGATGTTGATGATCGCGCTATCGCCTTCAGCAGCGTGCGCAGCCGTTGCGGTCGCAGCGATCGTGGCCCCGGCGGCAACGGATTTCTTCAGGAAACCTCGACGGCTCGGGGAGTGCCCGGCCGCATCAGGTGTTTTGTTTTGAGACGCCATCGCGCGTTCCTTGGGCTGTTGTGGCAAGCGTTCTTCAGCGCAATGGCGCGATCGTATTCGAATTCCTGCATTCGAAAAAGCCACCAGCCGTGCATCATTGGTCGAGCCCACGAAGGTCGAACACGCCGGCGGCATTGCCGTTGGATTGCGTCCGATTCGCCATCCGGGCCCGCAAGCCGGGGTTGCGCTGAACACAGAGAAAATAACAAGACGGCGCGTTGTGGCGTTTCTTTAAGGACCGGCGTGCAAAGGACACGGCAGCAGGCTTGGCGAGAGCATATCGTCATCGCAGGCCGCACATTGCGGCACGCTTTACGTTGGCGAGTGCATTTCGCCGATGCGTGATTTCCAAAAGTCGTAATGAAGAGGCTCGGCCGTGGACGAACAACTGAAAATGACGCGCCGAAGGGCGCTGCGCGAAATTGGGACCGCTGCCATCGGCGGTATCGCGGCCACCAGCACATGGCCATTGCTCGGCACGCAAGCGAATGCAGCCAAGTCCAAACCTGCCCCCCTCCCCGAATGGGACCACGGTCGCAACTCCGCCTCCGATAAAACGGTTTTGATGTTCCGCGGTAATGGTGCGCATACGTTTTACGGGACCGGTCCAATTCCCGATAAGGCGCCTGAAGTGGCTTGGCGGATCAGGACATCAGGCGTGCGCCGGCGAACATATGGCGGCAAATACAAGTACTGGAGCGGGATGGGTTGGACCGGCAGCGCCATTAAGCTCGGCGATTACGTCTATGTCGGCTCTGTCGATTACAACCTCTATTGCCTGCACGCGATGACCGGCAAAACGGCGTGGAAGTACCGCGGCGGCGGCATGTTCAAAAGCTCCGTCTGCGCTTACGACAACCGGCTTTATATCGGCAATACCGATAACTATCTTCACTGCGTTGACGCTGAGACCGGCAAGCGCGTCTGGCGGATGAATTCCGGCCAGGATATGGATTCTTCGCCTTGCGTTGTTGACGGCCGCCTCTATGTCGCCGGTGAAAGCGGTTTTGCACGCTGTATCGATCCCGCGACGGGCAAGCATTTCTGGAAAACGGATATCGGCGGGCGCCGGGGTCGCGAACATGGCAGCCACAAAGGTTCTGAGACCTCGCCAGCGGTCAAAGATGGCGAATACTACACTGGGACGTATGACGGTCGCCTCGTCGCGATTGATACCAAAACCGGCCAAATCCGCTGGCAGGCGAAAACGTACGACGATACCGATTCTTCGCCAGTTATCGCTGACGATTTTGTTTACGTGGCCGCCGAAGCGGGCTCGCCGCACCTTTATTGTTTCGACCGCGAGAAAGGCAAAGAAGTTTGGCGATACCGTTCGCGCGGTGGGTATTACTCCACGGCTGCCGTTTCCGGTGACCGGCTCTACATTGGTGGCGAAGACAAGAACGTGCATTGCATAAACGCGCGGACCGGCGAAGCCATCTGGCAATTCGAAACACGATCCAACATTTGGTCCTCGCCAGCCGTTGTCGACGATCGCGTGATCATGGCCGGTCGCGATTGGCGGATCTATTGTCTCGATGCCAAGACGGGCAAAGAGATCTGGCAAATAAAACTGGACGGCCGCTTCTTGGCCTCGCCGTGCATCGTTGACGGCAAGATTTGGATCGGTACGGCAACCGGCTACATGTACATGCTCAGCGCCTAATGCATGTCGCGTCCAATTGGAT
>CAZOGY010000143.1:0-8277 GCA_964579305.1 uncultured Hyphomicrobiaceae bacterium
GGATCGCGCGCCACGCGCCCAACCCCATGAACTGCAACGATCTCAGACCTGGAGCTTACCGATGGAAGTCATCCTTCTCGAACGCGTCCCCAAGCTTGGCCAGATGGGCGAAGTCGTGCGCGTCAAAGACGGCTATGCGCGCAATTTCCTTTTGCCGCAGAAAAAAGCCCTGCGCGCAACAAAGGCTAATTTGGCTGAGTTCGAAGCCCGCCGCGCCACCTTGGAAGCTCGCAACCTTGAGCTGAAAACCGAAGCCTCGGGCGTTGCCGATCGCTTGAACGGCGAAACGTATGTCGCAATCCGCCAAGCTGGCGATACGGGGCTGCTCTATGGGTCTGTGTCATCGCGCGATGTCGCTGACCTGATCACCGAAGCGGGCACCAACATCGAGCGTCGCCAGGTACGGCTGGAGCAACCGATCAAAGAGCTTGGGCTGCACACGGTGATTGTCCAATTGCACCCCGAAGTCGAAGTGAACGTCACGATCAACGTCGCCCGCACCGAAGACGAAGCCGAGCGTCAGGCCCGCGGCGAAGACGTCTCAGTCATTCGCGATGAGGAACTCGACATCGAGGTCTATGACCCTGATGCCGAAGACGGTGACGGCTACGACGACCGCGACCGCGGTGAAGCCCTTGACGACAGCGCCGTGGATCCTGGCGCGGCCGAACAGCCAGAAGTTTAATAACGGCACTGACAATCGTGGTCGCGCGTCCTGTCTTCCGGGCCAGGACGCGCGTACGTTCCCCTCTCTGACACCAAATCGATCATGGCCCGTTGTTGGGTCCAGACGGAAACCGCGCCTCCGCCGCCGGGAATGAGACCACACCGCCCGGCCTGTGAATTGGGCGCAAAACACAGCCTGCGCTTGACCGCCTCAGCAACCCGGACGCCGCGACTCACGCTAGCTCCGAGCGCATGACCGAGCATGCCCTCACCCCATCAGATCAGCTCAAGGCGCAAGCTGCGGCTGATGAGCCCCTCTCCTACCGTCAACCGCCCCACAACATCGAGGCGGAACAAGCGCTGCTGGGCGCGATCTTGATCAACAACGAGGTCTTGGACCGTGTTTCCGGCTTCCTCAACGCCGAACACTTCTACGATCCCGTCCACCAGCAAATCTATGAAACCACGTCCAAACTGATCACCGCCGGCAAGCGGGCGACGCCGATCACGCTGCGCACCTTCTTTGAAAACCACGAGCCGATCGACGAAGCGCTGACGGTTCCACAGTATCTCGCGCGCCTCGCCGCGAACGCGACGACCATCCTCAACGCGAACGACTACGGCCGCACGATCTATGATCTGGCGACACGCCGGCAACTGATCATGGTCGGCGCCGATATGGTCACGACGGCCTATGATTCGCCCGTCGATGCCCCACCCCAAAAGCAGATCGAGCTGGCCGAGCAACAGCTCTACGCGCTTGCTGAAACCAACCGTTACGGCGGCGGCTTTTGTAGTTTTGGCGACGCGCTGGCCGATGCCGTCGAAATGGCCAACGCAGCCTATCAGCGCGACGGCCAGCTCTCTGGCTTGTCGACCGGGCTTGCCGACCTCGACAATCGCATGGGCGGTCTGCAGCGCTCAGACCTGATCATCCTGGCCGGACGCCCCTCGATGGGTAAGACGGCGCTGGTGACCAATATCGCCTACAACGTCGCCAAAGCCTACCGGTACGAACTCCAGTCCGACGGCTCGAAAAAAACAATCGATGGCGGGATCGTCGGCTTTTTCTCGCTGGAGATGGCCGCCGAACAGCTCGCCACCCGTATCATTTCCGAGCAGGCCGAAATCCCCTCCGAAAAGATCCGCCGCGGCATGATCACCGAAGAAGAGTTCCGCAGGCTGGTGGATAAGACCCGCGAGATGGCCGAGGCCCCGCTTTTCATCGACCAGACCGGCGGCATTTCCGTCGGCCAGCTTGCCGCGCGCGCCCGTCGTCTCAAACGCCAGCATGGGCTTGATTTGCTGATCGTCGACTATCTTCAATTGCTCACGGGCTCAGCGAAAACAGCCGGCAACCGCGTCCAGGAACTCACCGAGATCACGACCGGGCTCAAGGCCCTGGCCAAGGAACTTGAGGTCCCCATCGTCGCGCTGTCGCAGCTCTCGCGACAGGTCGAACAACGCGAGGACAAGCGGCCGCAGCTCTCAGACTTGCGGGAATCGGGATCGATCGAGCAGGACGCCGACGTCGTGATGTTCGTGTTCCGCGAAGAGTATTACGTCGAACGCGGCAAGCCGAGCGAAGGCACGGCGGAATTTGCCGAATGGGTCCAGAAGATGGAGCAGGTCCACGGCAAGGCCGAAGTGATCGTCGGCAAACAGCGCCACGGCCCGGTCGGCGCCGTACAGCTTGCCTTCGAATCGCAGTTCACGCGCTTTGGGAACTTGGCGAAAGAAGATTACTTGCCGGAGCATTATGAGTAGGCGCACGCCTCACCTTGCTTCGGGTTTGCACCGCGGAAGGAGACCAGCATGCCGGCGATGCGGCTTTTGGACGGGACGCGAATTGAAGTGCCCGCCGCCGCACGCGCCGTGCTTGAGGTCGACCTTGCAGCCCTGAGGGCCAACTGGCGGCTTCTGGCCGACAGAGTTGCGCCGGCCAATTGCAGCGCCGTTGTCAAAGCCGATGCCTACGGTTTAGGGGCAAAGGCCGTATCCCAAGCCCTCTGGAACGAAGGCTGCACAACGTTCTTTGTTGCGACCCGCGATGAAGGGCTGGCGCTGCGGGCAACCCTTCCCGAAGCCATCATTTATGTTCTCGATGGCATATGGCCCGGTGGCGCACCCGAGTTCGCGTTTCATCAACTGCGCCCCGTTTTGTCGAGCCTCGCGCAGCTTTCTGAGTGGGCCGACATTTGCCGCAACCTGGAACGCTCAATTCCTGCAGCCCTCCAAGTCGACACCGGCATGAGCCGTCTCGGGCTCGGCCCCAACGACATCGCCTGGCTCATGGACGAGCCCGCTGCCTACGCACCCTTCCAGCCCAGTCTGATATTAAGCCACCTCGCATCGGCCGACGATCTGAGCGACCCAATGGCGTTGGAGCAGAACCGGCGCTTTCAGGCCTGTCTCGCGCAGTTGCCCGCCACCGCGGCTGCGCTCGCCAACTCCGCCGGGGCGCGATGGTGGGATGAACTGCGCTTTGATCTGGTCCGGCCTGGGATCTGGCTGTACGGCGGACGCACGCGCGATGACGACCCCGACCCGCCGCAAACCGTGGTCAGGCTGTATGCGCGTGTCATTCAGGTGTTTGACGTGCCCGCCGGCGCGAACGTCGGTTACGGGCGCCGCTTCACCGCGCAGCGCCCCGCCCGGCTGGCAACCGTCTCGGTTGGCTATGCCGATGGCTATCCGCGCGCCGCCGTCAACGAGGCCACCGGCGTCGGGCCGCAGGTCTATTTGGCCGACGGGCAAACTACCGCCCGCATCGTCGGGCGTGTGTCGATGGATATGCTCACGATCGATATCACCGACCTGCCGGCTGACGCGTTGGCCTGGGGGGACTGGGTTGTCTTGGCCAACCCTCCAGCCCTGGCGAAGATCGCTGACGCAGCCGGAACCATCGACTACGAAATACTCACCCACTTGGGCCCCCGCGCCCATCGCATCTATCGCGATGGCGATCGGCCCGTTCCACCGCCCGGGCCCGATCCCATCTTGGGTCCCACAGCGGCCTGATGCGCATAACCTCAAAGAACAGAGCGCGAAATCGCCAGTTGCGTCAGACGCGCGCTCCAACATGCGAAGGCGGCCGAAAGCCATGGCAAAAGCGCCGAAAACCAAATTCGTGTGCCAGACCTGTCAGGCGACCACGCCGCGTTGGGCCGGCAAATGCCCCGAATGTGGAAGCTGGAACACGCTTGTCGAGGCGGACGCGGCGATTGCACCGCCCGGTTCGGGCCTGACGACCCTCAAGGGCGGCCGCATCGTCCCGCTGGAAGGCCTCGATGGCGCCGCACAAGATGTTGCGCGTCTGACCACCGGTAACGCCGAACTCGATCGCGTGTTAGGTGGCGGCCTCGTGCCAGCCTCTGCGACGCTGATCGGCGGGGAGCCTGGGATCGGCAAATCGACGCTGCTGCTCCAAGCCGCCGCGGCCCTGGCGCTGCACGGGCGCAAGGTTCTGTATTTTTCCGGCGAGGAAGCGACAGCCCAGGTCCGCATGCGTGCCCAGCGGCTCGGCCTGGAATCAGCACCGGTCAAACTGGCTGCGGAAACAAATCTCGCCAACATCCTGGCCACGATCGAAGATGCACGCGGCGCGGATCTGGTGATCATTGATTCCATCCAGACCTTGTGGGCTGACGCACTCGATGCCGCCCCCGGCAGTGCCTCCCAGGTCCGCGCCGCGACCCAGACACTCATCCGATACACGAAATCGGCGGGGCCCGCCCTGTTCCTGGTTGGCCATATCACCAAGGAAGGCCAGATCGCCGGACCAAAGATCATCGAGCACATGGTCGACACCGTGCTCTATTTCGAAGGGGATCGCGGCCAAACGTTTCGCCTGTTGCGGGCGGTTAAAAACCGCTTTGGACCCGCCGACGAGATCGGCGTGTTCGAAATGGCAGAAACCGGCCTCAAGGTTGTTGCCAACCCTTCGGAATTGTTCATTGGCGGTCGCGATCCATCGAGCCCTGGCTCCGCCATCTTTGCGGGCATGGAAGGAACGCGGCCCGTCTTGGTCGAACTTCAGGCATTGGTTGCGCCGTCCTCGCTGGGCACCCCGCGTCGCGCCGTGGTCGGCTGGGATTCCAATCGATTGGCCATGCTGCTTGCCGTCCTCGATGCGCGCTGTGGCATCTCGTTTGCCAATCACGATGTCTATTTGAACGTCGCCGGCGGCATCCGTGTGAGCGAACCTGCTGCCGACCTCGCAGCGTCCGCTGCGCTGATGTCGGCTTTGGCGTCTGAGCCGTTGCCGCGCAACCGCGCCTATTTTGGCGAAATCAGTTTGTCTGGCGCCGTCCGGGCCGCGGCACACACCCCAACGCGGCTGCGCGAGATCGCAAAATTGGGCTTTGACACCGCCGTTCTGTCGCAATCCGGTGAGACCACAAAGGGCACTCAGATCAAGCTTGATCGGCATAACCACGTGAAAAGCCTTGCGAGCGCCCTGATGTCATGCAAGTGAGCGCGCGATGTGACTATCCGTTTCGGCGAACGCTGAGGGACCCAGCAAAATGATAGGCCCGCTGAGCTATCTCGATATCGGCCTGATCGCGATTTGCCTGATTTCAGGCATCCTGGCCATGTACCGCGGGTTTGCGCGCGAAATGCTGTCGATCCTGTCCTGGCTGATCGCCGGCGGCGCGGTTTTGTATTTTGTGCTGTACCAGAAACAATTGGCCGAAGACATCGCTGCGCAAATCGGTGCTCCAGTCCAGATCGCGCAGATCGGCATTGGCGCGTTGATCTTCCTGCTTGTCCTGATCATCGTGCATTTGATTACGGCGCGCTTGTCCGACCGCATCCGGGAAGGCCGCTTCGGGCTGATCGACAATATCCTGGGCCTCGCCTTCGGGGTCGCCCGCGGCTTCGTCCTGATCGTGATCCCATTCCTGTTTTACGAAAAGTTGTATCCCAATCCCCAAACGCAGCCTGAATGGGTGCGTAATTCGGCATCGATCGGCGTTATCCGCTCGACCGGCCTCGCGTTTGAGACCATGCTTGTTCGGATGGTGCCGTCTGATCTTTCGCTCGATGGGGATGGCCAGTCGAGCTGAGCGGGCCCGGCGTGAAACTGACATGAAAGTTTCATAATTCGGCCAACAGTGGCGCTTTCGCGCTTGCATGGCGTTGATTGCGGGCGCACATCACGACCGCCAGAGACGACGCGCAAACCAAGTGTTTGGTTGCGCACGTATAAGCTTGCGTGCCGAGCGCTGTGGAGACGCCGATGACCGCCGCATGTCAACCACCCTGCCCGCACGAGCGCGACCGCTCTGCAGGAGCGCGCAACGCGTCGCAGAGCGACGATCTCGCCGAATGGCGCGGCGATACCCTGAACGAAGAGTGCGGTGTGATCGGCCTGTTCGGTGTGCCTGAAGCCTCCGCCTTGTGTGCGCTGGGCTTGCATGCGCTCCAACACCGCGGTCAGGAAGCCGCCGGCATCATGACGTCAGACGGTAGCGCGTTTCGCGGTGAGCGCCGTCTGGGCCTCGTTGGTGACAACTTCGTGGAGCGCGACGTCATCTCACGTCTCACCGGCCCCCACGCAATTGGCCATGTCCGCTATTCCACACAGGGCGAACCCTCGCTGCGCAACGTGCAACCGCTATTCGCCGAGTTGCACCACGGCGGCATGGCAATCGGCCATAACGGGCATTTGACGAACGCCAAGACATTGCAGCGAGCCCTGATCCAGGACGGCGCGATTTATCAGTCGACCTCTGACACCGAAGTTATTTTGCATCTCGTCGCACGATCAAAAGGCCGCCGGGTGATCGAGCGGTTCATCGACGCCCTGCGCCAAATCGAAGGGGCGTATGCGCTCGTTGCAATGACCAAGGATAAGTTGATCGGCGCGCGCGATCCGATCGGGATCCGCCCACTTGTGCTTGGCCGGTTGGGCGAGGGGTATGTCCTGGCATCGGAAACCTGCGCGCTCGACGTCATGGGCGCTACATTCGTCCGTGAAATTGAAAATGGCGAAATCGTCGTTATTACCGAAGACGGTTTGGAAAGCCATAAACCGTTCCCGCCACGCCCAGCGCGACCGTGTATTTTCGAATACATCTATTTTGCGCGGCCCGATTCGGTCATGGGCGGCTTAAGCATTTACGAAACGCGCAAGCGCATGGGCGCTGAGCTGGCGACCGAGGCCCCAGCCGACGTCGACGTGGTCGTCCCCATCCCCGATTCAAGCATTCCCGCCGCCCTAGGCTTTGCCAACGCAGCCGGATTGCCATTCGAATTCGGAATCATCCGCAACGGTTACGTCGGCCGCACCTTCATTGAACCCGCCCAGCAGATCCGCCAGCTTGGCGTCAAACTCAAACACGCCGCAAACCGGGCCGCCATCAAGGACAAACGCGTCGTCCTGATCGACGATAGCGTCGTGCGCGGGACCACAACGCGCAAGCTTGTCCCACTCATGCTGGAGGCCGGCGCGCGCGAAGTGCACATGCGCATTGCCTGCCCGGAGATCAAATACTCAGACCATTACGGTATCGATACACCGCGCACCGAAGAATTGCTGGCAGCATCGCGCTCGGTCGAAGAAATGCGCGAATACATGGGCGCAGCCAGCCTCGCGTTCCTGTCCGTCGACGGCCTTTACCGTGCCATGGGTTGCGGCCCGCGCAATCCCGCATCGCCGCAGTTCACCGATCACTGTCTCACCGGCGACTATCCAACGCCGCTGACCGATGTCGATCGACCGCCTGTCAATGGCGACGGGCCACAATTGTCATTGCTTGCCGAAGCGCGTTGAGCCTGGCTGCTGATCGCGCGCTGCGATCGCAGTCACCATCGGTATCGTGCGCGGCTGCCGCGGCGCCGTTCCACGCCCGATCTCCGCGTCCCGTCATGGAACAGCACACATGTCTCAAACAACCGCAGACACGGCCGACCGTACGCTTGAAGGCAAATTGGCCCTTGTCACCGGCGCCTCGCGCGGGATCGGACGCGCGACGGCGTTGCAACTGTGCAAGGCCGGCGCGCACATCATTGCCGTGGCCCGGCGCGTCTCAGGCCTTGAGGATCTCGACGACGAAATCCAAGCGCTCGGCGGATCAGCCACGCTTGTTCAACTGGACTTGCGTGACTTCGATAAGGTCGATGCGATCGGACCCAGCTTGTATCAGCGCTGGGGTAAACTCGATGTGCTGGTGGCGAATGCCGGGATACTCGGTCCCCTTTCGCCGCTCAATCACGTTACCGAAGCAGCCTGGCAGGAAGTGCTCGATATCAACGTCACTGCGAATTGGCACCTGATCCGCACGTGCGATCCCTTGTTGCGGGCTTCAGATGCCGGCCGCGCCGTTTTCCTGACATCGGGCGCGGCACAGGCCAACCGCGCCTATTGGGGCCCCTATTCGGTTTCCAAAGCGGCGCTGGAAGCCCTTGCCCGGACATACGCGCACGAGACTGCGAATTCGAACGTACGCGTCAATCTTTTCAATCCGGGGCCGGTGGCGACCCAGATGCGGACCAGGGCCTATCCCGGCGAAGATCCCGCATCACTGCCGCAACCCGAGGACGTTGCGCCTGAAATCGTAAAGCTCTGTCTGCCTGAATACGCCGCGACCGGCCAGTTGGCGAACT
>CAZOGY010000144.1:0-8255 GCA_964579305.1 uncultured Hyphomicrobiaceae bacterium
CAGAAGGGGACTAAGCCGCTGTTGGCTTGCGGACGCGTTCGCGGTGGAATGTGTAGAGGCCAGCACCCACGACGATTGCGGAGCCAGCCACGGTCCACGCCGACGGAACCTCACCCAAGAACAGATAACCAAACAGCATCGCCCAGAGAACGACGGCATAGCGGAACGGCGCTACGGCAGAAATTTCCACGCCGCGCCAAGCTTCAATCAGCATGGCGTAACCGATCAGAACCAGCACGGCCGCCGTTGCAAGCCGGACGAATGAGCCGAGGTCCGGCCAGACCCAATTTTCCGTCAGCCCAAGCAGGCACCCTGCGACGGTCACGACGGCCGCGGTCAAGAATGTTACGGCAACCGTGGGTGTTTCGGGCGGGATCATGCGCGTGGCGAGATCGCGGGCGGTGATGAACAGGACCGAGACAAGGGCCGGCACGTACCACCAAGAAAACGAGTCCGTGCCCGGCCGAATAATCAACAGGATCCCCAAGAGGCCAACGCCGGCCGCGGTCCACCGCCGCCACCCGACACGCTCGCTCAGGAAAATGGCAGCGGCTGCCGTCATTGCCAGCGGAAGGGTCTGTAAGATTGCCGTCACGTTTGCGATGGGCAAACGGAACAGGGCTGACAGAAACAAAATGACAGCAACGACTTCGGACAGGTTGCGCACCAGCAATGGGCGCGAATAGCTGCTTGCCACGGTGCGCAAACCGCATGTCGCGATGACGATCGGCAGCATGATGAGCGTTGCGATGATCCCCCGCGTGGCAATGATCTGGCCAGTTGGAAGGGCTTCAGATACGGTCTTGGTGAACGTGTCGTTTAATACGAACACGCCCATGGCCGCGATCATAAGCATCATGCCGCGCAAATTGCGATCGGCCAATGATGTGGGTGCGGTGAGTGTCGGGGATACGAGTGCCATGTCTCGCATCTAGGCTGCGGGTATGGCGGTGCGCTACGTCCACGAAGGCGCGCCTGGGATGCGGTGATTGCATAGAGTGCGGGGCCGGCGAGGCACGCGTACCCGCCCTGCGGTCGATGGGCCGATCACGTCGTTTGCAATATCTCGAATTGGTCAAACGCGCCGCCGCCTTCGCCAACGATCACCACTGAGCAGACCGCTGCATCGTGCGGGCCTTGGCGGCACTTTGCGATCATGGCCTCAATCGCATCCGACGGGCCTTGCAAGATCGCTTCGACGGCGCCGTCTTTTCTGTTTCTGACCCAACCTGTCAGGCCGATGTCGCGGGCGGCTTCAGCGCACCAGGCGCGATAACCAACACCCTGAACGCGGCCCTCAATGCGCACGTGCACAGTGCGAACTTGGGAGGTTGGGGGCTTTGACGGGAGGACGGGCGTTGACGACATCGGCTTGTTCCAAACGGGCTGTTGGGTGTCGAAGAGGCCGATGCTTCGGCGCCTCGCGGCTTTGGTCACGCCACAAGGCGCATTGTTTGAAAAACCGACTGTACCGTATTTTACCGGTCCGGCGATCCCGCCAGCGGCCACCCCATACGCTTGATGGTCATCGGCGAAAAACCAAATCAAGAAAGGCATACCGATGCGGCAGCGCCAACGCCAACGAACACCCTTTGCTTTTGTCATTGTGTTGATGCTTGTCAGCGCCGGCCAATTGGTGGCGGCCTCCGCTGTGAGGGCTCAGGAGCTGACAGCGAAAACCATGCTCGCGGATGCGAACGCTCAAATCAAGAACGTGACCACGCGAGAGCTTCAAGCGCTGCTGGCGACGCACCCGAATATGGTGGTGTTGGATGTGCGAACCCAGCGTGAGGTTGACATTGTCGGCGGCATGATCGGGGCGCCGGGAACGGTGATATTGCCGCGTGGTTGGCTTGAGTTCCGGATTGGAGATATCGCGCGCGACAAGGCGAAACCGATTGTCGTCTATTGCGGTACAAACCAGCGCAGTCCACTTGCAGCCCAGACGCTCCTCAAAATGGGCTATAAAAACGTAATGAATTATCCCGGCGGCTACTTTGCCTGGAAAAAAGCTGGTCTTGCAATCAAGTCGCTCGATGCTGCAGCGAATTCGTTCCTTTTTGCGCGTCCGCAAAAGGTCGTTGAAGGCGTGTGGAGCGCGATTGGCGCGACTGCGCCGCCGACCTATGAGAACTCTGGCCACAATAACAATTTGTCGTTTGTTATCACAAGCGATGGCGTCTTGGTCGTCAACGCGGGTGGCAGTTATCTTCTCGCTGCTGAGATGCACGCCGAAATCAAGAAGCTTACCGATCAGCCCGTGAAATATGTTGTGCTTGAAAATGGGCAAGGGCACGCAGCGCTTGGATCAGGGTATTGGAAGTCGCAGGGCGCTACGATTATTGCACATGAAGATGCGGCGGCGGAACTGGAGGAGCGCGGCGATAGCATCTTGGCGGCGGCTCGGCGCAGGCTGCGCGACAAGTTTTTCAGAACTGAGCTTGTCATGCCAGATGAGACGTTTTCCGACAAAATGGTGATTGAGCTCGGCGGTGAACGTATCGAACTGCTCAATCTGGGGCCAGCGCATAGCCCCGGCGATATCAGCGTGTGGCTGCCCGGAAAGCGTGTGGTTATTGCGGGAGATATGGCGTTCCATCAACGGATGCTTCCCGTATTTGAGGAAACAGACACGGCCGGCTGGATCGAAAGCTGGAAGAACTTTTTGGCGCTTGGTGCGGAACATGTGATACCGGGCCATGGGACGCCGACCGACTACGCAACCGTGACGAAATACACCCATGACTATCTGGTGTATATGCGCGCTGAGGTGAAAAAGATCCTCGATAACGGCGGTGGTGAGACTGATGCGTACAAAATCGACCAGTCTGCCTATCGACATCTTGATACTTATGAGTTCCTGGCCCTGCAGAATGCCGGGCGGATTTATCGCGCTATGGAATTTGAATAAGATCGGCTTCGCGCAAGGCGTGTCAGCCTGATCTTTGGATCAGCGAGGAATGCTTCACCGAAGTGCGGCGCAGGGCGCGGGGCCGCGGCCTTGGCCCGCCCGCGCGCTGTGAATACGGGCCTGTCATATTACTGGCCTGTCATAGCTGAATTTGAATCGCTAGGTTATTAGCCCTTGTATTTTGACCGGCGGCCTCAACCGCCTGTCACGCTCATGTGGCGGGACACAGCGGGGCGCCTGGTTTGCCGATCAATGACGAAGTCGTGGCCTTTGGGTTTGCGGCCAATGGCTTCGTCGATCGCGCGGCTGAGCGCTTCATCATCGGCGCCGGTCCGCAATGGCGTGCGTAAATCCGCAGCATCGTCCTGGCCCAAGCACATATAAAGCGTGCCAGTACACGTGAGGCGTACGCGATTGCAGCTTTCACAGAAGTTGTGGGTCAGTGGCGTGATGAAGCCGAGCCGGCCGCCGGTTTCTTTGATTTCGAAATAGCGTGCCGGTCCCCCCGTTTTATAAGGGATATCGTTGAGGGTGTAACGCTGTTCCAGGTCGGCGCGCACTTGGCTCAAGGGCAGATACTGGTCAGTGCGATCGCCATCGATGTCGCCCATGGGCATGGTCTCAATCAGGGTGAGATCAAAGCCGTTGCCGTGCGCATAGCGGATCAGTTCATCGATCTCAGTGTCGTTCACACCTTTCAGCGCAACCGCGTTGATTTTAATTTGCAGGCCGGCATTGACCGCTGCGTTGATCCCCTCCTGAACCTTGGCGAGATCTCCCCACCGCGTAATGCTCTGGAACAGGTCGGGCTTGAGCGTATCCATGGAGACGTTCACGCGCCGTACGCCGCAATCGGCAAGTTCGTCGGCAAACTTGGCAAGCTGACTGCCGTTCGTTGTCAGCGTCAGTTCCTCCAGGGCGCCCGTGCCGAGGTGACGGGAAAGCTGCCGGATCAGGAACATGATGTTCTTGCGCACAAGCGGTTCACCGCCCGTCAGCCGCAGTTTCTTGACGCCTTTATTGATGAAGGCCGTGCAAACGCGGTCGAGTTCCTCAAGTGTCAAGAGGTCTTTGCGCGGCAAGAACGTCATGTGTTCCGACATGCAGTAGACGCAGCGGAAGTCGCAGCGGTCCGTCACGGAAACGCGCAGGTAGGTTACGTGGCGGCCGAACGGATCAATCATTGGCGCCTGAGCCGGATTTTCCAGCGCGCCTGAGGCGTCACCGTGGGCCGACTGTTTTTCATGAGGTTTCGGCGTCTCGTTCAGCATGGCGTCGATCTTATCCTCTCGCGCCCGTCAGCGGCCGCGGCTCGTTGTGTTCGGTGTCTGAGGTACATTTAGCGAGCCGCCGCTGCGGGGACAATCCGGCCGCCATTTGCCGGGCTGAGACAACGCCGTCATGGCAGGCGGGGCCTGTGATTGGGTTTAGGCGCGAGCCGTCTTGGCATCTGCCTGTGCGGCATCAGCGGTTGATGCAACGCCAGGCGCAATGAGGCCCAGGCGGGTCATCAGGTGCGCAGACAATTGCGGGATATCGGAGGGTGCGAATACCGGTGCCACCGGCGTTGCGGCATGCGGGTGATGTGAAATGAACGCCAAAACATGGTTCTTATGGGCCAGCGATTGATCTTGCTGTGGCGGCTGTCCGGGATGTTGGTCAGCCGTCAAGCAAACGATCTTTGGCACGGGCGCGCGCTTAAATCCTTCGGCGATCACAATGTCGGCCTTGCCTGCAAGCAAGTCGGACAGGGCGATTGGGTCGTTGGTTGCCGGATGGGGTTGTGGCGGCGCTTCGTCCAGGCTCACCCAGCATGGGCCAGCCAACAGCGTCATGATTGCGCCAGCGCTGCGATGGCGGATCGTGTCAGGCGTGTCGACTTGGCTCTTGCCGATTTCGGCCCGGCCGATCGATGCCGGCTGCATGTGATGGGTATGTTTGATCGTGGCGACCGTGAAGCCGCGTTGGGTGAAAGCGGTGATCAGCCCAACGGTCAAAGTTGTCTTGCCTGTTCCACTCCATCCGGAGACGGCGAACAGCTTGGCGCGATGACGCGGGTCAGCAGACGGTTCGCTCATGGCAAGTTTTCGCCTGTGGTGTTGGCGGGGGCGAACAGCTTTTCGGCGGCGGCGAGCTCATCGGGCGTATTTATGTTGAAGAAGGGGTCAACGGCGTGCCCGGCGATTGCGGCCTTCTTCCAAGTCACTGAGCGCGTTCCTAATTCTTCAGCGACGCGCATTGCCGACGCGTTGCCGGCAGCCATCTGGCGCTCGATTGTCTGAGCTGCTTTGAGCGGCCAGAGGGCGGTAATCGGATGGGCGATGCCGTCGCTGTTGGCGATGGCCATGCGTGCGGGTGGGATGTTCGTGGCCGTGAGCAAACGCGCTGCAAGATCGGCCGGAAGGAAGGGGGTGTCGGCCGGCACGGTCAAGATCGGCCCTGGGAGGCCGTGTTCCTGCGCATGCCGCAGCCCCGCAAGAACGCCGGCAAGGGGGCCATGCCGGACTTCGTCTGCGTCGGGGACAACGGCAAGGTTGTGAGCGATGCAATAGGCAGCAACCGGGTCGTCGTTCAGGCCAGAGACGTTGATGATCACCTGATCGGCTTGCGGTGCAACGCGCGCGATCACATGCGCGAGCAACGGACGATTGTTAAGCGCCAGCAGCGGTTTTGAAACGGCGCCCATACGGCGGCCCGCACCGCCGGCTAGGATCACGCAGAGTGCTATGCCCACCCCGTCTCGCTCCTCGACCTGTGCGCCTTTGCGCGTACGGGGCCCGGCGCTGCGCCCGCTCGTCTTTGCAACCGTCACGTTACGGATGGTCCGTGAAATGTCATAGCTGACTTACACTGGGCGTTAAACACGTCCGCACTCCGACGGATCAGCCCGCTGGATGCAAACAATTGCAGCTTGTTCTCAAGTCTTTGCGCAACTTGTGGCGCCTAGCAGTGCGGCTACGGTTTGAGAGAGCACGCAAGCAGACGAGATCAATATGCCCACAGGTACGGACGCAGGCGAAGAGATTTACGGCACGGACGCAGCAGATACCATCGATGCTGGCGGCGGGCGCGATTTCGTCAAGGGTGAAGGCGGCGACGACGTGATCCACGGCGGCGGCGATAATGACCGGCTTTACGGCGACGGCGGCGACGACACGATCTTTGGCGATGACGGCAACGACACGATCGTTGGCCATTCCGGTCGTGATACGCTGCACGGTGGCGACGGCGATGACGGCTTCTTCGCGGGCGGTGATGACGATGTCGTTTATGGCGATGCTGGCAACGACGGCATTTATGGTGACGGCGGCAACGACACACTGTTCGGCGGCGATGGCAATGACAGCTTGATCGGCGGCTCCGGCAACGACGTGCTCGACGGCGGCGCAGGGATTGATGCGATCGTCGGTGGCAGCGGCGATGACACGATCATTGTCAACGGCCTTGGCGAAGGCGACGCCATCGACGGCGGGACCGGGTTCGATACGCTTGCGCTGGAACTCACGGCGGGCGACCTTGGCGCCGACGTTGTCGATGATCTGCTGGCGCTTGATGCATTTCTTGGGTCGGTTGACGCGGCCTCGGGCTCGCAAGCCGCGTTCGATGCGCTTGGCCTGACCGTGGCGTCCTTGGAAACCGTGACGCTTTCGGTTGATGGCGTTGCCACCGATATCCAGTCGCTTGCCAACCAGGCGCCAGAGGCCGCGGCCGAGGTTGCTCTTGCCGTGCAGGAGGACACCGTCGGGCAGGGCCGGATCGATGCAACTGATCCCGATGGCGATGTGCTTGGCTTTGAAGTCATGGCGGGACCGGTGGCCGGTACCTTGTCGCTTGATGGCGAGACGGGCGCGTTCGTTTATACTCCAGATGCGCATGCCAACGGTCAGGACCAGTTCCAGGTGGCCGTCACCGATACGGCTGGGGCCCAGACCATGCAAACGGTGATGGTCAACGTGGCGCCAGTGGTTGATCTGGCTGAGATCACAGCCGGTATCGAAATGGATCGCGCTGGCCAGACCCTGGTTGGTACAAGCAACGATGATCGTTTACGCGCACGCGCCGCGGAGTCGCTCGATCTCGCGCTGAACATCACGTGTGAGGTGCCCGAAGGCTGCAGCGAAGATCACGTGATCGTGGTCTCGGGCCTGCCAGAGGGTGCAACCTTGTCGGCGGGCGACGTGCAGGCCGATGGCTCGGTCGTTCTGGATGGCGATGCGCTTGCTGGCCTGAAAGTGACGCTGAGCGAACCGGCCGAATTCGATCTGCTCGTCCAGGCGATCGCGACCGAGGTCGACGGCTCGCAAGGCATCAGCGAAGTGCGCGTGCCGGTTGCGGTCTCGGCTGCCGACTTTGAAGGCGCGACGCTGATCGGTGAAGGCGGACAAGACCGGCTGATCGGTGGCCAGGGCAACGACGTCATCTTCGATGGTGCTGGTGATGATCGGGTTCGCGCCAAGGATGGCGACGACACAATCGAAGGTGGCAGCGGCCAGGATCGCATCAATGCCGGCGATGGCGACGACACGATCCGCGATGGTGCCGGCGATGACATCAACCGCGGGCAAAACGGCGACGACCTGATCATCGATGGGCAAGGTAACGATCGCAACCATGGCGGAAACGGCAACGACCGCATCGTCGATGGGGCTGGAGACGACCGCAACTCTGGCGGTCGCGGCGATGACGTATTGGTCGACGGCCAGGGCAACGATCTCCTCGCCGGCGGTCGTGACGATGATCTCGTGGTGGCTGGCCTTGGCGATGATGACTATCGCGGGGGCGGCGGCTACGACGTCATCGACTTCTCCCAAGCCGCGTCAGGCGTGGTGGTGGATCTGGCGCGCAAGACGGCGTCCGGCTCTGATACCGGCCATGACAAGGTGCGTGGTTTTGAAGAGGTCCGCGGAACGGCGTTCGATGACGCGATCACTGGCCGTGGACGCGCAGAGACGCTTGACGGCGGTGCCGGCGATGACGTGATCCGGGGTGGTCGTGGCGTGGATACGCTCATTGGCGGCGCCGGTGACGACACGTTTGTTTGGGAGCGTGGCGATGCCAATCGCCGGCAAGGTCCAGACACGATCGTTGATTTCGAGGCTGGTGACACCATCGATCTGACCGGGCTTGTGCAAACCAACAAGGGCCCGGCGCGGTTCGACGTGATCGTCAGCGAGACCGAAACTGGGACGCTGATTTCGCTTGAGACGACGCGCGGACAACCGAAAACCACCGATGTGGTGGTGCTTGAGGGTGTCTTTGATCTTGATACGTCGTCCGATGCGGACTGGCTCGTCTTCTGAGGTGCACTGAAGCAGGCCGCATGACAGGCGGCTTGCTCAGCTTG
>CAZOGY010000145.1:0-1583 GCA_964579305.1 uncultured Hyphomicrobiaceae bacterium
AGGTGATCATCCGGACCTGGCAGACCGCGCATAAGATGAAAGTACAGCGCGGCACACTTGCCCAGGACAACGGCCGCGGCAACGACAACTTCCGGGTCAAGCGATATATCGCGAAATATACGATGAACCCGGCGATCGCGCATGGCATGTCGAAACACATTGGGTCGATCGAAGCGGGCAAGCTTGCCGATCTCGTTTTGTGGTCGCCGGCATTCTTCGGCGTGAAGCCGGACATGGTCATCAAAGGCGGTGCGATCGCCGCAAGCCTGATGGGTGATCCCAACGCCTCGATCCCGACGCCGCAGCCCGTCCACTACCGGCCGATGTTCGGTGCGTTTGGCCGAGCGCTGGCGACGACATCGGTGACGTTCGTTTCCAAGGCCGCAGCCGAAAGCGGCGTGCTGGACCGGTACGGCTTGGCAAAAGCGTGTGTGCCGGTCGCCAATGTACGCGGCGGGATCTCCAAGGCCGACATGCTGCACAACGATGCAACGCCCGATATCGAAGTTGATCCGGAAACCTACGAAGTGCGCGCGGATGGCGAGCTCCTGGTCTGCGACCCGGCAGCCGAACTGCCGATGGCGCAGCGCTACTTTTTGTTTTGAGCGGAGGTGGGTTCGCAATGCTTCGCGCGTATCAGACACTTGCGCCGGGTGATGGGCGGACGGCTCGCGCCTCGCGCACGATCACGCTGACGCGGGAGGAGCGGTATCGCCGACGCCTTGTCATGGCGACAGATTGCGGGTTGGAATTTCTGCTCGACTTGTCCGAGGCAACCTATCTCGCAAACGGCAGCGGGCTTGTCTTGGAGGACGGCAGCGTTGTTGGGGTCATGGCAGCGTCGGAACCGGTTTTGACGGTTACGGCAAATGATGCGCACAGCCTGATGCGGATTGCCTGGCACATCGGCAATCGGCACACGCCCGCTGAAATCACCGGAGATGCGATCTTTATTCAGCCCGATCACGTGCTGGCCGAGATGGTGCGCGGACTGGGTGGCGATGTGCGTGAGGTGTCGCGACCGTTCGAGCCGGAAGGCGGCGCTTACGGCCATCATGGCTCGCTGCATGCCGGCCATCATAGTGGGCACGGGCAGAGCGATCGCCATGAACATGCGCATGGCCACGAACATGCGCATGGAGATACGCACCCATTCAGCAACGGCGCGCCCGGGCGTCAGGCTCACGACTGAGGCAGGCGACATGCAAGATGCTTTACGCGTGGATGCTGTCGCGGGCGCCGCCCCGTCCGTTTCCCCAGAGCGCCCAACTGATGCTGCGCTCTTACATGCCTGGTTGTCGCCATCGTTTCCGGTCGGTGGCTTTGCCTACAGCCAGGGATTGGAAACCGCCGTTGCGCGCGGCCTTGTCAGCGATGTGGGCAGCCTTCACGGTTGGATGTCGGCGATGCTTTTTCACGGCAGTGTGCGCACCGATCTGATTTTGCTTGCGGTGGCGCACCGGACCATCAACGCACACGAGATCGCCGAATTGAACGACCTGGCCTTCGCGCTCCAGCCTTCTAGCGAACGCTTTGAAGAACTTCGCGTGCAAGGTGGCGCCTTTGTTGATTGCATGCGCGCA
>CAZOGY010000145.1:1683-8149 GCA_964579305.1 uncultured Hyphomicrobiaceae bacterium
ATCGCTCCAACACGAAACGCAAACGGTGAGGCTGTTCCGGTCATGAGCAACGCGACGACGCATAACGGCCCCTTGCGTGTGGGGATCGGCGGGCCGGTCGGCACGGGCAAGACGACGCTGACCGCTGCCCTTTGCAAGGCGCTCAGCCCAACAACCGATATGGCCGTGATCACCAACGACATCTATACGCGCGAGGACGCCGAAGCGCTCATGCAGATGCAGGTTCTGCCCGGCGATCGGGTCGTGGGGGTGGAAACAGGCGGGTGCCCGCACACGGCGATCCGCGAAGACTGTTCGATCAATCTGGCCGCAATTGCAGACCTGCGGACGAAATTCTCTCAGCTTGAATTGGTGATTATTGAATCGGGCGGCGATAATCTCGCAGCGACATTTTCGCCGGATCTGGCCGACCTCACGATCTATGTCATCGACGTCGCGCAAGGCGGCGATATTCCGCGGAAGCGTGGGCCGGGCGTGACGAAGTCGGACTTGCTCGTCATCAACAAGACTGCACTTGCGCCATACGTGGACGTTGATCTCGACGCGATCCGTTCGGACACGCAAATCGCCCGCGGCACGCGTCCATTCGTACTTGCCAACGTCAAGACGGGTGATGGCGTCGATGAGATCGTTTCCCATCTGTGCCGTCTGGGAGGGTTGGCCGCGCCAGCTTTCGCCTGATCCCCGTTTTAAAGAATATGCGTGTTCCGACGATGGTCTATGCACGCAATGCATGCTGGTTCACCGACCAAGCTCCGTGGTAGTGCGGAACGAGCCGAGACGGACAACGTGCCATAAACGTTGCCGCGGCCGGAGGACACGCGCGATGTGGCAGGGCCTTGAGCCATTTGGCTTGAGCCGTCTCTTCTGGTTTTTCGGTATCACGCGAACGGCGCGCATCGCACTGCTCGCACGTCGCGCTTGGCTCCTCCCTGCCGGGGTGAAACAGCGCGTTTTGAATGACTGGGAAACGGAGACGCTTTGACATGCGTTCATTGAGAAATCTGGGCCTCGGGCTCATGGCCTGCGCCGGCGCGGCGGCACTGACCGTGTCGGCCCACGCCGCTGACAAGATGATGGATTCGGTCCACTTCCTGATCCCCGGTGGCGCCGGCGGCGGCTGGGATGGCACCGCGCGCGGTACCGGCGAAGCGCTCACGAAGTCGGGGCTTGTTGGCACCGCGTCGTATGAAAACATGTCCGGCGGCGGCGGCGGCAAAGCGATCAACTACCTGATCGAGAACGCCAAATCCCAGCACGGCACGCTGATGGTGAACTCCACACCAATCGTGATCCGCTCGCTCGTTGGCCGCTTCCCGCACAACTTCCGCGATCTCACGATGATTGCCGGCACCATCGGCGATTACGCAGCACTCGTCGTGCGCGCCGACAGCCCGATCAAGACGTTCAAAGACCTGGCCGCCAAGTACAAAGCCGATCCGAAATCGGTCAAAGTCGGCGGCGGTTCGGTTCCAGGCGGCATGGACCACCTCGTTGCCGCGATGATTTTCAAGGCCGCAGGCGCCAACCCGACGCAAGTCAAGTACATCCCGTATGACACCGGCGGAAAGCTGAATGCTGCGCTGCTGGCCGGCGAAGTCGATGTCGGATCGACCGGTTTTTCTGAGGCCGTTGCTCTGCAGAAAGCCGGCAAGTTCCGCGTCATCGGCGTCACATCGGCTGAGCGGGTGGACGCGCTTCCAGATGCGCAGACCTTCAAGGAACAGGGCGTCGACGCGGAATTCGTCAATTGGCGCGGCTTTTTTGCGGCTCCGGGCCTGCCGGCGGAAAAGGCCAAGGCCTACCGCGACGTGATCACTGCGATGTATGAAACGCCGGAGTGGGAAGCGGTTCGCGCTCGCAATGGCTGGGTCAACATCCACAATTCGGGCGACAAGTTCACGTCGTTCCTTGAAAACCAGGAAAAGGTGATCAAGGAACTGATGATCGAACTGGGCTTCCTGAAAAAGTAACACGACAGGGCTGCGACGACTGATACCGACTGTCGTCGCAGCTTTTGCCTGATCGATTTGCAAGAGGCTTTGATAGCCTTTTTTGCAGATCTTCCCGCCCGGTCCTTATGCGCAGTTTGGCACGCGCGTGGGACCCTGTTGCGCGCCGATTACGGGCGTTAAGTCTCCAACAATCAGGGACGCACCGGACATGACGCTTGATCGCGGCATCGCACTTGTGTTCCTCGCGATTTGTATTGCGTATGGCTACACGGCGTTCGTCACAATGCAGGACGGGCTCCTTCCCTTTGAATTGAATATGTCGTTTCTGCCCAACACTTTGCCGAAGGCGCTCGCAATTATCGGCGCACTGCTTGCGATTTTTATTCTCGTCACACCGCATAGCGAGCAGGATAGCGGTGGAACGCTTGCCGAATTTGCGGATGTTTCCTGGGGCAACATTCTGCAGACCATTGCGCTGCTCGGACTTATGATCGCTTATGCGCTGTGTTTGCGGCCGCTTGGTTTTATTTTATCGACGTCTTTGTTTCTGATTTGCGGCAGCTTGATCCTTGGGGAGCGGCGGATTTTTCTTGTGACTGCAATATCGGCAACGGCTGCTTTTGCTGTCTGGTATCTCGTTGAGCGACTTTTGGAAATCGTGCTGAGGCCGTGGCCTTGGTTCGTTGTAGCGCAATAGGACAGCGAGCATGGTTGAAGGTATCCTTCTCGGATTATCGACGGCACTGTCGATCCAGAACCTTTTCATGGTCATCGCGGGTTGCCTGATTGGGACGTTCATCGGCATGCTGCCCGGTTTGGGGCCAATGTCGATCATTGCCATCATGATCCCGGTGGCTATCAAAATCGGCGATCCTTCTGCTGCGCTCATCCTGTTGGCCGGCGTCTACTACGGCGCGATTTTCGGCGGCTCAACATCATCCATTTTGATCAATGCGCCGGGCGTTGCCGGCACGGTTGCCACGTCGTTTGACGGCTATCCCATGGCGCGGCAGGGCAAAGCGGGCAAGGCGCTCACGATTGCTGCGATCGCGTCGTTTGCAGGCGGCACGGTTGGCGCCATTCTCTTAATGGCATTTGCCCCGGCGCTGGCGACATTCGCGTTGCTGTTTCACTCTGCGGAATATTTCGCGTTGATGGTTGTTGGTCTGTCGGCAATCGCCGCCTTTGCGGGGACCGGGCAGGTCGCCAAGGCGCTGTTGATGACAATTGCCGGCTTGATGCTTGCCACGGTTGGCGAAAGCGCTTTGTTTAATGCGCCGCGGTACACGCTTGGTCTGCAAGATCTACAAAGCGGCATTGGCTTTATTACGCTTGCCATGGCGTTATTTGCGCTTCCCGAAGCTCTCTTTCTGGTCTTGAATCCGGCGCGCGCGAAAACGTCGGGTGAGAACGGTGGGACCGGCGAGATTAAAGATCTGAGAATTACGCGCGCGGAGGCCCGCAGTATCGCGCCAGTCATCGCGCGGCAGTCGGTTCAGGGATTTTTGATCGGTGTTCTGCCAGGCGCAGGGGCGACGATTGCGTCGTTTCTCGGCTATGCCGTCGAGCGCAATATTGCGAAAGGCGAAGAACAAGCCGCGTTCGGCAAAGGATCGATCAAGGGCCTCGCCGCACCGGAATCAGCCAATAACGCTGCGTGCACGGGCTCATTCGTTCCACTTTTAACGCTTGGGATTCCCGGGTCTGGCACGACCGCCATTCTGCTTGGTGCTTTGTTGGCCTTGAATGTTGCGCCGGGCCCGCGACTGATGGTCGACCGGCCGGAAGTTTTCTGGTCGGTGATCATCTCCATGTATCTGGGCAACGTGGTTTTGTTGATCCTCAACCTGCCCCTGATCCCCTACATCGCCAAGCTGCTGGCTGTCCCGCGGAACTTCCTGATCCCATTCATTCTGTTTTTCACGCTGATGGGCGCATACATCGGCCAGAATAACGCAACAGAATTGCTGCTCCTGGTCGGACTTGGGATCGTGGCCACCATTTTGCGGTTTGCCGATTATCCACTCGCGCCGCTTTTGATCGGGTTCATTCTCGGGGGGTTGCTTGAGGACAACTTCGCGCGCGCGGTGAATTTGACGGACGGGGTGAGTTTCATGTGGGAGCGCCCGATGACCCTTGCGATGCTGATCATCGGCCTGCTTTTGATCCTGGTGCCGGCCTATCGCCAGCGCCGGGCGAAAGACTTACGGTCAGGTGTTGCTGCCGGCGATTGATTGTCCAAAAGGACATTGGCGCCGTTCCGGGCTAAGTGATGTGCCTCACACTGAGCAAGTTATCATCACACAGTCATATCCAGGGCTTAACGGACGCTGATGCGGGCTGGATAGCGGCAAACCGGGCCGGCGCCGGACCTGAAAAACACAGCCGCTCTGCCGGCGGTTGCAGGTTCGCGTCATCGGCGGCCGATGGGATCGGGCTTGGCTGGCGCTGCGCGGGACTGCATGACGTTCGAGGGCGTGCGTGCCTGCATGCCTCTCGCAAGCGCCAAAGCTTGCAGACTTCACCTGGGACTGGGAGGAACCGTTGCGTACAATCTTCAATCTTGCGGCGATCGCACTGGTGAGCTTCGCGCTCATCGTGCCAGCATCGGCGCAGCGCGGTGACAGCGCACTGCGCGGCTATGAACAACTTGGCACCGTCACGTACGCTGGGCGCGATAATCGCGTGACATTCGACGTTGGCCGTCGCGCCGGGCGGTTTGCAGCATTTCGCCTGCGCGCGCGCGATGCTCGCGTCGAGGTGCGTTCGGCCGTGGTTACGTTTGGAAACGGAGAGCGGCAGCGTTTGAGCGTTCGCACCACGCTCAATGTTGGTGAGGCTTCCGACGCGATCGAATTGGAAGGCAATCGCCGCGCGGTCCGGACCGTCGAAGTCGAAATCGCGCCAACCATCCGCCGCCGCCAAACGGGGCGGATCGAGTTGCTCGGCACCGAGCGTGCGGTTGCTCCCCCGCGGGTCACGTTCCGACTTGCTGGCGATCGATACATGGACACGCGCACGGGTTCGGCGACCATCCCGTTGGAAGCGAACGCCGGGCCGGTGACGCATATCCAGCTTGTTGCCAACACAGGTTCGCTCAACGTGAGCGAGATCGTCGTGTACGCCAACAACCGTCGGGAACGCTATAAGCTTGATGCGCGCTTGCGGGCCGGGAGCCGGCGTGCGCAGACCGACGCCATCGAGATCTCGCGGCGGCCAATCTACGTCGATCGCGTTGAGGTGACGTTCGCGCCAACCGGCGAGCGCGGCTATGCACGCCTCGACGTGCGCGGCGGCATCGCGGAATATGCACTTGACCGACGGCGTTTCAACGCCGCTCCGCGCGTTGACGGTTCTGGCGACACGCAGCGGTTCGTCCTGTCGGGTCTCGCTGACATTGTGCGCGGCAGGGCTCGACAAGACCTCGACTGGTCGAACGCAAGCGCAAGGGTCGACCGCGTTGCAATCCGCGTCGGCGAGAGCCCGGTCTGGCTGCAGTCCGTGACCATGACGTACGGCAACGGTCAGTCCGACACATTCGAGGTCGGCCGGCTTTTGACGGCTGGCACGGTCTCGCCGGCGATGGTGGTCGGCAGCCGCTTCATCGACAAAGTCAGCGTTGAGGGCTTCGTGATCGGCCGCGGAGATAACGCGCGCGCGACGTTGGAAGCTTTTGCCGATTACAACGAAGACTGGCTCAAGGAAGAGCGCCGCCGCGACGCCTGGATCTTGTTGGGAGCAGAAGCCGCCGATAGTGGCCGTAGCGGCCGCTTGAGCGTGGAGCTTCCAAGCGCTTTCGGGTATTACCGCGCGCTGCGGGTGAATGTCCGCAACACCGGCGCGAATGTGAACGCTTTGCGCGTGGTCTACGGCAACGGCCAGCGCGAGAACATCCGTGTGCGCGCAACCCTGACACAGCGCCGGTCGCAAACCGGTGAGATCGCAGCAACCGGCGGTGACGCATTCAAGCGCCGTATCCGAAACGTTGAGGTCCGGTATCGGGCGCGGGCAGGCCGCCGCGTTGCGGGTCGCATTGAGCTTTGGGGGCTGCGCACCGATCGTGAGCCACCGCGTCGCCGTCGTCCAGCTCGGCGCGACACGCGGGCCGCGTCATCGCTTTACGAGCAGCGTTTCGGCCGCGGTGCTGCGGGCCTGACCAAGGGTTTCCCGGGCCGTCCTGGCATTTCCGGCTCGTGCCGCAAACGCAACGAGATCCGCGTGGCGATCGTTCGTCGCGGGTTTGAGCCCGTGAACGTGATCCTTGAGAGGAACACGTACAGTGTGGCGGCGCTCGACCGTCGCAAACGGCCCTACATTCTCGAGGTCGACTCCTGCACAGGCGAAGTCAAGAAATCCACGCGTGTGGCGCGCTAAAAACTCATCTGGCTCAGGCGGTTACGCCTGAGCCAAGAGGTGCACAGCGTCCATCAAAAACCAAGATCATGGCAGGTGGACGCTCAAGCGTTTCGCATGACATGCGCCTCGCTTTCGCTCTGTTGCGCTCACGGGCC
>CAZOGY010000146.1:0-7971 GCA_964579305.1 uncultured Hyphomicrobiaceae bacterium
AGCGGTGCGATCAAGCGTGGCCTTCGCGGCTTTCCTGAAACGCGGTATCTCCGCCGACCCACGTCCGAATGACCCGACCTTGCATGCGGGCTTCGTCAAATGGTGAGTTTTTCGAGCGGGATCGCAGCGCCTGGCGATCAACCATCCAAGGCCGCCCGAGGTCGACGAGTGTCAGATCCGCCGGCGCACCATGCTGTAAGCGTCCGCCCTTGATCCCCAACAGGTCTGCGGGTTTGTACGTCATCGCCGCAAGCAGTGTGCGCAAGTCAATGTCGTCGTTCTGCACGAGACGCAATGCGGCCGACAGCAGTGTTTCAAGTCCGATCGCGCCATCGGCAGCTTCCGCGAACGGCAACCGCTTGGTGTCTTCATCTTGCGGGTCATGACACGAAACGACGACGTCGATGGTGCCGTCGCGCAGTGCGTCGACCAGGGCTAAGCGATCGTCCTCGGCGCGCAACGGGGGGCGGACCTTGAAGAAGGTGCGATAGTCACCAATGTCGTTTTCATTCAGCGTCAGATGGTTGATCGATGCACCACAACTGACGCGCAGACCGCGGGCCTTGGCGGCGCGGATCGCATCCGCGCTCGACTGGCAGGTGATCGTTGCGGCGTGATAGCGCGCACCGGTGAGCCCTACGAGGCTGATGTCGCGGTTCAATATCAGTGTCTCAGCCACCGAGTGGACGCTTGAAAGGCCGAGGCGCGTTGCCAAGAGGCCGGCGTTCATCGCGGCGTTCCGGCTGAGGTAGGGGTCTTCGGTGTGATGCACGATCAGGGCATCGAAGTCGCGCGCATAAAGCAGTGCGTTTTTCATCACGCGCGTGTCGATCACGGATTGCTTGCCATTGGAGAAAGCGACGGCGCCGGCCCGCTTCAACAGCCCGAATTCCGTCATCTCCTTGCCGTCAAGCGCGCAGGTCATCGCCGCGAAGGTGTGAACGTTGACAACGGCATTGTCGCGTGCGCGGCGCTGGATGAAATCGACCAATGCGACCTGATCGATCACCGGCTTGGTGTCAGGCATGGTGATCATGGTCGTCACCCCGCCGGCGGCCGCCGCACGGCTTGCCGTCTTCAGGGTTTCGCGGTGTTCATTGCCGGGTTCGCCCGTGAAGACCTGCATGTCGATCAGGCCCGGACACAGAAGATGGCCCTGGCAATCAATCACTTGGCTGCCTGAGGGCGCGTTGCGGTGTAGATGCGGACCAAGGTCGGCGACGATACCGCCTTCAATCACAAGGCCGCCGCGCTCGTCACGCCCGCTTGCTGGATCGAAGATCCGGGCATTGATCAATGCCTGTGGTCCGGTGCTGCCGTGGGCGGTTGGATGTGAGAGAGGATCGGTCGACTGCGCAGCCATGATTGGCGCCTCACGACGTGGGAAGGTTTCGGGCCAGCGCTTCGAGCACGGCCATACGGATTGCCACGCCCATCTCGACCTGTTCGCGGATCACACTGCGCGGGTGGTCTGCAATCGTGGAAGCGATCTCGACGCCGCGGTTCATCGGGCCGGGGTGCATGATCAGCGCGTCGGGCTTGGCCAACGCCAGTTTCTCCTGATCCAGACCGAAAAAGTGAAAGAATTCGCGCCCACTTGGCACGTAGCTTCCGCCCATGCGTTCCGACTGCAAACGCAGCATCATGACGACATCGGCATCACGTACGCCGGTCGCCATGGTCGTGTGGACTTCGCAGCCCAGACCGGCGGCCTTTGTCGGTAGAAGCGTCGATGGCGCGACAACGCGCACGTTGGCGCCGAGCGTATTCAGCAAGTCGATATTCGAGCGGGCGACGCGCGAATGCAGAATGTCGCCGCAAATCGCGATCGTGAGACCTGCGATCCGCCCTTTGGCGCGGCGGATTGTCAAGGCATCCAATAACGCCTGCGTCGGGTGCTGGTGTGCGCCGTCGCCCGCATTGATGACGGAGCAATCGACTTTCTGCGCAAGCAACGATGCGGCGCCGGCAGCGTGATGTCGAACCACGAGGATGTCGGGACGCATGGCGTTCAGCGTCATCGCCGTGTCGATAAGGGTCTCACCCTTTTGGACCGATGACGACGCGACCGCCATGTTCATCACGTCTGCGCCAAGGCGTTTTCCGGCCAATTCGAAAGAACTTTGAGTGCGCGTGGAGGCTTCGAAGAACAGGTTAACCTGCGTCAGCCCGCGCAGCACGTCGCGCTTTTTATTGGCGCTGCGACTGATCTCCGTGGCGTGATCGGCCAAATCGAGAAGGGAAATGATTTCAGGAGCCGTCAGCGCCGCGCAAGACAGCAGATGACGGTGCGCGAAGACGGGTTTTGGTCGATCAGCGCAATCCATGGCCGCCTCGGATAGGCGCAAGTGATTGCGCCTGCAAGCGGTTTTTCATCGGGTCCACATGCGTGGGGCAGAAGGCAGGCGCGTATGCCAGCGGTTGCCCGTAACGGCGACGGCGTGCCGGCGCAAAAAACCAGCCAAATTCGCACGTTGCGGCTCGGCATTTTCGTGGTGGCGTCGGCGGGCCCAGAGGCGATCCCGCCGAGTGCATGATTGTGATTATTCGGCCGCCAGTTTGGCGCGGGGCGACACCCGAGCGCTGGCGACCGGCCCAAGCGTTGTCACGATCGCGGTCAAGCCGTCGACGAGGGCGGGGCGCACGTTATTGGGCAGGGCGGCTAACACTTCCTCAGCCACGGCCTGCACCATGGGTTCAGCCGCCTCAAGCAAGTTCTCGCCCTTGGCGGTCAATTGCACCGCGTACATGCGCGCATCATGCTCGGCGCGCTGGCGTTGTAGTGCGCCGCTGCCAACGAGCCGCCGCACGATGTCGGCAAGCGTCGAGCGGTCGATACCTGTTCGATCGACAAGGCTTGTCTGGCTTGCATTGGTCAGATCGCGCACGGCCATAAGCACGGTCAACTGCCGCGGCGTCACGCCCAATTGCGAGATTCGTGAAGTCAACAGATCATCGGCCGACTGGCTGGCTCGATGCAGAAGGTGGATCACGTCGCGGGGCGAAGTGGTTTGCGAGTGCGTCGCCATGGTCTTAGCCATCCCACGGTTGTTTTAGCTTAACTGGGGGCTGACAGTGCCCGGTGTAAGCCGTCCGCGACGCTAGTTCCTATGACAAATGTGTTACAGTTGAGGCCGACAGGTTGTAACGCGCGGTGTGTAACAACCTGTGATCGATTTGTTCCCACCCAGAAGCTTTCGTGCCGGAATTGTTCATGCCGTGGGTCGCAGATCACGCACGGTTAGCGGAAAAGCCAGGACACAACGTGGGCGTTTTGAGCGACCCGTTTGACTTCCATATCGAGCTGCGACAGCGCGTTTGAGGTTGGCGTCGCCGGCCACCAAGGTGCGCCCTGGCGGTTGCGGCGATAGCCACGGAACAGATCGCTCCACACCCGCGCCTGACCCCGCGGGAGTGCGTTGTAGAGCGACGGGACGCTGGTGAGGCGTTCCTGTTTGGACAACCAGCCATATGCGGCCTGCCAAACCGGCAACGGCGCTGGGATGTTTGAAGGCCCTTTGAGCTGGGTGATCGTGAAAACTGTCGGCTCTTTCGGGTGGCGTGCCACTTCGACGGTGGCCACCCTGGCTCCATCGTGACGCACGGAGAACAGCCGGCAGCGATCCGTGCAGACCTGAACGGCATACTGATCGACGCAATTGTGCATAAGCTGGGCTTCCAGCAAGAAGTCGTCGACCGTCAGCAACGGTTCGAAGGTGTAGCCATTCGCTTTTCCAGGCGACAGCCAAGGTGCCAGTTTGCGATCGCGCAGGAACGTGACGAGCCGCGCGCGGTTCAGCCACGTCATCGCACCGCACAGCGCACTGTCGGTCGCCATTTCCGGGCGCCATCGGATCGCGGCCAGGCGTTGAGCCGGGCTTGAGCCTTCGTTGCAAACTGCGGCATAGGCGGCCAACACGCGCAGCGCCTGCTCGGCCGTCATGTCCGACGGCACAATCTCAGGCCGTTCTGCGACCCAGAGCGCAAACTCGGGCCCGGCGGCCTTGTTGGCGAACGCAACGGCCTCAAGCCAGGTCTTGGCTTGGCGTTTCTGGCGCGGCAGACGGGTTGCGATGCGGCGCAAGAAATCGTCGTCGTCTGGCAAACGGGGGATCTCGCCGTCGAACGCATCGGGCGGCAGCTTGCGCATCCACAACGGAAGGCCGAGCAAGCGGGAAACCTGCTTCAGGGGGCGGCCCTGTTCGATGGCGCTCAGCGCAGCCTCGCGTTCGGCCTGTGGTAATGCCGGTTCGGCAAGCTGATGAACGATGCCTGGGAACACACGCACCAGATCCGCAACGCGATCCGACTTGCGCACCATCGCGCGCACGCGTGCCCGAACGCCCCGATCGAACTTGCGAAGTTGACCTTCGAGGCCAGGTTGTCGCGGTTCTGCCGGCGTTTTGGTGCGCGTTGGGCGCAAAATCGCTGCCGTGTCGGTCTTTTCCGCCGCCATGCAAGCCTCCTCGGGATGACTGGTGCAGGCTGCGTGTCTTTTGGGGCACCCGTTTGGTGAATTCTCGACGAGAATGAAACACCAGTGTTGATAACAAGGCGTCGCCCGTTGCTTTCCGCGCGGACAATCGAAAGCGCGGCATGCGGCGGCGTCACGATCAGTCCGCGCTGTGCGGCAGGCTTCGCAGGCGGTCCAACGCACTTTGAAGAATAAGTGTTGCGGCGACCTGGTCGATCACGGCTTTGCGGCGTTTGCGGCTTGCATCGGCTGACACCATCAAACGCTCGGCTTCCAGCGTGGTCCAACGTTCGTCCCACAGCAGGATCGGGATGTGGGGAAGGGCGGCATTCAGGTTGCGGGCATAGGCTTTGGTCGCCTGCACGCGTGGGCCGTGGCTGCCATCCATGTTGCTTGGCAGACCGAGGACTAGGCCTGCGATCCCGCGATCTGCACAGATCGCTGACAAGCGTATGACGTCGTCTTTGAACTTGGTTCGCTTCAGTGTCTCGACCGGCGAGGCGATCAGGCGGGTGATATCGGAGGCGGCCAAGCCAATGGTTTTGGTGCCAAGATCGATGCCGATCAACGCGCCTGTCTGTCCTGCGGCGCGGGCAAAGATATGCACATCTTCCGTCATGACCGGATCCGGCGCCTGTGCCGCGTCGGAGGTCATATCGCTCTCGTGATCAGTGGTCATGGAACACTCGTGTCGTGCCTTCGTGCTTGCACCCTATCCGGGTTCGCAAGGCGTTCATGAGCGATGCGCGTTAGGCCCGTTGGCGCTAGTTTGCGGACGGCCTGGCTCACCGCGAGGTCGCGGATGCGTCACAGAGAGCCCGGCTGCAAGCGTCATCCGGCACAGCCCGAGTTACAAGGAACCGATCCATGAAGCTGACGTGGTATGGTCACTCCTGCTTTCGCATCGAGACCGGTGCAAGCATCATCCTGATTGACCCCTTTTTAAAATCCAATCCGAAGTTCCAGGACAGTGGTGTCTCGTTTGAAGACGCCATCAACGGCACCACGCATGTTGGTCTGACGCATGGTCACGACGATCACATCGGGGACACGGTGGAAATCTGCCAGGCAACAGGGGCCACGTTGTTTGCGCCATTCGAGCTTGCGCAGCATCTTGGTGGGCAGGGCGTTGCGTCAGTCGAGCCGATGAACCACGGCGGCACTGTCGCGGCCAACGATTTCAAAGTGACATTTGTCGATGCCAAGCACTCGTCGTCATCGGGCGGCGTCTATCTGGGAAATCCGTGCGGGATCGTGATCACACCGGACAGCGGTCCGGCCGTCTATCACATGGGCGATACCGACGTGTTTTACGATATGAAGCTAATCGCTGACCTGTATGGGCCAAAGGTGGCGATGGTGCCGATTGGGGATCGTTTCACGATGGGCGCGCGCACGGCTGCGTATGCCTGCAAAACGTTCTTCGATTTCGAGGTCATCGTGCCGTGCCACTACGGCACGTTTCCAATCATCGCGCCGAATGCCGATGCGTTCGTTGCCGAGATGGGCAGCGACGCCGTCAAGGTGCTTGCACCGGGTCAAAGCCTGACGGTTGGCTGAGATTTGCTCAGGGGTGCATGAAAATTTCTACAGCGTCGAAGCGTGTCGGATCGCCTGGAAACAAGGAAGATCCGGCGCGGGTATGCTGTAGTTTCTTTCAAATATGTGGAAAATACATCTTGTGGACAAATGGTAAGCTGATCTAGTGTCTGGTTGTCGCAGTCACGAAGTTTGTCTCGTCATATCAATTGGTTATGGTGAGGTGGGCGGCTGAGAATTGTGTGCCTGCGAGCTTTGTTCTGCGTGCTCGTGCACGTGCCGCTACTCAAGGTATATTGCGGGCCGGCCGGATTGTTTTCCGGTCGGTCCTTTTTTTGCGATTATCCCAACGTTGCCGCACGGTCGGCCCGCGGCCACTTCGAGCATCATCCGATCTGTAGATCGCAAAGCGATCCTGCAATGTCGGATGTTTCTCTAACCTTCCATTACACCGGCAACCGTATATCCGCCGTCTGCTGACACGACGTGGCCGGTGGTGAAGGAGCAGTCGTCGGATGCGAGAAATGCGGCGACGGCTGCGATCTCATCTGGGGTGCCGTAGCGCTGCATTGGCATGCGGGCCATCACGCTTGGGCCTGGGACGTCACCATGGGTGACACGCGTCTTCGTAGCACCGGGCGCGACGGCGTTAACCAGGATGCCGTGTTCGGCCAGCTCAATCGCCATGGTTTGCGTGAGATTGATGATGCCGGCTTTCGAGGCGCCGTAGGCAGCGCGCCCGCGGCCGCCGAAAATGCCGGAATTGGACGCGACATTGACGATGCGGCCGCCTTGCCCTTGGGCCACCATCTGTCGGGCGGCGACCTGGCCGCATAGAAACGCGCCGGTCAGGTTGGTTGTCAGGACCCGCGACCAAAGCTCGTCGGTGAAGTCCAGAAACGGCGCTCGATCAACGATGCCGGCGTTGGCGACCATCACATCCAGGGTGCCGAAAGCCTCGGTGGCCTGGTCGACCGCCGATTGCACTTGAGCCCGGTCGCCAACATCGCAGGCAACCGCCAAAGCGCGTTCGCCAAGTGCGTCGGCCAGAGCGCGCGCCGCATCGGTTTCGCGATCGGCAATGACCGTGTTGGCGCCTTCTGTGTGAAGTCTGCGCGCGATCGCTGCGCCGATGCCGTTGGCTGCGCCAGTGACAATCGCTGTCTTGTTTGAAAACCGCTGCATCCCAATGCTCCCGAATGGATAATCCGGTGCAGTAAAGACGACAATGTCGGCGTTGGAAAAGGTCCCGAGCTTGGGCCGCTCGTACGCCCGGCTTTATTTGGGGCGGCGGGGCGCGGTCCAGTCTGCGGGGGACCTGCGTTGAATTGGGCAATTGTACGGCTTTGGATGGTGCGATGATTGTCAATCACCATTCGAGATGAAGTGTCTGGCCTTCCGTTATTCAAAGACGGGCGCGTTCAAGTGCGGTGATGTTGGAATGCCACAATCAAGTCTTTAAGGTGCCAAGTGTTGACCTTAACTCTCTCTTTAGGTCTTCCTTACATCTTGATGCATCTTTGCTGAACACACCGGGTTCGTATCCCGAGCCCACCGGCACAGACGCAGCAGAACACTGTTGGGAATTTGGGTGCTTCGCGCCCGCACCGTTTGCGGCTTCCAGCGATCTGGTGGGCCGCTCAGCCGACCGGGTGGGCACCGCCGCCCTCTTCAGCCCACCCGGGTGCACCGCGCTTCTGATCATCGACCCCGCATTGGAAGCGCGGTGCACTTTAATCGTGTAGCCCCCGCCCAAGTTCAATGATTGACTGCGGTCTTCCCACTGTTTCCACGCACGGCCTCGCGTTGTTGCCCGATCGTGCCTGTCGGTTCGCCAGTGTGCGCGCGAAATCATTTGGCCATTGGCAACCGGCGACCCGGGTGAGCGATGTTCAAGGTGGGGATCCGGGCGTGGCGCGGCCGTCTCATCAGGCGTGGGCCTTAAAGCGTGTCGCATG
>CAZOGY010000147.1:0-7856 GCA_964579305.1 uncultured Hyphomicrobiaceae bacterium
CTCCGCGGGGGCGGGCCGTTTTCGTGTCGATGTTTCGAACACGAACATCGACGGCTCGGGCCGCTTTGCGGCCTTGGGGCGTGAAACCGATTGGACGCGACACGCTTTAGGTTTCTTCAGGTTCAAGTGCGTTCACCTGCCATAATTCAGGTTTTTAATGCGCACTGGCTCATTTGGTTCGGGCGCTTCCCCAAAACCGGATGCGCTCTATAAAATCATTGCTTTAAGCGGAGTTCGGCACGGAGGCTATCGTGCACTATCCTCAAGGTACCACCGAACAGAATCGACGGGCTGCCGCGGCCTTTGTTGTTCTTATGGTATTATCTTTTACCGTACCCGCGGCTCTGCTGTTCGTGTTAATCACAACGGCGATCGGTATTTCCCTCGGCTGGGCCTACGCTGCCATCCCGGTTGGTCTGGCCGGAGGTATTATCGCGTACAATTGGTATCGTCCGAAGGATCCGATCGACCGGGAAATCATTTTGCTTTCGCTTTTGACCGGCGTCCCGGCCTTGATTGTCTTTGCACTGGTGTTATTTGGCATAAGCTTTTTGATTGGAGCGGGTCCGGCGCTCGTCGTGTTGACCGTCATTGCGATCGCTGTCGGCGCCTGGGTCCGCACACTCAAGTAAACCAACGCAGCTCAATCAAAATCGATGGTCATGCCGTCGTAGGCTGGCTCGACATTATCGGGTAAGCGCCGTTTGAGCGCCTCGTAGTCAAGATCGACGTGCAAGTGGGTCAGGATCGCCCGCTTGGGCTTCAGGCGCTCGATCCAAGTCAGGGCCTGAGTGACCGTGAAATGCGCCGGATGCGGCATATCCCGAAGCGCATCGACGATCCAAACATCCAGGCCCTGCAGCGCTGCGATACTTTCCTCAGGAACCATCGAGATATCCGGCGAGTAGGCAAGACCACCGATCCGGAACCCGACCGTGTCGATACCGCCGTGCTCCTGCCGGACCGGCATTGCCGTGACCAGGCCGCCAGGGCCCTCAATCGCGATTGCCTGCCCGATGTGAATGTCGTGCGCATTCAAGATTGCCGGATAATCACGACCTGCGGGCGTCTCAAAGCAATAGCCAAATCGGCTCACCAGCGAGGCACGCGTCGGGCCATCCGCCCACATGTCGATCCGCTTTTTCATGCGGTAGACGAGCACGCGCAGATCGTCGATTCCGTGCGTGTGGTCGGCGTGGTCGTGGGTATAGAGCACGCCGTGCAAGGCGCCGACGTTGGCGTCAAGAAGCTGTTCGCGGATGTCCGGGCCGGTATCAATCAGGACCCGCGTGCGGCCCCGCTCGCCCTGCCGGTCAATGAGTGCGGCGCACCGCCGCCGCCGGTTTTTGGGGTTGGCCGGGTCACATTGGCCCCAGTCACCGCCGAGACGCGGAACACCGCCCGAAGACCCGCAACCCAGGATCGTCAGACGATGGCTCATGCCGCAAGGCTCACGGCAGCAGCCGCATGACGCGGCACTTTTTGATACAGCCGGAAGAAGTTCTCCGTCGTCGCTTCGGCCAGTTCTGACAGAGGCATCCCGCGCGCCTCGGCAAGCGCCCTGGCCGTGTGCACCACGTACGCCGGCTCGTTTGTCTTGCCGCGATAAGGCACGGGCGCGAGATAAGGCGCATCAGTCTCAACGAGAAGCCGGTCGAGCGGCAGCGCGCGGGCAATGTCGCGCAGCTCCTCAGATTTCTTGAAGGAGATCACGCCGGAAAACGAGACATACAGCCCCAGGGCCACCGCCCGCTGCGCCAGTCCGAGGCCGCCGGTGAAACAGTGAAGCACCGCTGGGAACGGGCCGTCTTCGGCGTGCGCCTGTTCAAGGATCGCCGCGGTGTCTTCGTCGGCATCGCGGGCATGGATTTCGAGCGGCAGGCCGGTCATGCGCGCAGCCTTGATGTGCCGGCGAAAACCATCTGCCTGCCCTTCCGCCGAGCTCTTTTGGTAATAGTAGTCAAGCCCCGCCTCCCCGATCGCGACGACCTTGGGATGGTCAGCCAATTCAACCAACTGTTCGGGCGTGACGTCCAGTTCGTCATCGGCGTTGTGGGGGTGCGTGCCGACCGAGCAGAACACGGTGTCTTGCGCCTCCGCCACCGCTCTGACGCGATCGAATTGTGCAACACGCGTGCAGATTGTCACCATCAGGCCAACGCCGGCCTCATGCGCGCGCCCGACCACGCCCGGCAGATCCTCTGCGAACTGCGGAAAATCGAGATGGCAATGGTGGTCGACCAGCATGATAGGTTCCGTCTCCTGCAGCAGTGGACCTTAGGCTTCGGCCGCGTCCGGCTCTGGCGCCACATATCGTGGGAACGCACCTGAAGGCGCCGGCAGCGCAAGACCTGGCTTCAGACGGCCAGCTTCTCCCAAAGCTGAAAACGCACGTTGCTCGGGTTCGGTTTGTCCCAGAAGATCAAGCAGCTTGCCCGCCCCTGTCGGGACCACGGGCTGCGCAAGGATCGCAGCTTGGCGAACGACTTCCGCCGTCACATACAAGATCGTGCCCATGCGCGCTGGATCGGTTTTCTTTTTTGCCCACGGTTCTTCGCCGGCAAAATAGCGGTTCGCCTCCCCAATCACCGCCCAGACCGTATCGAGATAGGCCTTGAGGGCTTGCCGGTCCATCGCATCGCGCGCGCGGGCATAGCAGCCATCAGCCATCGCGAGGATCGCCGCGTCTTCGGCCGTGAATGCGCCAGGTTCCGGCACCGCGCCATCGCAGTTTTTCGCAATCATCGACAGCGAGCGCTGCGCAAGGTTGCCAAGGTCATTGGCAAGATCGGCATTGATCCGCAGCCCAATCGCCTCGGGGCTATAGCTGCCGTCGGCACCGAACGTGACTTCGCGCAGGAAGAAATAGCGCACCTGATCGACGCCGTAAGCCGCCACGAGATCGAACGGATCGATCACGTTGCCAACCGACTTCGACATCTTCTCTCCCTTGTTGAAGAGAAAGCCGTGCGCGAACACGCGTTTGGGCAGTGCGATCCCCGCCGACATCAGGAAAGCGGGCCAATAGACCGCGTGGAAACGCACGATGTCCTTGCCGATCACGTGCACATCAGCGGGCCAGCGCACCCAGTCGGCGGCCGACTCATCGGGAAAGCCAATTCCCGTGATGTAGTTCGTGAGCGCATCGACCCACACGTACATGACGTGCTTGTCGTTGCCGGGCACCTTGATGCCCCACTCGAACGTGGTGCGGGACACCGACAGATCCTTCAGCCCGCCCTTGACAAAGCTGACGACCTCGTTGCGCCGCTCCGCCGGCAGAATGAAATCCGGGTTGGCCTCGTAGTGGGCGAGCAGCTTGTCCTGATAGGCCGACAACTTGAAGAAATAGGTCTCTTCCTCGACCCATTCGACCGGAGTGCCCTGCGGCGACAGCTTTTTGCCGTCGTCGGTCAACGTCAGCTCGCTGGCATCGTAGTAGGCTTCATCGCGGACCGAGTACCAGCCCGAATAGCTGTCGAGATAGATGTCGCCGTTCGCGTCCATCCGTCGCCAGATTTCCTGGCTGGCAGCATGATGGCGCGGCTCGCTTGTGCGTATGAAATCATCGTTGGATAGGCCAAGCGCCACGGCCATCTCGCGGAACCGCGCCGTGTTGCGCTCAGCAAGCTCCAGTGGCGTAATCCCTTCGCGATCCGCCGTTTGCTTCATCTTGATGCCGTGCTCGTCGGTGCCGGTCAGGAAAAAGACATCCTTGCCGTCGAGTCGCTCGAACCGCGCGATCGCATCCGTCGCGATGGCTTCATAGGCGTGCCCGATATGCGGCGCACCGTTGGGGTATGAAATTGCGGTCGTGACGTAAAAGCGGGTGGGATCTGCCATCTGGCCCTCAAATCGGTGACTTCCGCCGCGATTGCTGAGGAAGCCCCGCGGCAGCGATCCAGGATCAGCAGGCGGGCTCAGCGCGTCGCCGCTGCAAGCCGTTCGACGGTCTCAATCAGAAAGGCTCTGCGGTCGAGGTTCAGCGCGGCCGCCGTGGCGCGATCCGAGGCGATGCTTTCCCATAGCTCGGCCCACGAGGCAAGGCGGCCCTGGGCCGCCAATCGATCCGCAACGGCGTGCAGATGCTGTGGCCCCTCAAGTCCAACCGCTGCGCGTGCCACACGCGCCATTTCCTCCAGCAGCGTGTCCAGGAACAACTCGTAGCGCACCGTCTCGGCCGAACCGGCAAGGCTATCGGCCAACTTGTGGATCTCGGACCAGTCGACCCTAGGCAGCATGCCAAGGATCCGGCCGGAAGCCGTCACCACATCAAGTCCTTTGCCGCCCGCAAGCAGCAAACATTGGCGCACACTGCCGCCGGCAGCCGCGATCAAGCGCCCCCAATCCTTATCAGGCGGCGCCTCAACCGGCGGTTGGGCATCACCCATGGCTTGCGCCGCTGCCGCCTGCATCTGCTGTGGCGACAGCGGATGAAGCGCCAAGCTGCGGCAGCGCGAGCGAATGGTTGGCAGCAACCGGCCAGGCTCCGCGCAAACCATCAAAAACAGCGTATGCGGCGGCGGCTCCTCCAGCGATTTCAAAAGCGCATTGGCAGCCGAGGTATTCATCTCGTCGATTGGATCAATCACGACGACACGCCAGCCGCCATTACCCCCCTTATGGCTTAAAAAGCCCTTCAGCTTGCGGACTTCATCGACCGTGATCACGGCGCGAAAGCGCTTGTCCTTGGGATCGTATGGCCGCCGGATCACCATAAGTCCTGGATGCGAAAGCACCGCCACTTGGCGTGCCGCCGTCGCAAGCGGATCCACCCCGAGCGGTTGCCCCGTGCGTTCGGTTTCCGCAGCAAGCGCAAACCGTGCAACGGCATACGCCAGAGTTGCCTTGCCGATCCCTTCAACCCCAGTCATCAGCCATGCGTGATGGCAGCGGCCCGACCGCAGCGCAGCATCAAAGTCCGCGCGCGCAGCGTCATGCCCGTACAACGTCCGCGTCCTGCGCGGATGGGGAAAAGGCTCCAGCCGATCTGCCTCGGGGAGCGCCTCGACTTCCAGTGTTTTTGGAGCACGCGCCATAATCGCGTGGTGTACAGGCCGGGTGCGGCACCGTTCAAGGGGCCTGACTGACCTCGTCACCGATCCGCGCTGCGACATGCCGCCAGATCGCTTCGGCGATTGCATCTCGATGGGCATCGCCAGCGATCACGACACAGCGTTCGGGCGCTTCGGCGGCGACCGTCAAGAACCCCGCACGCAAGCGATGATGGTAGGCGAGGTCGCGGGCTTCGAACATGTCTTTGAGCGCGCTTGCGGCCTCGTCATCAGGCCGTGTGTCGGCGGCGTTCGGCGCCGTGCGCGCGTGCGCTCTGGCCAAGCCGATCACGGGATCGATATCGATGATAAAGGTCAGCCCCGGCTGGGTCGGCCCAACCACGATGCTGTCCAACGTGCGCAACGTGGATAGCGGCAGGTCGCCAGCCTCCGTTTGATAGACGCGCGTTGAATCCGAAAACCGATCGCAAATGACAATCCGGCCCGCCTGCAAAGCCGGCCGGATCGTTTCGCTCAGGTGATCGGCCCGGGCCGCAAAGAACGCCAGCGCCTGCGCCAAGTTGCATGGCCTGTGATCACGCGGCGTCAGCAACGCCGTCCGGATGTCCTCCGCAAACGGCGCGCCACCAGGCTCACGCGTCAGCGCCACATCATGGCCCGCCGCCGCAAGCCGCTCGGCAAGCAACCGTGCCTGGGTGGACTTACCGGAGCCTTCACCGCCTTCAAACGTGATGAATCGCTGCTCAGACATGCCGACTGTTTAGCATGCCCACACAGCCTGTCGCCTCCCCGCCAACGACGCTTTGCCCGACGCCGACGTCACGGCAACCAGCCGAACGCCACGTGCAGGATCGAATCAAAGCCCTGACGAATGACACCCGCCTTCTCAACCGGAGCCGCCGCGACCAGGGGCACATTATTGACGGCACCGGACGCGGTCGCCACGCGCAACGTCGCCACCTGATCGCCCTTCTGGATCGGCGGCTTGAGCGGGCCTTGATAAACGATATGGGCCCTCAGTTTTGGATTCGCGGGAAAACGCGGAAGCACGACACTGATCGGACCGCGCGCTTCAAGCGGCACGAAAAACTTATCACCGCCCCACACGCGGGCGTGCCCGATCACCGCGCTGCCGGTGTTCAGGCCGACCGTGCTAAAGCCCTTATAGCCCCACTCAAGAAGACGTTGGGCTTCGGCCCGGCGCGCTGCTTTTGTTTCCATGCCATGCGCAACAACGATGATCCGGCGACCGCCGCGCACGGCGGAGGCGACGAGCCCGTAACCCGATTCTGAGAGGTAGCCCGTCTTCAAGCCGTCAACGGTTTCATCCGCCCAAAGCAAAGGGTTGGTGTTCCGATGTCGGTGACGCAGATAGCGAAACGTCTTCTGCTTGAACCACGGATAATACTGCGGGTACGTTTCAATAAGAAAACGCGCCAATTTCGCCAAATCGCGCGCCGTCATATAGTGATTTTCGCTGGACAGGCCCGTTGCATTCGCAAAGTTGGAATCGGTCAGCCCAATACGCTTGGCTTCCTGGTTCATGATCTGCGCGAACGCGTCTTCCGAACCAGCAATCCCCTCCGCAATGGCTATTGCGGCATCATTGCCGGACGGGACGATCACGCCATGCAAGAGCTGCTCAAGCGGTTCGCGGGTGTTGACCGGCACCAACATCGCCGACGTGCCGGACTGGTAACCACCCTTGCGCCACGCGTTCACCGACATCAAGAACGGGTCGTCCAGATTGAGACTGCCATCGGCAAGCGCCTTGAACACCACCGCAAGCGTCATCAGCTTGCTCATGGAGGCTGGCGCGACGCGCGCATCCGCGTTCTTTTCATAGAGCACAGCATTGGCGCTCACATCGATCAGGATCGCCTGCTTGGCCTTGGTTTCGAATGCCGCTCCGGCACCGCTTGATGCAGCCGCAAGCGCCAAACACGCCGCGATCCAGCAAACGGCCCAGTCCTTCAGTATGCGGCACACCGCACCCAAATGCGAGGTCGTCAGCATAAAGCTCCCCCTGCAATCGCTTCGAGCAGGCCCTGGCATTGCCGCCCCACCCGCCTCTGTTCTGGTTCCACTATAACATCGTGATTTGAACATTCGATTGCGACCGCGTCTTTGCGCGCGCCGTCGCCGACACCCACCTTGCCCCAGACGCAGATGCAGGCGCACAGGCAGACGCAGATGCAGGCGCCGCAAACGCCCCTTGTGGCCAGCCGGCGCGTTGGCTATGTGTGCGCGTTCTGGAGGGGTGGCCGAGTGGTTTAAGGCACCGGTCTTGAAAACCGGCGTGCGTGAGAGCGTACCGTGGGTTCGAATCCCACCCCCTCCGCCAGTTGATTTGTTCAGACCGGCCCGCATGTTGCGGCCAACACATCCAAGCCTTCGCGGAACACGCAATCCTGTCTCGGTTCGTCCCGCCTCGGTCCGCGTGCGTTTCGCTAATCCGTCCGCTGCCTTGTGTGTGCCCATCGGTTGTGGTGTCTCATGCGGGGATACTGACGGTGGGGGATTTTGCGGATGGGCGAGCGCGGGGCGGGCGGCGAAGAGGCGCCTCGGTATGGCCAATGGACGCCGGAGACGGGGCTGGCCGAAGCCAAGCGGCGGATCGCGGCGTGTGGCGAGACGCGGGCCGACACGCTCGACCTGGGCGGGCTGATGTTGACCGAAGTGCCGCCAGAGGTCTTGGAGCTGACGTGGCTCAAGCGGCTCTATCTCGGCGGCGATGCCGAAGTTCGCGAAAAGCCACATTTGGCGTTTAGCCGTGGGGAAAAAGTCGAAAAAAGATGCAACGCGCTCGGTGCGCTGCCCGACGCACTTCCAAATGCGCTG
>CAZOGY010000148.1:0-7844 GCA_964579305.1 uncultured Hyphomicrobiaceae bacterium
GGCCCTCCGCGGGGGCGGGCCGTTTTCGTGTCGATGTTTCGAACACGAACATCTACGGCCCCAGCCGCTTTGCGGCGTTGGGGCGTGAATCCGATTGGATGCGACATGCATTAGAAACCACCGCCGGTGCGAAAGCCGCCGCCGGAACGCCGCCCGCCGAAAGGTGGTGTGCGCTTCGACCGCCGAAATGGGTCAGCGGAGCGCGCGCCCCACGTATGGCGGCGACGGCTGCGGCTCCAGTACTCGGCACCGGTCAGCGCGCCACGGATCAATTCTTCCAACAGGACGCTTGCGATATCATCGGGTTCAAAAACAGAATTCGGGCGGTCATAATGATTGCGCCGGAACTTTGCTGCCACTTCCAGTAGTTCCTGCCGGCGTTGCGAAATCGTCTCGAGTTGATCGCGTGCCCCGTTGATCTTGAGCTCGACTTCATTGCGGCGCTCATTCAATGTTTCAATTCGCGCGACAATATCATCATCGCTGGGTGTTGGTGTCTGGCGCGCCTGCAATCGCAGATCGTCAAGGCGGGTCTGCTCCAAAAACTGTGCCGAGACTGCGAGAGCCTCTTGAAAACCCTCGTCACGGCCTTCGCTGTAGCGATTGAGCTGTTCTGTCACGTCCGCGATTTCGGCATCCGTCGCTTCGATCGCAGCGACGACTTCAGCACGTTGCGCATGCGATTGCGCGATGGCGCTTTGCAGGTCAGTGCCGGCAAGTTGTTGAATACGCTTTGCTTCGGCGGCCATCACCGCAGCCTTGGCTTGTGCAACGCCATGGCTGAGTTGATCGGTGTGTGCGCGCAGCCGTTTGGGTATTTCTTGCAGCAACGCGTAATTGGCGCGGGCTTCATGATAACCGACTTTGCGCGCAACCCAATCATCGAGCCAAGCAATGAAAAACCAGGGGCTTTTGTCCTTTTGGCCATGTTTGCGATGCCACAGGTACATGAATAAGGGGTCGTTTTCATAGGCCGCCCCCTTGGTCACGCGATCGCGTTCCGCGCGGCTGGTCTTTTCCTCAGCATTGGCAAGCGTTTCTTCGGCAGTTTCTTGTGCTGCAACCAGTGCCTGGTATTCGGGCTCGTTCAATAATTGCGCCCGCGCCATGTCTGCGATTTCATCAAGTTCAGCTTCGCGCTCGTCAATTGCGGATGCCAGTCGGTCTGCCGCATCGACCTTTGCCGCCCGTTGGGCATTGATACGCTCCGAGCGACTTTGCAGCGCGCGGATGGTTTGCTGGCGTGCCGACAACAGGTTTGCAACGCGCGCCTGCAACTGGTCGGCATCGTCGATCACACCGTCGGCGAGTGCCGTTTGCGTGCGGACCTCAGCCAACTCGCGGAAGGCTGCGGTGCGTTGAGACACCAACTTGGCGCGCTCATCGTTGGCTGTGCCAAGCAAGCGTTGCTGTTCCTGCTCACGGCGCCGCAGGTCGGCAATGGCGCGTTCGATCTCACGCAGTGTTTGATAACCTGTTGCCATCAGTTCCACCGCGTGATGGCGCCGCCGCGCACGGGAATGGACCACGTTGGCTGCATACGCCCGCGGACTTTGCGTCCAACGATTGCCGATTGGATGATGCCATCGTCTTCCTTGTCAGCGCGAACGCGGGCCAAGACCTCGCGGTCCACGCGCACGGCCCAACGGGTCACGCGCTCGCTGCGTCCCGTTTCTTCGTTGCGGATCGTTTGGGGGATCGGTTTGCCGTCTGGACCAATTGCCTCGACCACGAGATAGAAATTGTAGGCGTTCGGATTATTGGGTGGGACGCGCCAAAGGCCGCTCAATTCGCCTTGTTCATTCACGATGCGGATCTGAAACGTCTCGCGTAAGCGGGCCAAATTTGCGCTGAGTTGATCGCGCATGTCGCGAGCAGCTTTGAGATTTCCGGTGGCAACGGCGTTGCGGCCACTCGCTGCAAGTTGCGCGGCGTCGTTTTTTGCCGCGTCGTCGCGGCTCTCGCTTGAAATGGCATTGGCCAGTCGCGTCAGTTCGGCTGGCAATGTTTGTTTTGCCCTCGCGTCGGCGGCGGCCGCAAGCTCGCGCGGGCGTTCGAGGAAAACGTAATTGGCGCCAAACAGGACCGCGATGGCCAGAATTGCGCCTGCGACGTAGCGGCCCCAACGCATGCGTGAGACATAGAGCCTTGCAAGGCGCGTTGAAAATGCCGCCGGGTCGGGCGGTGAATAGGTGAAGCGGTCGTCTTCCAGCGCGCGCACGCCCTGCTCAAGGATCGCATCTGGAACGGACAGGCCCTGGCTTTGGTAGATTTCGCGCAGCCGTTTGATCAGGGCGCGCCGCCGTTCGCCATCGGCCAGTTCGCGTTCGACAAGCGCCCGGTCATGACGCAGCGTATCGACAACGTCCATTGCGATCATGACGTCGTTCAGCTTGGCCTGCGTTGTGTTGGCGCCTTCAGTTTCGCTTTGAGAGACCGCGCCGGATCGCACGCCGCTTACGGCCTGCGTGTGGCCAGCTTTGGTGGGTCGATCGGCGTTCGACATGGTCGGGCCGTTTGCCTCGGGGGGTGGTTGCGTTTGCGGTCAACGGGGCGCCGGATATCCCGTCTGCGTCGGCACCGTATAACCGGCGCCAACGCAGTTATAGGTGGTGTTGGCAGGTTTGCCCTTGCGCCCGCACAAGATTTTACGCGCTTGGTGAACCTCGCCGGCTCACTCGGCCAGAAGGGCGTTGCCTTCGGCGGCAAGACGAGCCAGCCGGCGCTTGCCGTCTTCCACCGCAGTGCGGATCTCATCGGAGTTCTGGGTGGCAAGGACACGCATCTCTCCGATGATTTCGCGGCTGCGGATTTGGAAATTCACCACGCTGTCGACAAGCTTTTTGACCGACTCCGCTTTAACGGTTGGGCCGTAACCGGCTTTAATCGCGGCTTCTTGCACCTGATCGCCGATTTCAGAAAGTGTTTCCAGACTTTCTTCGACACCCTTTTTCATGCTCTCAAGGGTTTTTGTTGACTCATGCAAGCCGAAGAGGCCCGTAAAAGACGCCTTCAAGGCGGTGAGAACGGCTTCGTTGGTTGAAAAGAAACTCACTGCCTGTTGATAGACGCGTTCTTTGGCGCTGGTGGTCTGCATCAGGCGCGTCATGACCACTTCCGATGTATTATAGCCAATGGTAAGGTTGTCGGCGAGATCCTTGGCGATCTGATAGCGCTTTTCCTCATCCTGCAGGGCGCGGATCTTGGCGTCGCGCTCCATTTCCAATTCAGCGCGCTTTGCAACGTCCTTGCCCTTATCCGCGGCCACTTTCTTAGAAGCTTTCTCCAGATCCGCTTTTGCGGAGGCCAACCGTTTTTCGCCCTGTTGCAGGACCTTCAAAGCCAAAACTTGTGCCTGTTTGTAGGCACCTCGGAAATCGTTATAGGCATCGAGGATACGGTTTTCGCGGATGATCTGATCTTTGGCGTCGCGCGCAACATCCAGATACGTGTCGCGGATCTCATCAAAGCGTTCTGCAATATCGCCGCGGCGAACCTTCATCCATACGTTGCCAAGGCGTTCGAAAGTGTCGATCTTGCCGTCTTCGATTTGTGTGACGAGACGTTTGCTATCATCCCGGATGGAATTAAAAGCGGTGACGATTTCTTCGTAACGCTCGCCAATCGACATCGCGGAGATTTCGTTGCGCACGATTTCGTTGAACAGGCTCGTCCGCGCGATGGTCTTGGCGATAATTGTGACGCTGTCCTGGTCGAGCTCATAGATCTTTTCCAAAAGCCCGCCGATTGGCGTGTCGGCTGGTACCTCAGTCTCAAGGCCAAGGTCGCGAACCTGTTTCATCGCCTTATCAAGCTGCTTGAGAGCAGTTGTTGCTTTGGCCATCGACGCCTCCTCGTCGGGGTGACACAAACTGTTTGGCGCCGGTTTGGTTGGCCCCGCACACGCTCACGGAGGGTTATGCAAGCAAATTGCGCGCTGTGCCAGCACTTCGGCTTGAAAGACAGTCGCAAGTTTCGCAATTCGAAGCTGGTCGCTGGCCGATCAGCCCATTGCCATCGCGTGCCCGCCGTCGACGGTGAGGACGGCCCCCGTCATGTAGCGGCCAGCCGGCGAACACAGCAGCATAAGTGGTCCGTCAAGGTCGCTGAGCGTTCCAAAGCGGCGCATCGGTACGCGGGCCTTGAGCTTTTCTCCAGCTTCGCTTTCCAGAAACGCAGCGTTCAATTCCGTTGCGAAATATCCCGGCGCCAAGGCGTTGACGCGAATGCCATCGCGCGCGACTTCAAGCGCGAGGGCTTTTGTCAATTGGATCACGGCCGCCTTCGACGTCGCGTACGGCAGAACGCCACGCAAAACGCCAAGGCCGAGGATTGATGCGATATTCACGAGTGCGCCGCCCTGACCCGACGTTTGCATCTGGCGGACGGCCTCGCGCGCGACGCGGAATACGCCGTCGAGATTGACGTCCATGACCGCGCGCCAGTCGTCATCGGTTACGTCAACCGCGCGCCCACCGGCGGCAACCCCGGCATTGTTGATCACGATGTGGATCGGGCCCAATGCATCGCGCGCGGTTTGGAATGCCCTGGCGACATCATCGGTTTGCGTGACGTCCATGGTCACGGCAACGGCCTGCCCACCGGCGGATTTTATCTCATCGCACAGCGCATCGAGGCGATCACGGCGGCGGGCACAAACGGCAACCGCGGCACCGTTGGCGGCCAGCGTGCGCGCAAAGTGTGCGCCGAGACCGCTGGATGCGCCTGTGATCAGTGCGGCTTGTCCCGACAGCGAAAGGCTCAGCGGTTGCGACATGGGCTCGATCCGAATGCGGGGTTTTGACGGTCATCATCGCCACCAAAGTGCGTTGCGACTTGCGACGTGATATGGGGCATCGGTGGTGCGTGATCGGCGACGGGCGATCGCCCTATGCGAGCCTGGCCCGGTGGCAAACGTCAAGGGGCGGACCGTAACCGATCCGCCCCTGCCGCCGCCCAAACGGGATGTCTGATGATCGCTATCCCGGCGATCGTGTGTTGTGACGTCAATACTTTCGCGATGCGCCCGCCTTGTTTGACTGGATTGAGCGCAAGGACTTGCGTTGCACCCGCCAGGCTTCCGGCGAGGCCGGCATCGCGGCTGCCTTGTTGTTGGCGCGCTCCTCATCGGCATAGAGGCCGCGGCCGCGGAAGCCGTACCGCTCGCGGGCGCCGGACAGGATTTTTGCGTTACTTTTAAACAGCTTGCGCGCGCCTTTGATATCGCCGCGGTCGCGCAGTTGGATCGCGGCTTCGCGGCGTTGGCGCGCTTGCAGAAGCGTGACGTCGCGCATTACGTCTTTGTCGGCACTCTCATCATGGGCCGTGCGATCGCGCGTCCAATCGGCAGGGACTTCGCTCGTCGTGCGCATTTTTACGTTTGTGGTTGCTGACCGGTAGCTGACTTCGACGTCGGCAAGGCTTGCAAGGTCGTCCGACATGCCCGACGGCACCTCAAGTTCGGCAAGCAGCACCTGCTCGGAGCCACCGATCAATTGGCCAACGCGAAAGCGGATTTCGCGGCCCGAGACCTCGGCGCTGCGGCCGAGCGCGCCGATCGGGCGGATGCCGCGGCGTACGCGAATGATGACCTCGACGTCAGTTGCGACCACGCCAAGGGCTTCGTCGAACTCTTTGTTGAAGAAGTCGACGAGGTCTTGCGGCTCTTGCACGAATGCGTGGTTGCCCTCGCCGGTGCGGGCCAACGCAGCCATCAGATCCTCGTTGTAGCCGGTGCCAAGCCCGATCGTTGAGACAATAATGCCGTCTTCTGACAAGCGGCGGCCAAGTCGTTCAAAATCGACGGGGCGCTTTGGGCCGACGTTGGCGAGGCCATCTGACAAAAGGATGATCCGGCTAATCCGGTTGTCGTCGGCGAACTTGCGGATCTCGCGCGCGCCGGTTTGCACGCCGTCGTAAATCGCTGTCGAGCCGCCAGCGTCGAGCGAGCGGATCTTGCGCCGGATCAAGTCGGAGCCGTCGACCTTTGTTGCGGGCACCAAGGTCGCGACCGTGCTGTCGTATGCAATGACAGACACAATGTCATCGCGACCCAGTCGGCTCAGACCCATCAGTGCGGCGCGGCGGGCTTCGGCGATGCGCCGGCCTTGCATCGAGCCGGATTTGTCGATGACGAGCGCAATGTTCAGTGGTGGGCGATCTTTGGCACGGGTCGGCTGCGGACTTTTCAGGCCAATGCGCACGTAAATGCGCTGGCGTTCCCCAGCAAGAATGCGTGCATGGCTCGGACGGGCATCGATCTCAACGGGTGCAGCAATTGCGGCCGCGTTGCCGATGTTTCCGGCACAGGCGGCCAGTACTGCCGTCAAGATGACTGTTTTGCGATCAAGGCAATTTGCCAGCATGGAATGACCTCTCAGCAATGGACTGAGGTGTCACTTTCGATCCGCGAATGGCGCCGGGCGGGCGCGAATGTGTCAAATCGGGGGCGCAGTGGAGCCGTTGGGCAAACGCCCGGTAATGCCCGGAAAGGCCCGGCAAAGAAATCGCATTGTTGCGCCACCGGCGCCGTTGCCGGAGGGCTTGGCGCCCGCCGGTTTTGAGACCGCACCGTTAAGCGTTGGAGCCCGTTTTTAAGATCCAGCAGCCGTCGATCTTCCACGTCCCTTCGATCTGCACCATGGCGTAGACGGCGGTGACGAACAGGCCATTCGGGCCTTCGATCAGCACCTTTTGCATGGTGTGGACACCATGCGGGACCGCGCTCAGAAAGCGGACGCGATTGGCGCGGTAAATCTGGGGATACGCTTTTTCGACCATCAAGAGGAATTTGGTCGGTGTGCCGAACTTGCGTTGGATGCCTGGCGAGGCGAACGAGAATGCCTTCGAGCCGTCGTCGTTCTTGAAGGCGCTGATCTGGTTTTCAATCACCGTGCGCATGGCCTGCGCGGTCTCGGCCCAAGCGCCTTGGGTCAAGATCGGCGAGATTGCGAGCGCGAGGAAGAAAATTCCAGATGCGAGCAGTGCGGTTCGTTTTTTCATGGCGACACTCCCATAACTGTCGACAGTTACGCGCAGTGTCCCGGGATGGTTTCGTCGGCGGCGCCACCGCTTGATCTGAAATCGATCAAGCGGCGTGACTGCGCGGCCGGTTTTTTAAGCCCAGGCAAAAACAGTTTGACCGCGATCAAGCTGAAGCGGCTTTGGCTTGGAGGCGGCGGGCGTGGAGAACTGGCTCGGTGTAACCGTTTGGCTGTTCACGGCCTTTGAAGACGAGATCGCAAGCGGCCTGGAACGCAATCGACTCATCGAAGTTGGGCGCCATCGCCTGGTAGGCTGGATCGCCGGCGTTCTGCTGGTCAACGACGGCTGCCATCCGCTGCATCGTTTCCATCACGTGCTGTTCGGTCACGACCCCGTGGTGCAGCCAGTTCGCGATGTGCTGGCTGGAAATGCGCAACGTGGCACGGTCTTCCATCAGGCCGACGTCGTTGATGTCTGGCACTTTGGAGCAGCCAACGCCCTGGTCGACCCAGCGGACGACGTAGCCCAGGATGCCTTGCGCGTTATTGTCGAGTTCGGCCTGGATATCGCCCTCGTTCCAGTTCTGACGATCCGACAGCGGGATCGTGAGGATGTCGTCGAGGCTTGCGCGCTGACGTGACTTCAGTTCGTCCTGTCGGGCCTTGACGTCGACCTCGTGATAATGGAGCGCGTGCAAGGTCGCTGCAGTGGGGGATGGCACCCAAGCCGTATTGGCCCCTGCTTTCGGGTGGCCAACTTTCTCTTTCAGCATTTGCGCCATCAGATCCGGCATCGCCCACATGCCCTTGCCGATCTGGGCATGGCCCGGCAGACCGCAGGCGAGGCCAATGTCGACATTC
>CAZOGY010000149.1:0-5849 GCA_964579305.1 uncultured Hyphomicrobiaceae bacterium
CGGAGGGCCAACGGCCCGTGAGCGCAACAGAGCTCAAGCAAGGCGCATTTCATGCAACACGCTTTAGCGTCGCGGGATCTGCAAATAGCCGATCTTGTTGCCCTGCTGCTCGCGGTAGGCCTCAAGCCACGCGTAAAGATCGCGCATGTGGAGAGGGCGGCCGGTTTTGGCGCGATGGTCGCGTTGATGGGCGTTCAAACCTTCGGCAATGCGGCCCGTTGTGAACGTCAGCATGGCGATCGCAGCAATAGTGCGCCGCTTCATGTTGGTTGGGACCTCCGGCAGGCCCAATGCCATGAGCCCACGTTTGATGATGCCAGGCAGGAACGCCGATATCCGACCCGCGATGCTCAACAGCCAGATTGGAAACGTCTCGCGATAGACGTAACCGTAGGTGTCCATCCAGGCGAAATGCTTGTCCATCATGGCGTCCTGGACGCGCAGATAGCTTGTTTTGCGGACGTCGCGCCATTCCGCAACGACGTCGAAATGCGGGTCGAGTTCCACGTCGCCCGGGGCGAACGTCTTGTCCGCGGTGACGCCGATGCGGTTCAAGAAGTCACGGTTTTTGACCGCGAGATAGGTTGGGAACGCAGGAAGGATCACCGCGCCCTGGCTGCCCTTGGCATAGGCCAGCCGAATGAGTTTGGAGCAGTAAAGAGGGTTTTCGCCTTCAAGCTCCATCGAGAAATCATAGGGAATATCCTCAGCGCCCCACATGTTGGAGCGGCGGACGTGGTCAAGAATAAAGTTGGCCGCCCGGCCCGCCAGTTCCGGATCGCGCGGGCGGAACAGCACGGCCCGACCCAGGCCGTGATCCAGCGCGGTCTGCAGCGGCGCGGTCACGGAGCCTTTCTCGATCAAAGCTTCGACGATTGAGGCATGCTGATTGCGATCGACGTGAACCAGCCCGATGTGGCTGAATTGGCTGTCGATGTCGCCGATGCGGGCAATTGCAGCGCTTGTGCTCAGTGATCCGCGCACGAGCAGCACGTCGCCGGAGCGGAAATCAAACCCCTCAGCTGTGCGGTACTTCGGGTTGATTGCCGTTGCCAACGGGTGGCCTGTGAAGGCCACTTGGTCGCCCAGATCATCGCCAGGCTTTGGAACCGGTGGCGACAGGATCAATTCCGCCAACATGTCGGTGGCATAGCGCCCGACGCGGAACACGCCACGCAAATTGCGTTCAACGCCGGGGGTCATGAGGCCGCGCGTGCGCCAATCGGGGATACGGTCTCGCAGGGCAACGCGCACCAGGAACAAGTCGTCGAGCGCATGGTCGCCTTCTGCCTTGATGCCGGCGATGTCATACCCAGCAAGGTCTGCCGTGACCAGTCGCGTGGTCACCTTGCCCAGTTCGGCTTCAAGGGTGTCGGCGTTTTGCGGTGTGAACGCGATAAGGGCGCGGAAGGCGGCAAGGTCAGCGTCGAGTTTCGCGCATCCGGTGGTTTGCGTGGTCTGTGCTGACGTGGGCGGGCTTGTTCGGCCGGTCGTTTCCATTGGCAGATCCTCGCTGGTCGGCGTGCGAGCCGACAAGTTCCTGCCCCCTCAATGCGCAAGCCGGCGGCATCGGCAAGCCGATCGATACGTTTGCGTGTGACTTCGCGGCAAATTGCGGCCAAGGCGCATCGCATTGCTTTGCATCGCATCTCATCGCATCTCATCGCATCTCAGGCGATCTGCGGCATAACGAACGGCATCGGGCGGCTACTCGGCCGGCTGCAAACCGCGCGGCTTGACGGCTGGGGGGCTTGTGGCGGCGCGTGGCTGCTGTGTGCCAGCAGGTGCCAAGCCAAGACGCCTGCGTGCTTCATTGCGCAGGTCATCGATCGGGCGCAACCGGCCCTCGCGTTCCACATGCCAAAAGGTCCAGCCGTTGCAGGCGGCTTTGCCCTGGATCTCTGCGCCGACGCGATGAATTGATCCTTGCACGTCACTTGCGGCGACACTGCCGTCGGCGCGCACCTTTGCGCGAAACCGCCGACGCTGGTCAAACAGAACATCGCCAGGCGCCAGCATGCCAAGATCGAGGATCGCGCCGAACGGCACCCGCGGTGCATCGCGTTTAGATGGGACAGGTGTGAGCGCGTCTTCTGCCATGGGGGTGACCGCTTCAATTCGCGTGCGCGCGGCCTGAGCATAGTCAGCGTCGCGCTCGATGCCGATCCAGTTCCGGCCCAACCTGCGGGCCACGGCAGCGGTGGTTCCGGTTCCCAGGAATGGATCAAGCACCACGTCGCCGCGGCGGGTGGTGGCAAGCAGAATACGCTCAAGGAGCGCTTCGGGCTTTTGGGTTGGGTGTGCTTTGCGCCCGGTATCGTCTTTCAAGCGCTCAGGACCAGAGCAGATCGGAATCAACCAGTCTGAGCGCATTTGGACATCGTCATTGCGCGCCTTCATGCTTTCGTACTGGAACGTCACGCGCGCATTGGCATCGCGCCCTGCCCAAATCAGCGTTTCGTGCGCATTGGTGAAACGGCGTCCCCGGAAATTCGGCATCGGGTTGGTCTTCAGCCAGATCACATCGTTTTGAATCCAGAAGCCGAGGTCCTGGAGCGCCGTGCCGAGGCGAAACACGTTGTGATAGGCGCCGATGACCCAGATTGCCCCGTCCGGTTTCAAGATGCGGCGGCATTCGCCGAGCCAGGCGCGCGTGAAGGTATCGTACTCGGCGAACGATGCGAACTGATCCCACGCCTGGTCGACACCGTCGACGACCGTATTGTTGGGACGCAGCAGATGTCCGGGCAATTGCAGGTTATACGGTGGATCAGCGAACACGAGGTCGACACATGCATCCGGCAGGTGCCTGAGGCCGTCCAGGCAATCTTCGTTCAGGACAGTGTTCAGCGGGACCTTTTGCTTGGCGCCGGGTTTGGACTTGATGGCAGGCTTTGCGCGTGGAGGCCGGGGCATACGCAGGTACTCAACGGGTGCGGCGGGCACGCTCACGCGGCCGCCTATGCTACTCGGGGCCGCTGTTCTAGACCGTTTGGCTGCTTGGAAACAGAGCGAAAGCGAGGCGCATTTCATGCGACACGCTTTAGCCGAGCGCGATGGCCAATTGGACTGGGCGGAACGAGCGTCGGTGATGCGGGGTCACGCCGTTTTTTGCAATCGCCGCGCGGTGCTCGGCTGTTCCATATCCTTTGTGCTTTTCAAAGCCATAGCCCGGCCATTCGCGGCCCAGCTCGCGCATCATCCGGTCGCGCGTGACTTTGGCAACGATCGAGGCTGCGGCGATCGACAGGCAACGGGCATCGCCGCGCACGATGGCGCGGGACTGGCAGCGCAAGTGCGGGACCCTGTTGCCATCGATGAGGGCCAAAACGGGGGGCGGATCGAGTTGTGCAACGGCTTGCTGCATGGCCCACAGGGTTGCGCGTAAAATATTGTCGCGGTCGATCCGCTCCACGTCGGCCATGGCAACAGCGCAGCGTGCGCACGCGGTGATCTCTTCGAAAGCCGTCTCGCGGGCAGCTTCGGACAGCGCTTTGGAATCGTTCAGGCCGCTTGGGATCGCATCGGGCTGCAAGATCACGGCGGCGGCCACAACCGGCCCCGCCCACGGGCCGCGTCCGGCTTCGTCAACGCCGCAGACCTCGCCACCAAGGATCCGGCGTTCGGCCAGTTCAATTTCAAATGTCGGTGCCATGGACGCGAATCGTTTTGCTGTGTGCGCTTGACGATCCGCTGGTCGGCACGGGTGGTCAAATCCTTTGCGTCGGGTTCGCACTTTTTGACCTGATGGGGCATCACAGTAAGCTCATCTGGCCGTCGCGGTTCACTGGTGGTCTGAAAAGATGGGTGGCCAAGCGCATGTCGCGCGTATTCAGGCCAAGCCGTTGGCTGGCCAACCGGAACCGTTGTGCGATCTGGCGTGCATAGGGGCCGGTCCCGCGTTGGCGCAGCCCGAAGTCTGAGCGGTAATCGCGCCCGCCGTGCATCGATTGGAGCAGATGGAGCACCCGGTTCGCCTTATCGGGAAATTCCGTCGCCAGCCATTCGCGGAACAGGTCTTTGATCTCCAGCGGCATGCGCAACAACACGTAGCCGGCGCCACTGACGCCGGCGTCGGCGGCCGCAGACAAGATGCGCTCGGTCTCGTGATCAGTCAGGCCTGGCACGATTGGCGCGACCATCACGGATGTCGGCACCCCCGCTTCGCTGAGGGTTTGCAAGGCTGCCAGTCGGCGCTGCGGTGTGGCGGCCCGTGGCTCCATTTTGCGTGCGACGGTCCGATCGAGCGTCGTCACCGAGATCGCGACTTTGACCAACCTGCGCCGCGCCATCCGCTCAAGGATATCGATATCGCGTAAAACGAGGGCTGATTTTGTTACAATCCCGACTGGGTGGCCGGCCGTCTCCAAAACCTCAAGGACCTGGCGGGTGATTTGCCAGGTCCGCTCGACGGGCTGATAGGGGTCCGTCACGGCGCCAAGCGCGATTGTCCTTGGCGTGTAGCCCCGCGCTGCAAACGCCTTTTGAAGAAGTTCGGCGGCGTTGGTCTTGGCGTAAAGCTCGCTTTCGAAATCGAGACCTGGCGAGTGGCCCAAAAAGGCATGTGTCGGGCGAGCATAGCAATAGCTGCACCCGTGTTCACAGCCGCGATAGGGATTAATGGACCGATCGAACGAGAGGTCAGGGCTATCGTTAGTCGCAATGATGGATTTGGCCGTCTCGGCATGCACTTTGGTTTGGAAGGCAGAGAGACCGTCCAATGAGCCCCATCCATCGTCGATGTCGTTGCGCAGTTGGCGTTCAAAACGCCCGGTCCGGTTTGAGCGCGCCCCGCGACCTCGGCGACGGTCGGCCTCCACGAGGCTGACGTCTGGACCGTCGGCATCTGCAGGGCTGTCGTCAAACGCCGCATATCGCTCTTGAGACATCCGCGTGCTCATCCTTGTCTCGTGTTCACCCTCGCCCTCTCCCTGTGCCCACCTCGGCCAAGCGATGACCGTTGTTGGGCTGGTCCGCACGCCGGCGCAGAAAACCCATCAGCATGCGTCTTCGACCAAAGGGCAAGGCCGCATTGCGTGTCGGGGAGATACCTAGCATGAACATTTTGGACAAATAAAGAACATTATGACTATCGCAGTTCGTGCGAAACAGCTAGTTTCCAGCCGCTGTAAAGGGCACGCGAATGATTTCTGTTGTTATCCCAACGCTCAATGCGGAAGCCGGGCTGCCGGCAACGCTGTCTGCTCTGGTCCCGGCGGTTGTGGCGGGCGTCATCCGTGATGTGGTCATCGTCGACGGTGGTTCGGACGATCGCACTGCTGAGATTGCTGACGCGGCAGGCGCAACGTTGATCACGACCGAGCGGGGGCGCGGCCGCCAATTGATCGCAGGCGCGGAAGCTGCGCGCGGCGACTGGCTCTTGTTTCTGCATGCCGACACGGTTCTTGAGACCGGCTGGGAGAACGAAGTGGCCGCGTTCATGGAGCGGATCAATACCGGCACCCGCCCAGAGGCTGCAGCCGCGTTCCGCTTCGCCCTTGATGACCTGGGGTTTCTGCCCCGCATGATTGAGGCTGGCGTTGCCGCGCGGTGCACGCTGTTCCGTCTGCCTTACGGCGATCAGGGCTTGCTGATCCCGCGCCGTCTGTACGGCACTGTTGGCGGCTATCGACCGTTGGATCTGATGGAGGATGTGGATCTTATCCGGCGGCTCGGGCGATCGCGCACGATCATTCTGCGCAGTCGGGCGGTCACCAGTGCGATCCGCTACCGCCGTGAAGGCTATATGCGCCGCATTGCACGCAACTGGACATGTCTTGCGATGTTTTACCTGCGCCTGCCGAACCGCACGATTGCGCGGTTCTACGGTCTACGCTGACGGGATTTCG
>CAZOGY010000149.1:5949-7842 GCA_964579305.1 uncultured Hyphomicrobiaceae bacterium
AAACCACTGCGGGGCCCGCCGACGCGATTTGCGCCGATGCGGTCCAGAACCGGCAAAACTTTCGCGTCGCGCCATCGCCCGATCCTCGCAATCATGGTCAAGGCGCCGGTGATGGGACGCGTCAAGACACGGCTTGGCCGGCAGATTGGTCCCGTTACGGCAACGCGTTTTTTCCGGAGTGCGGTGCCAGCGCTTGTGCGCAGATTGCAACGGGATCCGCGTTGGCACACCGTGCTCGCGATCGCGCCTCAGCCAGATTTGATGACGGCCGCGCTGCCGGCGGGGACTTGGCGGATCGCGCAATCCAACGGGGATCTGGGTGCCCGCATGCAGCAGGTCATGGACCATCCGCTGGGTGGGCGGCGTCGCGTGCCGGGACCGGTCCTGATCATCGGAACCGATATTCCAGCGATTTGTCCGCAAGATGTTGCGGACGCTTTTGCCCGTCTGGGGTCTCAGAGTGCTGTTCTTGGTCCGGCGCCAGACGGTGGATTTTGGTCGGTCGGGTATGCGCGCGCGCCGAAGGTGCCACGGGCGTTTGGTGGCGTGCGGTGGTCAAGTGCGTCTGCGTTATCAGATACCGTGGCGCGTCTTGGCGGGGCGGATCATGTGGCCAAAGCCGCGACGTTGGCCGACGTGGACGATGCTGAAACGTGGCAAGCCGTGCGGCCGTGGAGTGGACGCGTCGTGCTGCCAGTTGCGGTTCGGCAGCGGTGATCGGGCGTGCTGGCGCGTTATGCGCACTTGAAGGCCACAGCGGATCGCTACCGCGGGCGTTGCCACGAACTTCCGATTGAGCCGAACGCGCGCTTGGCCGATCATCTCCTCGAAACGAAGACAAGTGCCGACGCCCCTTCCTTGCTCGTTCCCATCGAGGCGCAGAATGTCTGAAGCGCAGTCGCAATTCTCTCCGGCGCAGATCTATGCAGCCGGTCTGCGCGCGGAACACGAAGGCCGCCTCGATCACGCGCGCCAGTTTTACGACCATGTGGCAACACATATGGGTGAGGCGCCGGAAGCCAGCCTGGCGCGCCAGGCGCTTGCGCGTTTGAGTGGCGCGACGGCGCAAGCCCAGCCGCAGCAAAGCGGGGCCGATCGGCACGACGCAATCCGGCCAGCGCACGGACATGAACAAGGTCAAAGACACGGGCCCGGACAGGTTTCAGGACATGCTTCAGGACATGTTGCAGGACTGGGGCCTTCTCCGTCCTCGGCACACGTCGCAAGCGACCCGCGCGGCCGCCCGCCGATCCATGGCCAACAGCGGATTGAGCCCGCATTCGGAACGACCCCAGGTTTTGGAGCACCGCCGCCGCCGGACGAGACACCGCGTTCAGCGCCATCGCAAAGCGGGCCTTCGCCGTCGTCAAGTCAAGCGCAGTTTCGATCCATGCAGGATCGGTTGCAGGCAGCGGCTCAAGATGGCGGGTTTGCCTCAGAGCCGCCGCGTGGCGCGGGCCCGGCGGAGGGGTATCAGTCCGGCCAGAGCGTGCGCGGCCGTCAGCCGGTGGCGCAAAGCCGGGAGGCCGATGTTACTGCATCGCAAGCGCGCACGGTGACAAGCGGCGGTACTGGTCTGCGGATGGGCATGGTCATGCCAGGCCAGGTCGCGCGGCCCAAGTATGTGGCTGGACGCGCGGTGGCCTTATTGCTCACCGTGCTGGGCGGACTTTTGATTTTCATTGGGATGGTGTGCGCGGGCGCGGCTTTGACGGTGGGCGCGGATACGATGGCGGCATTTGGCGTGCCGGCGATTGTCCTGATGCCGCCAACGGTTGTCGCCGTGCTTGGCGCCGGCTGCGGCCTCATTTTGATTGGTCAACTGGCCAGTGCGGGGTTCGACGCGGCCAACGCAACGCGGATCGCGACATCTATCACGGTTGCGCAGGCCGT
>CAZOGY010000150.1:0-7731 GCA_964579305.1 uncultured Hyphomicrobiaceae bacterium
CGATGGCCCGGGCCGCTTTGCGGCCTTGGGGCGTGAATCCGATTGGACGCGACATTCATTAGCGAATTTCTGGCGACTACAGGACGCCTTGCGAGATCATCGCGTCGGCGACTTTTCGGAAGCTTGCGACGTTGGCGCCGCGCGCATAATCGACATAACCGTTCGACGTTTCGCCGCTTGCCACGCAGGCATTGTGAATGTCTCGCATAATGGCGTGCAATTCGCTGGAGATATCATCGCGCGAACGGGACTTGCGCATTTGGTTTTGTGAAATTTCCAAGCCCGATACGGCAACGCCACCCGCGTTAGCGGCCTTGGCTGGGCCATAGAGGACTTTAGCGTCGCGGAATTTTCCAATTGCTGCCACTGTGCTTGGCATGTTGGCGCCTTCGGCGACGAGCTTACAGCCATTTTCGATCAGTTTGGCTGCACAATCACCGTCCAATTCATTTTGCGTGGCGCACGGCAACGCGATGTCGCAGGGCACATCCCAGGGCTTGCGGCCAGCGTGCCAGTCGCCGCCAAACTCGTCGACATAGGCCTCCAGGCTTGCGCCAGCCTGTTCCTTGTGGCGCTGGACCCAGCGCACCTTTTCAAGCGAAAGGCCTTGCGGATCATGGATGAAGCCGCGGCTGTCGGATAGTGTGACGACTTTGGCGCCCATATTGATCGCTTTTTCAGCGGCGTGGGTGGCGACGTTGCCGGCCCCTGAGATCGCGATGGTTTTGCCCGACGGGCCATCGCCGCAGTGATCCAGCATGTGGCAAGTGAAGTGCATCAGACCAAACCCGGTCGCCTCGGTCCGAAGCTGACTGCCGCCATACGAGATGCCTTTGCCGGTCAGCGAACTTTCAAATTCGTTCGTTATCCGGCGGTAAGCGCCGAAGAGATAACCGATCTCCCGGCTGCCCACATTAATATCGCCGGCGGGAACGTCGATATTCGGCCCAATATGACGGTGAAGCTCGGTCATAAACGCCATACAAAACCGCATAATTTCACGGTCCGACCGACCATTGGGATTAAAATCAGAACCGCCCTTGCCGCCACCCATGGGCAACCCGGTCAGCGCGTTCTTGAACGTTTGCTCAAATGCCAGAAATTTCAGCACTGAGATATTCACGCTCGGATGAAACCGCAAACCACCTTTATAGGGACCAATCGCAGAATTAAACTGCACACGATAGCCGCGATTGACTTGGATTTTTCCGTTGTCGTCTTCCCAGGTGACGCGGAATGTCACGATCCGATCGGGTTCGGTCAATCGCTCCAGCAAGGCAAGGTCGTGGTACTCGGCACGGTCGGAAACCAAAGGAAAAATGTCTTGCAGGACTTCCTGCACCGCCTGATGAAATTCGACCTCGCCTTCGGTCCGGTCGCGCAGTTGCGACATGAAATCATCAAGCGATGTCCCGTAAGTGCCTGTCATGCTTGGTCCTCTCGCTTGGTCTGCCGGTTGTTTCCGTCCGCGTTTGGGTGCCCGCTTTTGCGGCGCCTGATCAATACGCGTGTCCGGGAGATTGGTTTCGTGGCGCAAGCAACAAGCAGCAAGCCCGTCACGTCGCGATCACAATCACGGGTCCGGCGTTGACCAAACGCGCCGTGCCGCTCACCAGGGGAACGGCTGGCGATCTTGAAAGAACCCGCCGGTCGGCCCGTCCTCAGGCAGTGTTGCCAGCCAAACCGCCGTGTCGGCCCCCTCTTCCACCGTGCTTGTGGCTTGCGGGCCGCCCATTTCCGTGCGGACCCACCCGGGCGAGGCGGCGTTGACCTTGATCGGGCCGTCGCCCAGTTCCGCAGCCAGGGTGCGGGTGAGCGCGTTCAGCGCTGTTTTCGACATGCGATAGGCCGGTGAGCCATGGCCCATGGTGCTGAGCTGACCGAGGCCGGATGACATGTTGACGATCCGGCCGTAGTTATTTGCTTGCATCAGCGGCAGGACAGCCTGGATCATGCGCAGCGCGCCGACGGTGTTGACGTCGAGCGTACGCCAGACATCAGAGATCGCGATATCGGCTGTCGCGGTCCACGTCTCACCGGGTCTGCGGTCCAACAGAACGCCCGCATTGTTGACCAGCACATCGCAGCGGCCAAACAAGTCTTGGACCTGCGCCACGGACGCGCGCACGCTCATTTCATCGGTCACGTCGAGCGCCACGACGACGGGATCGAGCCCTTGGGAGCGGAGGTGATCCGCGGCAAGCTGGCCTTCAGCAGAGTTGCGGGCGCCGATCGCAACCAGCAACCCGCGATGTCCAAGCGCCCGCGCGATTTCCAGGCCAATCCCCCGGTTGCCGCCCGTCACCAGTGCGATGCGACTTGTACTCATTGGCTTTGTGCTCCTTCCGGTGGCGGCGCGTTCTGCCGCCATTGTGCTGCGGTCGGCTATGACCGTTGCCGGGATTGACATTGGCGGAGCGCCGGCGCCTGCTCGCCCGCCGCTTGGCATTGCGCCGAACCGACAAACCGCCGGCTTGTGATGCGCCACAATCATTGAGCTGACTGCAAGGACCCGCCCATGTCGCGCACCGCTGCGAATTTGATGCTGATTGCGATTGCGGCCATCTGGGGCCTCGCCTTTGTGTACCAAAAGACAGCGATGGCGCACATTGGCCCTCTGCTGTTTGTCGCGGTGCGATCGGCCATTGCGTGCATTATTCTGTTCCCGCTTGCCTTCTATGAGCGACGCGCCCAGACGCCGACCTTTCCAGCCGGGCTTTGGCGCGTGGGCCTGCTTGGCGGCGTTATGTTTTTTCTTGGCGGGGCCTTGCAGCAAATCGGTCTGGTGACTGCGACCGTCACCAATACCGGGTTTTTGACCGGGCTTTATGTGATTGTCACGCCGCTGTTGGTGTGGATGTTTTTTCGGCGCCAACCGCAAGCGCATATTTGGCTTGCCGTGGCGATGGCTTTCGTCGGCACCTGGTTTTTGGGCGGCGGTACCATCGGCGGATTATCGACGGGCGACATTCTGGTTGCCATCTCTGCCATATTCTGGGCCGCGCACATGGTCGTCATCGAGCGCGCATCCGTGCACAATAGTCCGACGGCATTCACGGCAATCCAATTCCTGGGCACCGGTGCGCTTGCCGTCATCGGCGCACTTGCGTTTGAGCCGATCCGGTTATCGGGATTGATCGCAGCGTGGCCGGAGTTGCTGTTTGTTGGCGTGTTGTCCAGCGCGCTGACTTTCACCTTGCTTGCCGTGGCCATGCGCCATGCCCAGGCCTCCGAGGCCGCCATCATCGTTTCGCTTGAAACGGTTTTTGCAGCGCTTTTTGCCGCGACCATGCTTGGGGAGCGGCTCACCTGGATTGGTTGGATCGGCGCCGCATTACTGTTTTCGGCAACGTTGGTTGTCCAAGGCGCACCGCTGGTCAAACAGAGACTGTTAAACCGCAGTCAGAACGCGTAACGGCGGCGAAAACGCTCGGACGGTTTTTCGATTGCCGCGAGTCGCATAGCGATTTCGGCGTCGAATTTGACCGTGAAAGGCCCGCGAGCGCTCATGAATTTGCCGAAACACACGCACCGTCCGATCGCATGCACATGTGGCGCCAACCAAACCGAGACGCCGCAAGTTCCAACCGCGATAGAGATGGGTCCAGGTGATGCACAATCGCCAGGAACGCCTGAACCTGCCAACGTCGATGAGCCGGCGCTGGCGCGGGATCCGGCCGAACGCATGATCGAGACAGAGCGCCAACCTGCCGAACCTTCGCGCTCTGCTCCGCAATTCGATGGCTTGGTTTTGGAACTGCTAGAAGGTGCCGAAGCCGATGCCGAACGCAGCGGCGTCGCCGAGCCCGGTCTGGTCCACATCGTTTATGCGTTCTCGCGCATGATCACGGCAGCGCCGTGCCTGGATGCCGTTCAGGTCCCGGCCTCGGCGCTGCGGCGACACCTGCGGGTTGGTATTGCAAACGCGTCGGAACTGCGCCAACGCGGCCTTCTTCTGTCAGGGCAGGCGGAACACCGCGCGATCGGTATGCTTCTGCAGCACGCCGTCGATCGTGCAACACAGCGCCGGCCTGCGCGCCCGGTCATTCAGCTTGAAGATTTGGCAGATGGCCTTGCAAGCGGTGCGGTTGCGCATCCGGTGCTCGATTTCGTCATGGACCTGAGTGGCGTGGAAAGTCCGCGGCGGGCAACAGGGCCATCGGCAATCGACCAAGACGGCGGTGGCTCACGTCTGATCGCGCAAAGTGTGGCATCAGCGGCGGTGGACGATCTGGAGAGCGCCCCGCATGAGGTCGACGAATGGGAAGCAACCGTTGAAGTCGTGACGTCAGCGGACCGCGACGATTATGGCGTGTCGATGGAAGTCGAAAACGGCGCGATAGATGGCGATGCACTGGGCTTGAAGACTGACCCCGACTTGCTGGAGGGCGGGGTTCGACAACTGATTGGCCAGGTTGCGGCGCTGCGCGAAGAACAGGGCCAGCGCGCTGCGCGTTTTGAAGCGCAATTCGATGCGCGGCTGTCGGGCCTCGAAACAGCAATTGCGCGCCTCACCGACGCCATTGAGCGGCTTGCTGATGGCCGCCAAACACCGATGTCCCTGCGCTCGCAGGCCGCTGGCGAGGCCCGCGATGATGACCGAGATAGCGGTGCAACTTCGCAGTATGAAGCCGCCCATCAGGCTGCGGCGGCCTCAGAAGCTTGTGCTGACAATGACATGGCTTGCGACGACGCGGACGCTGTCTGGCGGCAGCAGTCTGGAACCGCAGGCCGCGCAGAAAATCAGCCACAGGATCTGTCACAGGATCAGTCACAACGCGACGATCGCTTCTATCTCGAAATTGACGATGACATCGTTGAAGCGCCGTCGATTGGGCCACGGACCGCAGAGCGTTTTCGCGCCATTGGCATCCGATCCGTCCGCGACTTCCTCAGCGCCGAACCCGATGATTTGGCGGCCGATCTGGCGACGCCGCATCTCAACGCGGACCTGATTGCAGACATGCAAGACCAGTGCGGGCTGATGCTCATGGTCCCGCAATTGCGGGTCACGCATGCGCAATTGCTGGTGGGCGCTGGTTATCGCACGGTGACGGACCTACAGGTTGCCGATCTTGCGGATGTGCAAGCGGACGTGCTGCGCTTTGCCGTGAGCAATGCGGGCCAACGCTATTTGCGGGACGGTACGCCGCCGCCTGCCGAACGCATCCAAGCTTGGGTTGAGAACGCGCACCGGGCTGACGTGCGCCGCGCAAGATGACGCAATTTATCGCGTGCGTTCACTGGTTGCGTTGCGGCGCGCTAACCACTGCAAACTGGGTCGGATGACGAGGAAAGCGCGGTACAAGCCTTCCAAAACCGTGGGCAATGGCGGCGTGGAAAGTGCACGCGCAATCCAACGGTACTTCGGCAAGCTGCCCCACATCACGAGAAAGGCGCGTGCACCGGCGACGATTTCGCCGTTGGGCTTTTGCACGTGCATCCGGTCCATGGCCTGCTGGCAACTCAGGCCATCGACAACTTCGCCCTTGTGCTGAGAGATGTCGCGAAAATTCAGCGCCTCCGAACCGTCCTGGCGGGCCATGAACGCGATCTCGCTGCGGCATAACGGGCAGCTTCCGTCATAAAACACGTTGACGCGGCCAGGATGTTCGCTGGGCCGCTCAGCGTCGGTTGTGTGCGTATCGGTCATGCGCACGAAACGTGATGGGGTGCCTTGCAGATCGCCGCCGCGGCGAAATCACCGGTCATCTGCGTTGGTGGACCGCTCAGCGCGGCGCGCGGACCAGAATGCAAGCCGCTTCCTGATTTCGCGCTCAAACCCGCGCTCTGGCGGATCATAAAATGTTTCACGATCCATTTCGTCGGGAAAATAACTTTGGCCGGAAAAGCCATGTTCGGTGTCATGATCGTAGATATAGCCCGCACCGTAGCCTTCTTCCTTCATGAGTGTGGTTGGCGCATTCAAAATATGTTTGGGCGGGGCGAGGCTTCCGTGCGCTTTGGCGGCGCGCATCGCAGATTTGTAAGCGACATAACCAGCATTGGATTTGGGCGCGGTCGCGAGATAAATCGTGGCCTGAGCAAGAGCCAATTCGCCTTCAGGTGAGCCAAGAAAATCGAATGCATCTTTTGCCGCGTTGGCGACCGTCAGCGCCTGCGGATCGGCCAGGCCAATGTCTTCCACCGCCATGCGCACGAGCCGGCGCGCCAAAAACAATCGATCTTCGCCGCCATCGAGCATGCGGCACAGCCAATAAAGCGCTGCATCCGGATCGCTGCCGCGAACGGCCTTGTGGAGCGCCGAAATCAGGTTGTAGTGCCCGTCCTGGCCCTTGTCATAGAGCGGCGCGCGTCGCTGTACGAGGCTGGCGAGGCCGTCGGGATCGAGCGGCGGCTCGGTGTCGGACACGACCTCGAAAACGTCTTCGGCAAGGTTGAGGCATGCGCGGCCGTCGCCATCGGCCATGGTCATGAGAGCAGCACGCGCTGGTTGCGTGAGACGCAGGCTGCGGCCGACCTCGGCCTCGGCGCGCTGGAGCAGGTTTTCAAGGGCCGAGGCATCCAGACGGTTCAGTGTCAGAACCGTCGCGCGCGAGAGCAAGGCGGGGTTCAATTCGAACGACGGGTTCTCCGTCGTCGCACCGACAAGAACGATCGTGCCGTCTTCCATGTGGGGCAGGAAGCTGTCTTGCTGGGCGCGATTGAAGCGGTGGATCTCGTCGACGAACAGCAGCGTGCCCTGGCCGGCTTTGCGGCGCGTCTTGGCCCGGTCAAACGCTTTGCGCAGATCCTGCACGCCGGAAAAGATCGCCGATATTTGTTCGAAGGCGAGATTGGTTTGGCCGGCCAGAAGCCGCGCCGTGGTCGTCTTGCCGGTGCCAGGCGGCCCCCAAAGAATGAGGCTTGGCAGATGCTTTCGGGCTAGAAGGCGGGTCAGCGTGCCGTCAGGCCCAACAATATGATCCTGACCGGCGATATCGCTCAGCGTTCTGGGTCGCAAGCGATCGGCTAGCGGCCGGGTCGCGTCGTCCGGCGGCGGCTGGTCCGCCGGCGGGGCTGCAGGTTCGGGTGTGCCGAAGAGGTCGGTCATGGGCGCGACTTTGCGCGCCGAACCGGAAAAATGGAAGAGATGAGACGCGCGGGAATGGGGGTTTACCGAGTAGGGAGTGTGGCGACTGCCAGCCCCCTATCCGGTTCATTCGACAAACCCCGGCACGCTGACCTCAAGCGCTTACTGATGCACCTTCGGCAGCACGTTCGGCTTCGACGCGGGCGATGTCGTCGGCGCCTTTGGCTGTCTCGTCACGGTCGACGAGTTCGATGACCGCGCGCGGTGCGCTGTCGCCGTAGCGGAAGCCGGCTTTCAGGACGCGCGTGTAGCCGCCATTGCGGTCTTTGTAGCGCGGGCCGAGCACCTCAAACAGCTTCTTGACCATGTCTTCATCGCGCAGGCGGGCGGCGGCGAGGCGGCGCGCGTGAAGGTCACCGCGTTTGGCGAGCGTGATGTATTTTTCGACGACGCGGCGCAGGTCTTTCGCCTTCGGCAGCGTGGTGACGATCTGCTCGTGCCTGATGAGGGAAGCCGCCATGTTGGAGAACATGGCCTGGCGATGGCCGCTGTCGCGGCTGAAACGGCGACCGGCTTTGCGGTGTCTCATTCGTCTTTACCCTTGCGTTGTTTGGCGGGGAGGTTCTGCTGCCTCACCTCGCGTGGAGACTGGGAGTTAGGAGTCTGGGAGTTAGGAGACCGGAGCCGGGACGTGATTG
>CAZOGY010000151.1:0-7514 GCA_964579305.1 uncultured Hyphomicrobiaceae bacterium
GGGGCGCGGCGTCGGCCTGTGAATTGGCGGACTTGGCGTTTGCATGGCGCCCCCTGTCAGCGTCGCTGACACGCTCGCCCTTGCAAGTCGCCGCGAAGCTGGGATAGTCGCCGCAGCGGTCAGACGATTCTGGAGTGGTCAGCGGCAATGGGCGAGCCAGACGAGGAACAGCTCCGTGCGAGACTGGCGGATCTGCGCACGCAGCATCGGGAACTGGACAGCCGGATCATCGCATTGGAGGCTCTGTCCACGCCCAACCAGATCGCCATACGCCGCCTCAAGAAAGAGAAGCTGGCGATCAAGGATCAGATCATCCAACTGGAAGACCGTCTGTTTCCCGATATCATCGCTTAACGTCATTGCTGTCGTCACGCGCTGACGGCGCAGGACGCCTGCCTTCGGGAAATCCACCCGCGCCATGCATGAGGCTTGTCAAACCGCTGCCTCACTGATTAGCTCCACCGCTTCTTTCTGGCCGGGCCAGAGCGAGGAGCCCAGGAATGGCAGAACAGCCAGCGCCGGCGGACGGTGCTAAAGTCGCGATTATCATGGGCAGCCAGTCTGACTGGCCAACCATGCGTCATGCGCAAGAACTGCTCAGCGAACTTCAGGTGCCGCATGACGTACGGATCGTGTCGGCGCACCGCACGCCCGACCGCATGTATGCTTTCGCAAAACAGGCCCAGGCTGACGGGTTCCATGTCATCATCGCCGGTGCAGGCGGGGCCGCTCACCTCCCCGGCATGGTCGCAGCGCTCACGACACTGCCCGTGCTCGGCGTGCCGATCGAAAGCGCCGCCCTGAAGGGGCAAGACAGCCTGTTGTCGATCGTGCAAATGCCAGGCGGTGTCCCGGTCGGCACACTCGCGATCGGCAAGGCTGGTGCCATCAATGCGGCGCTGCTCGCGGCAAGCATCCTTGCGCTGGCCGACCCTGACTTGGGCAAACGGCTCCATGACTGGCGCACTTCGCGCACCGCAAGCGTCGATGAACGGCCGATCGATGACGCATGACCTCAAGATACCAACCAAGTCTGAGATGGCGAACCGGACTGGCGCTCCGTGGCCACTGCCGCCCGGGGCAACGATCGCCATACTCGGTGGCGGCCAGCTCGGGCGGATGCTGGCCTTGGCAGCCGCGCGTCTTGGGCTGCGCTGCAAGGTCTTTGCCGACCGTGACGACGCCCCCGCCTTTGATGTCGCGTCCGGGACGCGCGGCAGCTTTGACGATCTCACAGCCCTGCACACATTCGCAGCAGGCGCCGATGTCTTGACCTATGAATTTGAGAACGTGCCCGTTGCCGCCGCCGAGGCCCTCGGCGCGAAGGTGCCGCTGGCGCCATCGGCCCGATGCCTCGAAGTGGCCCAGGACAGGCTTGTGGAAAAAACCTTCATCCGCGAGGCCGGTCTGGACGTTGCCCCGTTCGCGCGCGTCGACAGCTCAGACGACATTGAAGCGGCGATGCGAGATTGGTCGGCGCCTGCGATCCTGAAAACGCGGCGATTTGGCTATGATGGCAAGGGCCAGTCCCGATTGGCGTCAGCGCAAGAGGCCGCGGCGGCCTGGGACGCCATTGGTCAAGCACCCGCCATCCTGGAAAAACAGATCACTTTCGCGTGCGAAGTTTCCGTGATCCTCGTGCGGGACCGGTCCGGACACAGCGTCTCCTACGCAGTCCCGCGCAATACACATAGTGATGGCATTCTGCGCCGCTCAACGGTCCCGTCGGGCTTGCCAGCCGATGTCGAAGCAGACGCCGCAACGATCGCCCGGACAATCGCCGATGCCCTCGATTATGTCGGCGTCCTAGCAGTGGAATTGTTCGACTTGGGCCACGGCCATCCGCCCGACATGCCAAGACTTCTGGTCAATGAGATCGCCCCCCGCGTCCATAACTCGGGACACTGGACGATGGACGCCTGTGGTTGCGATCAATTCGAAAACCACATCAGAGCCATTGCCGGCTGGCCGCTCGGCCCCACGACGCGATTTGCCGATGCGACCATGGACAACCTGATTGGGCCCGACGCGCTGTCCTGGCCAGAATTGTCCCTTGAGCTCGGCGCTCGGCTGCACATGTACGGTAAAGCGGAGATACGTCCCGGCCGCAAGATGGGCCACGTCAATCGCATTCACCGATTGTTAGCCAAGGCTGAGTGATCCTGCGCGCTTATCGCGAAGCAGGATTGTAGGCACCTCGCCCTCTGGACGGCGGCTCACTTGTGGCGTAAAGAGGCGGCTCTGTTTTCGCCGCGCGTGAACGTTGCGGCGCATATCGCGTTACGCAAACGCACCCGGCGGGCAGAAGCGCTGAGGTGCCGACAACGAAACACCAGAAAGGCAGGTCAAGCCGCGTGCAAGTCCTCGTCAGAGACAACAATGTCGACCAGGCTCTCAAAGCGCTGAAGAAGAAAATGCAGCGCGAGGGCATCTTCCGTGAGATGAAGCTCCGGAATTATTACGAAAAACCGTCCGAAAAACGGGCCCGCGAGCAGGCCGAAGCTCTGCGCCGCGCCCGGAAGCTGGCGCGCAAGCGTGCGCAGCGTGAAGGCCTGTTGCCGTCAAAGGGCAAGGGCAAGCCGGGCGGTCGCTGACCGCGCTTCCGATTGCGCGACTGGGTGGTCTTAAGCGTAGCGGCACGCCACGTGCTGCGCGCCTACTCTGCGTCTTTTCCAGGCTGCGCTGCAGCGGCATGCACAGCCAACACCCAGTCCGAGATCGCCTCGATGGAACCGTACGGCGCGTGTCTGACGTGCCCGGCGTCTGGGTAAAGCAATAGCTTCTTTGGCGCGGTTGCCATCGCAAAAAGCTCCTTGCCCATCTCGACAGGCACCACACCGTCGCGTCCGCCGTGCACAATAAGAATTGGCGCTGAAAGCTTGCTGATAAACCAGCGATTGCTTTCATAACGATCGCGCATCATCAGGCGGACCGGCAAGAACGGATAGGCGCGGGCCCCGATCTCCACGATGGACGTGTAAGGCGAGTCCAATACCACGCCGCCTGTCGCGACATCATGCGCCAGGTGGACGGCAATGCCGGTACCAAGTGACTCTCCGAACAAGAAAATATCAGCCGGCTGCATGCCATCTGCGATCAACGTGTCATACACGTGGCGCGCATCGGCGTGGTTCTTGGCTTCCGAAGGCTCGCCTTCAGATCCGGAATAGCCGCGATAGGCCATCATATAGACGCCGATACCGCGCTGCTGAAACGCAGCGAAGCGATCGGCGCGTCCCGCCAGATGCCCACCATTTCCATGAAAATACAAAAGCGTCGGCCGGCCAGGCTCTGCCGGCGCATGCCACGTGACCAGCTTCGCCCCATCGAACGAGGTGACGCGGATTTCGCGGACGTTCGCCAACGCAATGTCTGATGGCAGAATCCGTGTTGGATCAGGATGATAAAGCAATCGAGGCTCAAGCCAGCGCGCGCCGCCGAAGATGACCAAGCCAAACAAGGCAAGTGCGCCCGCGACGGCAGCAACATTGGCTACGCTGAAGTCCATGTCGCCCATCCAACGGCCGCTCAACCGCACGCCGCTTGCCATTCTCAGAGAGGCCCCGTCAATGCGTAGTGACGGTCAAAGACGCCGCAGTGCACATCAGACACGGTCAACGTCCGGCATCAGCGATGCCCAAGCGAGATTGGCTGGCAACGCGCCTTGCGCGGCAAACGATAAGTTGAGTACGCGTCGCCCGCCTTCACTGCGCGCGCGCCGCGTGCGGTGAACCGTCAATGGGCTCATAGCAAGAATATCGCCGGCGTCGGCCAGGCAAACCTGAGGCGCCAGCGTCGATGCCACGGTACCGATCGCCGACCGCCCCAAGCGGCCGAACGTATGCGTGCCCGGAAGCACTTCGATCGGCCCATCGTTTTCGCCGCAAGCGTCAAGATAGATCTGCAGGTCGACCATCTGCGAAAGCAAATCGTCTGGCGGCTCGACTTGCCAATAACCCGCGCGGCGCGTCCAATTCCGAAAGCCCGGCGTGCTCGATTTCGCGCTGAGTGCAATCGTTCGGTTCTGATGCCAGGGCACGAACCAGTGCGGCTTTTCCGGTTTGGTTGCCATCTGAATGCGCACAAGCTGTGCGTCATCTCCGAGCAGCCGCCCGGCGATTTCAATGAGGACGGGGTGTGTCTCAAGCCAATCGGCGAGATCGGCCGGCACAACGCGCGATGCAGCCATCTTGTTCGCGGCGCGTTTGCCGATTTCGAATGCCCGTCCCATCGATCGCAAATCTGGCCGCTCAAGCGCCCATTCGATGATGGCGACACCAAACCTCTGGTAATGGCCTTCAAACGACATCGTGCCATTTCCCCCAACCCAAAAACGCAGATCAAACCCAACGAGGTCGCCCACCGCTGAGATCGTGACGCCGCCCAGGCTGACCGAGCCGCAACGCCTCAGCCTCCGACAGTAGGTTCCAAGTCCATGATGTACTCAATGGCGTAAGGCCGGAACCCGTATTGCACATAAGCCTCGCGCGCGACCGGGTTGGCCGCAAGCGCTCCAACAGCAATACGATGAATGCCTTGAGCGCGCGCCCACGCCGTGATTTCGCCCGCAAGCGCACGTCCAACGCCATGACGGCGATGGTCGGCGTTCACATACATATCCGTGATATAAGCGTGCCGACGCAAATGCGCGATGATGTAGGGCGCATCCTCTTGCACCACAGCCGCTGCATAGCCCGCAAGCGTCCCAGCGACCTCCGCGATCAGGATCACGCCGCCCTTCCGCGCGATAGCCTCCGACACGCTATCCAGGTAAGCTGCATTCGGCGCCAACTCGCCGGTCCGGTCGGGTTCCAGCCGCGCCTCGAAGGCCGAAAGAGCAGCCATCATCGCCAATAGGGCATCGCGGTCTTGGCACGCCGCAGGTCGAACGTTCACAGCCACGCCTGCCCCCATGCCCCCCAGATCACCATGCGTCCAGATAACCATGCCCGCAGATAACCATGCGACCTGTGCGGCGGCTATGAGCCGCCCGACAGCTTCAAAACTGACGGCGCGTCATTTTGCAGTGTCATAGTCCACCCGTGCCGTTGGCGTGCGGCCAAATCGCGGCCGCTCAAGCCAAGCCAGCTTCCGCACGCTCATCCGCCGTGCCCCCGCCAGCGCAGTTGCAACATCGTCGAACGCATGGGTCGCGACGCCTTTTCCGTCTCTTACGGTGATGACGTCAACTTTCGGCGTGACCATGACCATGACCATGACGGACAAAAGTAGCGTTTGCGACGGAGCGCTCCACGATAATTCAAATCATCGCAAAGGCTCCCGCACATGCCATGCGTTGCACCACAAAGCGGTCTTTCGCGGGCTCCGGCGTTGAATTGCACATCCCTGTGCGCCGAGCGCCGAGAAGACGGATCATGACATCAGCGGCAATGACAGATCTCCAGCCGTCAATGCTGCCGTCCCTTGTTTCGGGTCGGTTGCCGCCGGCCTCCCAGAGCATTGCAACGCGTTGTGTTTGCAGGGCCCGGCCAAAAAACGCGATCTCTGCGTATCTGGAAACGTTGCCCCACATGACGGGCAGTTTCGCGTAACATGCGATGATCGCCACTCGATCAGGATATCGCCGATATGGAGAGCCCCGCCCCGATGGCGGATCCGCCCGTCGCAGACCGGAATATCGACCTGACAAGACCCGGCATCTGGTCTGTGCCCCTGCCCGCGACGGCCGCGGCCTATCCCGCAATCCGCTATGCTGATCCTGAAAACGTGCACCGCGGTTTGTTTTCGCGGGTTGGGTGGTTTCCGCGGGCTGACGCTGCGCCACCACATGCGATCTATGTTTTGTTTCTCGGCGCGGCCGAGGCCATCGAAAAGCACGCGCCGGCCATTGCAGATATCAACGCGCGCGGGAGCGATATCCTGGTTTTCGAGTTCGCCGGCCAAGGTCGCAGCGGTCGCTTTCTCGCTAACCCTAGAAAGGTGCATGCTGCCCCGAACGGTTTTGATTTATGCACCTACAGCCTGATGGAGTTTTTGCGATCGCCCCTTTTCCGTGCCGTACGCCAGCGAGGCTTTTCCCAAGATAGACCGCTCGTTGCCGTCGGATACTCGCTGGGCGGTCACTTTCTCGCACGCGCGATGTTTCAAGCACCCGTATTTGCCCGACGATTTCAGCGTCTGGTCTACGTCAACCCCGTCGTTGCCATGAACACCGCCAGCACGATGGCATGGCGCATCGCCCAACAATTAATTGCCTGCTTTTCCATTCACCGGCTCGGCCGGTCTGATGAATTCGTACCGGGCCACGGTCGCTTCCATCCAGCCGACCGCCCCCTTGAAAAAAGCGGCGTCGGCAGCGATCCCGAGCGCCATGCGTGGTTATGCCAGTTTTATCGCGACAACCCGCAACTGACGATGTGGGGCATGACCTATGGTTGGTTTCACGAGGCCAACCGATCGCTCATGAAGCTTTGGGACCATGTCCTTGAGCGCGAACGCGCCCAGCCCATGCCCCGGCTGATTACCGGCGCCAAGCAAACGGGAAAGCGACCATTCCTTGGAACGCAGACGCGTATACCCACGCTCGTGATTTCATCAATGCGCGATACGATCGTTGTGGCACATTATGTCCAACGATTTGCCAAAGCGATTGGCGCCGATCTTCTCGTGTTAGCGACCGCGAAACATGAACCCACACAAGAGCCGCCATCGATCCGCGAAGCAACGCTGGATGCGGTCGCCGCTTGGGTGAGAAATCCAGACGATCCCGGTATTACCGATCGACCTGAAATGAAGCTTCGGCGATCCTAAAACGGCAAATTCGACAGTAATCAAATACTGAAATTATCGTCATCGTTTGCATACCAATGAGCCTGAAGGCGAAACACCGTGTAAGCCGCCGACCAAGCCATCATAAGAATACCCGTGAGCGCTTCAAACCCGCAGATCGTGCGAATATCACCAGTCGGCCGAATGTCGCCGTATCCAACAGAAGCGTAAGTGACAACCGAGAAATAGAGATAATCGCGCCAGCTATTATCAAACGTACCCACCAAAGTGCCGAGCGCCAGCCAATCCTTCGCGATACAAAGCGTGACAGCAAACATCCAGACCTCAAGCGAGTGCGCCGCAAACAGCACAAAAACACCTGCCACCACTTTCAGGCGAAGCCCGCCAATCCGGTGGTTATGCCAGTAATGCACGAACCGAAGCGCTTCATAATGCACCAGGATCGTCAGAGCCGTGGTTATAGATGTCAGCAGCGTCGCAATGAGCATTGTGAAATCTCAACTATCCTGCCAGGGCCGGTTGCGGAGGGGTGCAGGAACGCGAGCACAATCACCTCACGATGCGCGTCATCGCGTTTGTATGAAATCAAATCCGAGTAACGCGGTCTGACCAACCTGCCGACACCGTAGCTGTTTTGGCGCCGTCCAACACCAGGGAATTTTTCTAATGCCAGGGAGTCTTTCTAATGCATGCGCGTCCAATCGGATTCGCGCCCCAAGGCCGCAAAGCGGCCCGGGCCGTCGATGTTCGTGTTCGAAACATCG